>CAZUBB010000001.1:0-54395 GCA_964618485.1 uncultured Pirellulales bacterium
TCGCTGGGGATCCATGGTTTGGGCCTGGCGAGGTTACGAGGCGCGGGGGAGTTGGGTGTTGGATGGGGTGAGGGATTCGACGTAGGCGACGAGTTGACGGAGGTTATCGCCGTGGGCGGCGAAGGTGAGTTGTTTGCGGATCGGTTCCGTGAGGGCATGACCGCCGAGGATGATGGCGGGACGGGGGTTCAGGTTTTCGTAGAACGCCTCATATTGCTGGACGAACGCCGCACCGTCTTCGAGGAACGAGATGCTGAGCCAGAAGAGGCGGGGGCGATAGCGAGCGATTGCCGCGGCGAGGGTCGCAAACGGGAGGTTGGAGCCGAGCGAGATCGCATGCCAGCCGAGTTCGCGTAACACCAGTTCGACAAGGAGCGTAGGAAGCCGGTATTGATCGCCGGCGGGGGCGGCGCCGAGCGCGATGGGGGCGTTCGCCGGCGGCTCGGGGAGTAACGCCCTGAGCTCGTGGAGGATGCGATTCGTGATCTCGCACGCGCGGCGCTCCTGATAGACCTCGGCCTCGCCGCATTGCCAACGGCGGCCGATTTCAAGCAATACCGAGTGGATGAGCTGATCTGCAATGTCCGCCAGTGGGTGGCGGGCGAGATAGAGATCGAAGATCACCTGCCGGGCAATGTCTTCATCGCCGGCAACGAGCGCCGCCAGAAAGCGGGACCGCGATCGTTCCCAGGTTCGATCGCCCTGGCCGATCGCGGCCGGTAAGCCGAGAACTTCGGGCCGGACAATCGCGTGCCCTGAGTCGCGCAGGAACGCCAGGACCCCGGCGAGCGGAATGCGGCGATGTCCGCCGGCCGTTTTCACCGTTTCGATTGTGCCGCGATCGCACCATCGCTTCAGCGAGGACTCGCTGACCCCGATGGCACGGGCAACTTGCTTCGGGGTCAGGAGGGAGGAAGGCATCGCGGGTGGTGAATTATTTGAACGAATTTAGCGCGCGGCACGTTGTCGGTTTTCAGTGCTCCGTTTTCACGGTGTGGCACTGAACATGCCATTCGGGGGACATTATTAGTATTGTTCGGGGCTCAGGCGGCGGCGAGCCCTGAATGGGGGAAATCTGGATGAATTTCGGCCAGGGGGATAGAAATGGACGATTTGGATGATTTTCCTAGTTGCCGGCATGGTGGCCGGCGGCTAGACTGCTGTGAACGATTTGAACGAATTACAGTTCTTCGTTCCGCCGGCCAGGCTGTGGCCAGGAGGCGGGCAGGTTCCTCGCGGCGTTTCGCCGCGGCTGCCAGGGGTCCTGTGGTTGGAGTTATGAGGAGTCAGCACCATGTTGCGGAGCAGTTTGGCATTGGCGGCGGGGTTGGTCGTGGCCTTGGGGGGCGTCGCGGTAAGCGACGCGGGAACGTGCGCCAAGTCGAAGACGACGACGGTCGCCTATCACAAAGCGGAACCGAAGGCAAAGGCTAAGGCGGAGGCCGAGAAGCCGAAAGACATCGTCGACACGGCAGTCGCGGCGGGGTCGTTCAAGATCCTGGCCAAGGCGTTGACTGAGGCGGAACTGGTCGACGCGCTCAAGGGGGAGGGGCCATTCACGGTATTCGCGCCGACCGACGAGGCGTTCGAGAAGCTTCCGGAGGGGACGCTCGAGGCCGTGTTGAAGGACAAGGAGAAGCTGATCGCGATTTTGAAGTACCACGTGGTGGCCGGCAAAGTGATGGCCAAAGACGTGGTGAAACTGGAAGAAGCGGAAACGCTGTTGAAGGACGCCAAGGTGAAGATCGATGCGAAGGATGGCGTGAAGATTAACAACGCCGAAGTCGTCACGGCCGACATTGAATGCACCAACGGCGTGATTCACGTGATCGATACGGTGTTGATTCCGGAGTAACGCTGGGAGTCCGACCGTTCGCAGTTGCGCCGCCGGGGAACTGCCCCCTCGGCGGCGCGTATTTTCTTGTCAGTCGGTGGGCTAGGTTGATGAATCATCTCTGCGAGGCGCGACCATGGTGAGTTCAGGATGCACGAAGGAGCGACGTGCCAGTCGGCGCGGCACTCGCGAGGCCTTCGAACGATTGAGCGCCGAGCGAATCGAGTACATTCCGAACGAGGCGTTCGATCGCGGCGACGCTGCGGAGATCGTACTGGCGCGGGAATTGACGCCGCTCCGAATGACCATCGCGGCGACCGCGACGACGCCGCGAAGAGTGAGCCGGATTCGCCGCCTGGCGGATTTCGAACTACTGCCGCGCGACGAGGAGGCGGAGACGTTCCGCCGGATGAACTACTGGAAGCACCAGGCCGTGACGCTGCGGGATCAGATGAAGCGCACGTCGCCCGATGCCGCTTCGGTGCGGGACATGGAAACGATGTTGCGGCGGGCGCGCGAATTGCGCGACCGCATCGTGCAGGCGAATCTGCGGCTGGTGATTTCGGTAGTGAAGAAGTTCGTCGACGCAAACAACACGCTGGACGATCTGTTGAGTGAAGGGACAATGTCGCTGTTGCGGGCCGTGGAGAAGTTCGATTGCGCGCGAGGGTTTCGCTTCAGCACATATGCGACGTACGCGATCCGGAGGAACCTTTACCGCTTCGTGGTGGCGCGACGGCAGGAGCGGTCGCGATTCGAGCGGCGGGCGGAGGAGTTCGCAGCAGATCTTCCGGACGAGGCCGAAGGACGCATCACCGAAGGGCGGTGGAATGAATTGCATCGCCGGTTGACCACGATTCTGCGGCGGCTCGATCCGCGGGAGCAGATGGTCATCCGGGCGCGGTTCGGCTTGGACGACCTGGCGGAGTCCGAGACGCTGCAGAGCCTGGCGGATCGGATGGGGGTTTGCAAGGAACGCGTGCGGCAACTCGAGAAGCGGGCGATGCTGAAGTTGCGGAAGATGGCGGGGGAGGCGGCGCTGGAGGATCCGGGGGAGTAGCCCGCTAAACTCGCAATGTACGCGAAAACGTGGGCGATTCGGCGTTGGCCCCGAGTTGTTGCGTCGGAACGGGGTGGGATAATCGTTTTTAATGGAAAAGTTGCGACGGTTGCTTGACCCATCTTGTGACTCGTAATTAGTATGGCGCTGCCGGGCGGGGCATAGGCAGTCGATAGGATCCGGCAGGGGCCAGCGGGCGTGGTTTTCCACGCGGGGTCGTTTTGCGCGGTTCCATTGAAAGCCGCGTCCCGCCGTGTTGACCAGGATGGTCGCTGACAGCGGTCGCGTCAGCGAAGGTAGGCCCTGCGCTCTGACCTGCGGGCTTGCTTCGAGGCGACTTCCGCGCGCCGCCGTCGTGATGAGCGCGTGATGCTTGCGCTCCGGTGTGGTTTCTGGTCCCACGGTGACTTTGCGCCGACGACTTTCCCGGTAGCTGCTCGCCGCGCGATCGGCGGCACCCTCGCTCCGCTGCTGGGAAGCCTCCTCCCCTGAAAGACATCATGATTAAATCCATTGCGCGCAGGCGGTTCGAACGGAAACAACGCAAGCAGCGGTCGTTGAGTCAGGAACGTTTGGAAGCTCGGCAATTGTTGTTCGGCACGCCGCTGGGGCAGTTTGTCGACGCCGCTTATCAGGATGTGCTGCTGCGACCGGCCGAGGCGGGGGGATTGGAGTATTGGACCGATCGCCTTGGGGCGAACAGCATCACGCGCGGCGCCGTGGCGAACTCGATTCTCATTTCGGGCGAGCATGCGCAGGCGACGGTCAGCGAATTGTACAACGACGTGCTGGGGCGGCCGGCCGATCCGGCGGGGCTGAGTTATTGGGCCGGCGCGATTCAGACGGGGACGAGCGAGCTGGATGTCGAAGCCGGGTTCCTCGGCTCAGCGGAGTATTTTCAGAAGGCCGGCGGAACGAACGAGACGTTTATCGCGGCCGCATATCGGGACATTCTGGGGCGCGTGGCGGGGCCGAGCGAAACTTCGTTTTGGCTGGGGCAATTGAACGTGATTTCGCGCGAGCAGGTGGCGCGGAATGTGATCTACAGTCCGGAGCATTTGAGCCAGGAAGTAAATGCGTGGTACCAGACGTACTTGCATCGCTCGCCGGACAGTGGCGGATTGGCGTACTGGACCGGGTTGCTCGGTGCGGGGACGAACCCGAATTCGATTCAGACGGGGTTCATTGCCAGCCCTGAGTATTACGAGCGCGAGACGGCGCCGGCGATTCGCGTGCCGGGCGCGGCGGGGAGCACGATCGAGACCAAGATTCACTGGGGCGGCCGCACTGATCTGCACAGCGAGGTGGGGCTGTTCGTCGTCGAGAACGACGCGGGCATCGTGAACGGGTTGGCGCCGAGCCAACCGGATTATACACAGACGATCCTGGCGAGCGCCACACGGCAGGTGATTTTTTCGAGCGATCAGGCGCCAACGAATACGAGCGTCGATCCGACCACGTTGCCCAACAGTACGACGTTAAATCTTCCGGCCGGCGCATTGATGGGGATTTACCTCGTGCAGGATGGGTCGGCGGCGGACGCCTTGCCGCCGACGCCGCGCGCGCAGCGCCCTCCCGTGTATGTGAGTTTCCCCAGCGGCAATGGGGACTCATTCGATCACTACCGTTACGGCAACTACGTCATCGTGGGGATCGAGGACTTGACCGGCGGCGGCGACAAGGATTTTGACGACGCCGTGCTGCGGTTTGAATTTCCGAAAGACACGACGACGCCTCCGGTGAATCAACCGCCGGCGATCGAGCCGATCGCGAATAAGTCGATTCCGGAACAGTTGGCGATGCAGTTGCAGGTCGCGGCGACCGATCCGGACGGGCCCGCGAGTGCGATTCGGTATTCGGTCGATGCAGCGAGCGCCAACCTGGGGATGGCGATCGATGCGGTGAGCGGGTTGCTGACGTGGACGCCGAACGAGGCGCAGGGGCCCGGGACATACGCGGTGACCGTGAAGGCGACCGACGGCGGGAGTCCGGCGGCGAGCAGCGAGCGGACGTTTTCGATCAACGTGACTGAGGTGAATCGCCCGCCGGTGCTGGTGGATATTGCTTCGCGGACGGTGAGCTCCGGGACGAACGTGGCGTTCACGGCGTCGGCGACGGATCCTGATCTGCCGGCGAATACGCTGCTGTACACGCTGATCAACGGCCCGGCGGGGGCGACGATTAACTCGGCGACGGGGGCGTTTCAATGGACGCCGACTGAAGCGCAGAACGGAGAGACCTACACCATGACGGTGCGCGTCTCGGACCAAGGGAACCCTGCAGCGACGGACGAAACGACGTTTGGGATTACGGTGGAGGACTGCTCGTTCGCCAGCGATCCGGAGGTGTGGACGAGTTTCGAGGACGGCGGGAGCGCGAGCGGCAAGGGGACGACGACGGTCGAGGAGATGCTGGGGACGATCGTGGAGGGGGATTCGTTCGTTGTCGGGATGGAGCGGACGATTGCGATCCCGAGCGTGGCGTCGCAGTTGCGGTTCAGTGTTGTCAGTTCGGTCTTTGACACGAGCGCGACGGGAGGGATTCGCGACGCGTTCGAAGCGGCGCTCGTGGACGACCAAGGGCGGCCCGTGGTGCTGCCGTTTGCGGCGGGGCGGGATGCGTTTTTCAATCTGACGGAGGGAATTCCCGCGGCGATGGGGCCGGGGGTGACGTTTGACGGGAGCACGGCGATCGTCGACTTGTCGGGCGTGACGGTCACGAGCGCGCGGTTGGTGTTCCGACTGGTGAACAATGATGAGGATAGGGCATCGACGGTTGCGCTGACCTGCGTGCAGGTGGAGGCGACCGCGACGCCGCTGCGGGCTGCACCGTTGACGGCGCCGGCGACAGGGAGCGGGAATGGCGGCTCGCAAAGTGGATCCCGTGGAAGCAGCGCGGAAACGCAGGTGGGGCCCGCGCTCCCGCCCGGGGTGTTGCCAAGAAGTGCGCCGACGAATGGCTCCACGAATGGAGGGGCGAGCGCGGCAACGCCGGCGCCCACCGCGGTGACAGCGCAGAATGATTTGCTGCCGGTGAGCGCGTTTTCGATCGACAACCGCGGGACCGATTTCTGGGTGGGGTTTGCGGACAATTTGCTTGAAGGAGGCAACCAGGCCACGAAGACGTTGTTCATCACCGGCGACATCGCCACGACGGGGACGGTGAGCGTGCCGGGGTTGGGGTTCTCGGAAGACTTTGCCGTGAATCCCGGGGAGGTGACGGCGATCGTGCTTCCGACGTTGGTGGAGGTGGAGTCGCTGTTCGACGTGCAGGATCTGGGCGTGCACGTCGTGGCGGACGAGGAGGTGACGGTCTACGGCTTGAACCGCGCGCAGTCGACGACCGACGCGTATCTGGCGCTGCCGACCGAGTCGCTGGGGACCGAGTACATCAACCTCACGTACCGGAACGACGGATATTTTCTGGCGTTCATCGCGGGGACGCAGTTATTGCTGGTCGGAGCGCACGACGATACGCACGTGACGATCGCGCCGGGGCAGTATTCGATTCCGACGGCGAACAGCAGCGTCAACTGGGTGGGGCCGGCGAACAACACGATCTTCAACATCGGCAACGGCACGGACAGCAACTTGTTCGTCGTCGACACGGCTGGCAACTACAAGCTGACCGTGACGCCGCCCACGCTGGGGTACGCCGGGACGTACCAGTTCCGGATTCTGGATCTGGCGACGAACTCGACGGCGCTGGCGATCGGTGCGACCGCGAGCGGCAGTTTGCCGACGGGTCAGGAGACTGTCGCTTATCGCTTTGCTGGCGCGGCAGGGCAGCGGGTGTTGATCGATGGGCAGAATCCGGCGTACGTTCCCAATCTTGACTATCGATTGCTTTCGCCGTCAGGCGTTTTGCTCACGCAAACGGGCCTGGAGAGTAACTCGGAGATCCTGACGCTCGCAGAGTCTGGCGACTACTACGTGCTGGTTTCGGGGGCGGTCAACATGCCCGCGACTTTTCAGTTCCGCGTGCACGATGTGGACGACGCAACGCCGATGGCTCTGGGAAGCGTGATTTCGGGAACGATGCCGGCAAACGCGCGGCGGACCGATCTGTTTGAGTTCAACGGGACGGTCGGACAACAGGTCGCCTTTGATGGGCAATCGCTGGGGCGCGGGACCGACGTCGTGGTGTACGCGCCCGGCGGCGCGATGGTGGCCAACTTTGTCTCGGCGGATGATCGCTATCCTGTCACGCTGCCCACGAGCGGTACGTATACGATCACGGTCGACGGCCGGATTCCGGGGGAAGACTATCGCTTTCGCGTGGTCGACTTGAGCGGCGCGACGCCGGTTGCGTTTGACACGGTGGTGAACGCGGCGAGCGTGAATGATCGCGAGTTGGGGGTCTTTGCGTTCAACGGCGTGGCGGGCGCGGCGATTCAGTTTGATGCGCTCGGCGCGCTGGGGCAGGACTTTCAGGTGTTCGGGCCGGCGAACACGCAGCTCTTCACGGGGCGGACGAATGTGGACAGCAACGTCTGGACGTTGCCGGTGACGGGGACGTACGTGATGTACGTGCAGGGGAACGCGACGGGACCGACTGCGTTTCCATTCCGGCTGCTCGACCTGGCGAACGCAACGGAGTACACGCTTGGCGCGACGGCAACGGGGAACCTGGGGGCGTTTGAGTCGCGGGCGTATCGTTTCGACCTGGCCGCCGGTATGCCGTTGTACTACGACGGGCTCGACGGCGACTTTGACAATGTGCGCGCGCGGGTGACTTCGCCCGCGGGCGAGTTGATCGGCAGTTTCTTCAATGCCGACAGCGACAGCGGCATCGTTTACTCGACGACCGGCGGCGATGGTTATTTGTTTGTGAGCAACGACCAGGCCGTGGCGGCGAACTATGGGCTCGTGCTGAGCGATCTTTCGGCGGCGCCGGTTTTGCCCCTGAACACGGACATCACAGCGAACTTGCCGACGGGGCGCGAGACGGCGATTTATCGCGTGGACGCTGCGGTAGGTGATCGGCTGATTTACGACGGGCGGGTTGGCTCGGGGAGCATTCCGGTGCGGTTGATCGGGCCGAACGGGCAGGCGATCTACCAAGCGAATTCGAATGGCGACAGCCCGGTGACGACGATTTTGGATGAGGGGAGCCACTACCTGTTGGTGCTGGGCGGCGTGAATGGCGCGACGAGCGTGCAGTTCCGGATGCACGACATCGACGCCGCGCCGGCGCTGCCGCTGGGCGTTGATACGCCGGTGTCGTTTACTCCGGGAAACGGCGCGGCGGCGTATACGTTCAACGGCACGGCCGGGCAGCGGTTGTCGCTCGATAACTTATCGGTGGCGTCGCCGGGGTCGGGTTCGTCGTCGCTCGTTGCCCCGAACGGCACGACGGTGGTGACGCGGAATATTGAAGTCGATTTCACCGCGGACATCACTCAGACGGGGCAGTACGCGCTGGTGTTTTCGGGGAACGGTTCGCAGGCTTCGGTGCAAGCGACGTTCCGCGCGACATTGACCACGCCCGGCGTGGTCGCGCCGAGCGGTTTTGGTACGACCCAGACGCTGTCGATCCTCGCGGGTCAGTCGGCGACGTATCAATTCACTTCGCCGGCGGGACGGGTGGCGTACCTCGATAGCCTCAACACGGCGAATCAGAATCTGCGCGTCGAGCTGCGCGATCCGAGCGGCGTGACGCTTGTTTCGACGAATGACTTCACAGATCAGGGACCGATCACGTTACCGTCGGCGGGGACGTATAGCGTGGTGCTGACGGGGAGCTCGCCTTCGCAAACGGGGAACTACAAGTTCCGGGTGCTGGACTTGAATAGCGCGCCGGCGCTGACGTTCGACACTTTGAACGAGGGGACGACGGGGCCGTTCGAGGCCGCGGCGTACCAGTTCACTTCGGCGGTCGGGGACGAGTACGTCTATAACGGAGTCGACACCGACTTTGACAATGTGCTGGCATTGGTCGTGCTGCAGAGCGGCGTGCGAGCAGCACAGTTGAATGCCGATGGCGAGTCGCGGATCGGGCCGATCAACGAGGCCGGGACGAGCTTTGTCGTCCTGCAGAACAACCAAAATGCTTCGCCGGACTACCGGTTCCGGCTGCTGGAGACCGGGCACGCGCCAACGCTCACGCTAGGGGCGGAGACGACAGGGACGTTTCCTGTGGGGACGGAGACGATCCAGTACCAGTTCCAGGGGACTGCGGGGGAACGCGTGCTGTACGACGGGTTGGAAGGCGACGTCGATAACGTTTCCGCGACGCTGCTGGGACCGGGAAACTCGATCCTGTTCTCGCTGAACGCCGATTTCCAGACGGCGCCGACGGTGCTCACGGCGACGGGGACCTACACGCTGGTATTGCAAGCGAACACGACCGCGGGAGCGGATTATCGGTTCCGGCTGTTGAACTTGAATGCGCCGACCGCGATCGACGTCGGCGACACCGTGACCGGAAACGTGGGGGCCAATGGGCGCGAGGTGAGCTATTTCTCGTTCGAGGGGACGACCGGTCAGCAGATTTTCTACGACGCCCTCGACGGCGATTTTGACGGGACGTTCGCCTCGATTCGCGATCCGTTCAACAACGAACTCCGCGGCGCGAATGGCGACTTGGACTCGGGCGTGTTGTCGCTGACCGTGGATGGGACCTACCAGGTCATCATGTACGGCAGCACGCCGAACGCCGATTTTGCGTTCGTATTGCGCGACCTGGCGGACGCCGCGCCGTTGGCGGTCAATGCGGAAGTGACGGGGCAGACTTCGCCGGGGCGCGACACCGTTATGTACACGTTCGATGCCGTGGCGGGGCAGACGCTGTACTTCAACGGGCTGGACAACGACAACGACGCGACGCAGGTGTTCATTCAGAACGCGAAGTTCCAGACGGTGTTGCAGCGAAACAGTTCGGCGGAGGATGGGCTGTTCACGGCGAACGCCACGGGACGCTATTACGTGTTCCTGGTCGGGCGGACCGACGCGGCGGAGGACTATCGGTTTGCGATCCGCGATGTTTCCGGCGCGACGACGATCGATTACGGCGACGAAGTGGCGGGGACGCTGGCGCTGGGGACGAACCATGTCGTGTATCGCTTCGACGGCGCGGCGGGGCAGCGGATTTACTTCGATGGGCTCGACACCGACTCTGATGCGGTGAACGCGCGGATTCTCAGCCCGACTGGAGTGACGTATCGCCACTTGAACGCGGACGACAACTCAGGGGTGTTTTCGCTGGGAGAGACCGGCGCGCATTATGTGATCGTCGAAGGGAACGCGGCGGCGGGGGCGGATTATCGCTTTCAACTGTTGGACGTCGACGCCGCGCCGGTGCTGACGTACGGCGTCGACATCAGCGCGACGCTCAATCCGGGGCGCGAGGTGCAGGTGTATCGCGTGCCGGGCGTGCCGGGGAACGCGGTGTTGTTCGACAGCCTGGGAGGGACCGGAGGGAACGCGAGCTGGATTCTGTTCGATCCCGCCAATCGGCAGGTGGTGGGCACGGATCAGACCGTGGACTTTACGTCGACGCTCCTTTATCACGGCGACTACGTGCTGGTCGTGTCGGGCAATGCACTGGCGCCGGTGAATTATTCGTTCCGGGCGACGAGCACGACGCTGCCGAGTGCGCCTTTGACGGGCTTTGGCGTCAATCAGACGGCGGAGCTGGGGATCAATGAATCGGCGACGTTCAATTTCTCCGCGCCGATCGGGGCGCTGTTGTATCTCGACGTGTTGCAGAGCACGTTCGAGGTGCCGACGCATACGATCACGTTGAATGCCGGCCAGACGTACCTGGTGCGCGACGCGCTGGGGTCGAACGACTTGACCGGCACCGTGATTACGGCCGACAAGCCGGTGGCGGCGTATGGTTCGCACTTGTGCGGGTTTGTGCCGGACTTCACGGGGTTCTGCGATCACCTCGTCGAGCAGTTGCCGCCGACCGATGCCTGGGGGCGGGAGTTCGTGACGGTGCCGCTGGCGACGCGGCTGAACGGCGATACGTTCCGGTTCTTGGCGCAGGACGACGACACCGAAGTGCGGGTGAACGGCGCGCTCGTGGCGACGCTCGATCGCGGCGAGTTTCACGAGCGCGTACTGACCGTGGCGAGCGAAATTTCGGCGACGCGTCCAATTCTGGTGGCGCAGTATTCGAACGGTTCGACGTTCGACAACGTGACCAGCGATCCGTTCATGGTGTACCTGCCGCCGTACGAGCAGTTCCTCAGCAACTACACGGTGACGACGCCGGCGACTGGGTTTCCGATCAATTATGTGAACGTGGTGGCGTCGGCGGCGGACGTGGGCTTGATTGAGTTGGATGGTATGCCGATCGCGGCGAACTTGTTTTCGGCGATCGGCGCGAGCGGCTTCTTCGGCGCGAAGGTGGCGGTGGAACTCGGCTCGCACACGCTGGCGGGACCGTCGCCGTTCGGGTTGACGGTGTACGGTTACTCGAATTTTGACTCGTACGGCTACGTCGGCGGGCAGTCGCTGGCGCCGGTGGCGGCCGCGGCTTCGCTGGACGTGACCGTGCAGCAATCGGTCGTGCCAATCGGCTCAGAGGCGGTCGTACGGGCGACGGTGCGCGACGATCAGGGAGCGCCGCTCGCCGGCGTGCGCGTCGACTTCGCCGTGGCGGGGGCGAATCCGCAGACGGCGTTCGCGTTCACCGATGACGACGGCGTGGCGACGTTGCGCTACGTGGGCACGGTCGATGGGTTGGACACGATCGACGCCACGGTGAGCAACCTGGTGGACACGGCGACGATCACGTGGGGCGCGGCGATCGGCGGGCCGTCGATTTCGATTCTCACGCCGGAGGAGGGCGCGGAGATCGCCGCGGGAACTACGGTCGCTGTGGCGGGGTTGGCGGAGGCGGATCGGCCGTTCGCGTCGGTGATTCTGGTGACGGTGAACGGGCAGCCGGTCGAGGCGCTCGACGCCGCGGGGAATTTCTTCGTGCGGCTGGCGGTGCTGCCGGGGGACAACGTTTACGAATTCGAAGTGACCGACTCGCGCGATCAGACGGCACGGACGACGCTGGTGCTGAAGGGAGAGCAACGCGCGGCCGGGGACGTGGCGTTTGACTTGTTGAGCAATGTTTCGGCGAGCTTTGCGCCGCAATACGCGCGGACGTCGCTTAAGGAGGACGAGGATACGTTGTTTGCGGACATCTCGATCCGCAACGACGGGCAGTATCCGGCCGATGCGCCGCTCTTTGTGGCGATCACGAATTTGAGCGATCCGACGGTGCGGGTGCTGGACGCCGACGGCTACACGCCGGACGGTGCGCCGTATTACGACTTCACGGGACTTGTCACGGGCGGGACGCTCGCGCCGCGGAGCGCGACGGGCTTTCTGGCGGCGGCGTTTTCCGCGCCGGGGCGGACGCAGTTCACGTATGACTTGAAGTTCTTCGGGAAGCTGAACACCGCGCCGGCGTTTGCGACGACGCCGGTGGTGGATGGGCTGGCGGGACGGAGCTACCGCTACGAGGCGTTCGCTACGGATGACGACGGCGATACTGTGGCGTACTCATTGCCGGTCGCGCCGGAAGGGATGCTGATTGACAGCGCGACGGGCGCGATCGATTGGTTGCCGGAAGCGGACGATCGGGGCGTTCATGAAGTAATCGTGCTGGCCGACGACGGGCGCGGCGGGACGACGGAGCAGCGCTTCCTGGTGATGGTGGTGACGCCGCCGCCGAACCGGCCGCCGGTGTTCAGCACGTTGCCGGTGGTGTCGGCGGAGTCCGAGGCGGCGTATCGCTACGACGCCGATGCAAGCGACGCCGACGGGGATGCGCTCGTGTTTACGCTGACGACCGCGCCGGTCGGGATGACGATCGACGACGCGACCGGGGTGATTACCTGGACGCCTGGTGCGGGGCAATTGGGAGATTTCAACGTCGCGGTGCTGGTCGACGACGGCGCCGGGGGCGTGGCGACGCAGCAATACGTGGTGTGCGTGCAGCCGAGTTCGTCGAATTACGCGCCGGTGATTACGAGCGCGGCGGAGTTGTTCGCGACGGGGGATTATGAGTACCAGGTGCAGGCGCTCGATGCGAATGGAGATGCGCTGGCTTACTCGCTCGAAGTGGCGCCGGCGGGAATGACCATCAATCCGGCGACGGGGTTGATCACGTGGGCGACGACGCCAACGGATGAAAGGACGCATGACGTTGCGGTGCGCGTGGTGGATGGGCGGGGCGGGAGCGATACGCAGACGTTCACATTGACGGTCAACGACAACGTCGCGCCGACCTTTACCACCGCGCCGGTGACGGCGGCGACCGTGGGCGTGCTTTATGTGTACGACGTCAACGCGGTGGACGCCGACGCGATCAATTACTCGCTCGCACAGGGGCCGTCGGGGATGACGATCGACGCCGCCAACGGCGTGATTCAGTGGACGCCGGGGGCGACGCACTTCGCGCAGGAGCGCGTCGTGGTCGAAGCGAACGACGGCCGTGGCGGGAAGACGCAGCAGGCCTTTGTGATTCAATTGGCGAATGGGCTGAGCCTGGCGGGGAACGTTGCGCCGAAGTTCATCACCACTGCGCCGACGAGCGGCGCGGCGCGGCAGGTATATCGTTACAATGCCGTAGCCATCGATCCGAATGGCGACCCGGTGACCTACGATCTGGCGCTGGCGCCGGCCGGGATGGCGATCGATCCGGCGACGGGGGCAATCGCTTGGACGCCGCGCGCGGAGCAAGTAGGGGTGCAGCAGTTCGTCGTTCGCGCTAAAGACAACCAAGGGGGCGTGACGCTGCAATCGGTGAGCGTCACGATCGGCGCGGCGAACCACGCGCCGGTGTTCTCGAGTACTGCTGGGACGCAGGCCGTGGTGGGCGCGGCGTTTGGGTATATGGTCGCGGCGCAGGACGCCGACGGCGACACGCTGAGCTTTACGCTGATCGACGGCCCGGATGACGCGACGCTGGGCGAGGTGTTCGGCGTGCCGAATCGCGGGATTCTGGTGTGGTTTCCCGACGCCGCGGGGCCGGAGTCGTTCACCATCGAGGTGCGCGACGGCCAGGGGGGGACGGCGACGCAGCAATTTGTCGTCACCGCCGTGGCGACCGCGCCAAATCATGAACCGGAGATTACGACTGAGCCGCGGGCATCGATTCCGCTCGGGCGGACATGGTTTTACTTGCCTGAGGCGAGTGATGAGGACCATGACCGGTTGTTGTACGCGCTCGACGAAGGCCCGGCGGCGATGTCGATCGATCCGGTGACGGGGCAACTGATTTGGACGCCGAACGCGGTAGGCGTGACGCAGGTGACGCTGCGGGTGAGCGACGGCCGCGGCGGCGAGATGTCGCAGGCGTTCGAGATCGAGGTCACCGCGGAAGAGGCGAACGGCGCGCCGACGATCGTTTCCGTGCCGTTGACGTCGGCGGTGGTGACCGATTCCGAGTTCCGGTATCACGCGCGGGCGGTCGATCCGGATCATGATCCAGTGGCTTGGAGTTTGGTCGATGGGCCCGAGGGCGTGTCGATCGATCCGCTGAGCGGCGAGGTGCGTTGGACGCCACGGGCCGATCAGTTGGGCGCGCAGACGATCGTGATTCAGGTCGTCGATCCGTTCCTGGCGAGCGCGACGCAGACGATTCATGTCGTGGCGACGTGCTGCAATCAGCCGCCGGCGATTTTGTCGCGGCCAGTGACGACGGCCAACGCCGATGCGCGGTACATCTACGGCGTGCGGGCGATCGACCCTGAGAACGCGACACTGACGTATTCGTTGGTCGACGCGCCGAGCGGGATGACGATCGACGCGGCGACGGGAGTGATTCGCTGGACGCCGACGGTGGCGCAGTTGGGCGTCGCGGACGTGCGGGTGCGCGTGACTGACGCGAGCGGCGCGAGCGCCGAGCAGGCGTATGCGATCGACGTGACGCAGGTGATTCCGGACCTGGCGCCGATTTTCCGATCGCGGGCCGTATTCCGCGCGACGGTCGGCGCGCCGTACGAATACGAGGCCGAGGCGGTCGATCCCGAGGGGACGTTGGTGACGTATTCGCTGTTGAGCGCACCGGCGGGGATGACCATCGATCCGAACAGCGGTCTGATCGCGTGGATGCCTGCGGCGGCGCAGGCCGGGCCGCATGTGGTGATCGTGGCGGCGGACGACGCGGCGGGAAATCGCGGGCAGCAGCGCTATGCTCTGCTGGCGCGGGTGAATCAAGCGCCGGAGATTGTTTCGGAGGCGCCGACAACGATTTCGGCGGGCGCGGTTTACTTGTACGACGTGCAGGTGGACGATCCCGAAAACGATCCGATTACCTTCACGCTGCTCGAAGCGCCGGAAGGGATGACGATTGACGCCTTGGGGCGGATCGCGTGGACGACGGCGCTCGCGAACCTCGGCACGCACGCGGTGACGGTGCAGGCGGCGGATGCGCATGGGTTGGTCGACACTCAAACGTTCACGCTCACCGTCGCGCCGGATACGATTGCGCCGCGGGTGAGCGTGACGTTGAGCTCGCCGCGTGTGGCGATTGGTTCGCCGGTGGTGATTACCGTGCAGGTGATGGACGACGTGGGAATCGCGCATCTCGCGCTGACGATCAACGGCCAGCCGGTGACGCTGAGCGAGCAGGGGACGGCGATTTTCACGCCGGATGCGCCGGGACAGTTGAACGTGGTGGCGACGGCGACCGATGCGGCCGGAAACGTGGGCCAAGGGAATGCTTTGCTGCGGGCGTTCGATCCGGCCGACACGGACGGTCCGCTCGTGGAGATCACGAGCCCGAGCGACGGTACGGTCGTGACGAGGATCACCGAAGTTTTCGGCACCGTGAGCGATGCGAACTTGCTGTCGTATCGCGTGGAGTATGCCCGGGCCGATCTGGTGGATGTGAACGATCCGACAGCGGACGACCCGGATTGGAAGTTGATTGTGGAGTCGAGCACGTCGGTGGTGAATGATACGCTGGGCGCGTTTGACCCGACGATGCTGTTGAATGACAGCTATGTGGTGCGGGTGATCGCGGAGGATTCGAGCGGGAATCTCACGGCGCGGACCGTGGCATTGAGCATCGACGGCGATTTGAAGCTCGGGGAGTTCGCGATTTCGTTTGTCGATCTTGCCGTGCCGGTGGCGGGGATTCCGATTACCGTGCGCCGCACGTATGACACGCGGCAGGCGGGCGAGAGCGGTGATTTTGGCTTTGGCTGGACGCTCGATTTGCAAAACGGACAGGTGCGGGAGTCGGTGCCGGTGAGCGACCTTGAGCTGCAGGGGCTGTACTTCGGCGCGAATCCGTTTGAGTTCGGCACGCGCGTGTTTATCACCGGGCCGGACGGTCGCCGGCGCGGATTTACGTTTGAGCCGACGCCGCAGTTCAGCCTGTTCGGCGGCGGTTATTGGTTGCCGGCCTTCCGGCCGGACCCGGGCGTGTATGACACGCTGGAAGTGGATCCCACGCCGTTGCAACTGCGCGCGGATGGGACATTCGGTCAGCACTTGGTCGGGTTTCCGTACAACCCGTCGGTCTATCGGCTCACATCGCGTGAAGGGACCGTGTATCAGTACGATCAGTTTTTCGGTTTGCAACAGGTGACCGATCGGAACGGGAAGACGTTGACGTACAGCGGGGATCGGATCGTCAGCTCGACCGGCAAGGAGGTGCGGATCGAACGGGATTCGTTCGGGCGGATCGCGCAGATTGTCGATCCCGCTGGGCGGGCGATCCGTTATGCGTACGATGCGCAGGGGAATCTGGTCGAGGTGACCGACCGCACCGGCGAGAGCACGAAGTACGAGTACCACGCCACACAGGCGCACATTCTGGTGAAGGAGATCGACCACGCGGGGCGCGCGACGCTGACGGCGGAATACGACGCCGCAGGACGGCTCATCGGACTGGCGGGGCCCCATGGGTCTGCGTCGCAATCGATCAGCGATCCCGATGCGCAGACGGAGTTGCTCACTGACCCTGAAGGGCATGCGACGCTGGTGACGTACGATGACCGCGGGAACGTGATTGCTTCGCGCGACCCGATCGGCGGCGTGTGGAACAGCAACTACGACGCGGCGGGGAACCTGCTTTCGGCGAGCGACCCGAGCGGGAATACGATTACTCGGGAGTTCGATGATCGCGGCAATGTGGTGCGGATGACCGATCCGTTCGGCGGCGTGTATCTGACGGAATACAACGCCTTTAACCAGATTACGAGGCTGACCGATCCGCTGGGGCGCGTGGCGACGTACGAGTACGACGCGCGGGGGAACCTGGTCGCGATGATCAACCCGGCGGGGGAGCGGAGCGAGTTGGAAGTCGACGCCGAGGGGCGGACGATCTCGCAGACCGACGTGATGGGGAATGTGACGCGGCTGGTGTACGAGGAGGGGACGCAGCCGACGGAGCAGATTTTCGCCGATGGCACGCGGCGGCGCGTGGAGTACAACTCGAGCGGGCAGGTGACGCGCGAGATCGACGAGAACGGGCACGCCACGGACTACACGTACGACGCGGAAGGGCGGCTGGTGAAGATCGTGGACGCGATCGGCCGCGTGACGACGATGACGTACGACGGGGACGAACTCGCGACGTCGACCGATGCGCTGGGCGTGGTGACGCGTTACGAGCGCGACGAGGCGAAGCGGATTGTGCGCCTGGTGCGAAACGCCGCGCCGACGACGACGCTCGTGAGCATCAACGCCGTGGAGGATGCGCCGGAGAGCGTCACGCAGTTCGAGTACAACGACAACAACCAGGTGGTGGCCGAGATCAGCCCGATCGGCGGAAGAACGGAGTACACGTACGACGATCGCGCGTTGCTGGCGACGATTACCGACGCGCTCGGCTACGTGACGCGGCTGGAGTACGATCCGGCGGGGAATCTGAGCAAGATCACGGACGGTCGCGGCAACGCGGTGATCTATCGCTACGACGCAATGAACCGGTTGATCGAGCAGGAGGACGCGTTCGGGTTCGTGCAGAAGTACACGTACGACGCGCTCGGGAATCAGACGAGCTACACCGATCAACTGGGGCGGATGTCGACCTTCGAGTACGACGCGTTCAATCGCCTGGTGAAGGCGATCGATCCGCTGGGAGCGGTGCAGCGGAAGGCGTTCGACGCGCACGGCAATGCGGTGGAGTACGTCAACCCGAACGGCGAGTCGTCGCACGCGGAGTACGATGCGCGGCATCGCATGACGAAGTTGACCGACGCATTGGGACAGGCGATCACCTACACGTACGACGCGGCCGGTAATCGTGAGACGATCGCCGATAAGCTGGGCGAGACGTGGACCTACACATACGACGCGGCGAATCGCCTGATTTCGACGCTCGATCCGCTGGGGGGCGTCGAAGACTACGAGTACGATGCGCTCGATCGGATGGTGACGCAGACCGACGTGCTCGGGCGGACGCAGCGTTGGACGTACAACGAATTGGGCGACACGACGTCCTACGAGGACGCGGCGGGAAGCCTGACGCATTTCACGAGCGACCTGGCGGGGAACCGGCTGACGCTGACCGACGCCTTGAACCAAACGACGACCTACGTGCGCGATCTGCTGGGTCAGGTCGTACAGGTGATCGATCCGCTGGGGCACTCGACTTTCACGGAATACGACGCCGTCGGCAACACGGTGAAGTTCACCGATCGCAACGGCAACGTGCGACAGTTCGTGTTCGACGCGCTCAATCGCACCACGATCGAACGCTGGATGACCGGCCTCACGACGGTGCGGGAGATCGACTACGGCTTCAACGCCGTGGGGGATTTTACCAGCATCAGCGAGCCGGATAGCACCTACGCGTTCGAGTACGACGCCCGCGGGAGGCTCACGCAGAGTGACAACGCGGGGACGGCGGGCGTGCCGCACGTCGTGCTCGACTTCGATCGCGACCTGGTCGGCAACATTCTGGACGTGACGTCGTCGATCGGCATCGGGATTCATTCGACGTACGATGCGACGAACGTGCTCACTGGGCTCACCTGGGACGGACCGAGCGTGGATGCCTCGGTGCAGTTTGCGCACGATGCGCGCGGCATGGTGACGGGCGTCGAGCGGTTCCGCGACCTGAGCGGTTTGCAGCCGGCCGGCACGAGCACGATGGCGTACGACGCCAAGGGACGATTGACGGCGCTTGAGCATCGGAGCGCGGCGGACGCCGTGCTGGCGAAGTATGACTACACGTACGACCTGGCGGGGCAGATGCTCACCGCGGACGATCAACTCGACGCGATTACGTACGACTACGATCTGCTTGGGCAGTTGACGAGCGCCGATCGTACCGCGAATCCCGACGAAACGTACACGTACGACGAGTTGGGGAATCGGGAAGGCGACGACATCGAAGTGACGGCGGGGAACCGCCTGGCCGCGGACGATCGCTTCGACTACGACTACGACAACAATGGCGACCTCATCTTGCGGTCGGAACGGGCCACCGGTGAGACGACCGAATTCGAGTACGATCACCGCGGGCGACTGGTATCGGTCGTGCAAAAGGACAGCGCCGGCGCGGTGCTGCACACGACGGTGAATCGTTACGACGCGCTCGATCGGCGAATTGCGCAAACGGTCGACGGATTGACGCGGTACACGGTGTACGATCACGAGCGGGCGTTCGCCGATTTTGCGGAAGACGGCTCGCTGGAGGCCGCGTATCTGTTT
Source organism: uncultured Pirellulales bacterium (assembly GCA_964618485.1). Lineage (GTDB taxonomy): Bacteria > Planctomycetota > Planctomycetia > Pirellulales > JALHLM01 > JALHLM01. The sequence continues at coordinate 19,514 of CAZUBB010000001.1, forward strand.
GCGCCGGGGGCGGACAACATTCTGGCGCGGGCGACCGATGACGGGCTGGCGTGGTATCTGGCCGATCAACAGGGGACGGTGCGCGACATCGTCGATTCGACCGGCGCGACGCTGGATCACATCGATTATGACAGTTTCGGCGCGGTGCTGGCCGAGACAAATCCGGCGGAAGGGGATCGCTTCAAGTTCACCGGTCGCGAGTACGACGCGACGACCGGGCTGTATTACTACCGCGCGCGGTATTACGATCCGCAGGCCGGCCGGTTCATCAGCGAGGATCCGCTGGGCTTCAACGCTGGCGATCCGAATCTGTATCGCTACGTGGGCAACAGCCCGCAGAATGCCAGCGATCCGCTGGGAACGACGTCGATGGTGGAGTACTCGCTGAACGTGGCGGGAACGCTCGGCGGGCGCGCGGGCCTGATCAATACGCTGGCCACGTTCGGCGGCAACGAACCGTACACGCTGACGATCGCGGGGAGCGCGGAAGGAATTCGTCTGGGCGTCGACGGCGGCGTCACGTTGACGCACGGCGGCAGTTCCGTGGGCGTCGGACTGCATGGCGGGACGGTCAGTGTGACCGGCTCCACGCAGATCAGCACGCCGCTCGGACCGGTGACGATCTCCGGCACCGCTTCCTCGCAATTGCCGACCGCGAAGGGAGATTTCACGTTCTACTTCACGTCGACGTCGGAGTCGCCGGTATTCCTCGCGCGGTTTTCCGAGGCCGCGTTTGGCCTGGCGGCGATCGAGTTAGAATTGTTCGCCGAGTATCTCGACGCGCCGGATTCGGAAACGCTGGTGACGGCGCGCATCGAAGAGGGGACATTGACGGCCCACGCGGCGGCGACGAAATCGCCGAACGACTGCGAAGATCCGCCGAACGTGTGGCAGTTCGTGCAAGTTGGCGCGCCGGTTCTTACGGGCGACCAGTTGCATCGGTTGGGCGGTGGCAAGGGCAACGCCGGCGGAAACGTCGTCAACCTTCGAACCGGCGGGACGTGGACGGCCACCGAAGCCTGGAAGCCGATGAACAAATTCCCCGGCTGGACGATCATTCAATTCCACGGGCGCCCCGATGGCACGCTGTCCGGCGGCCTGACCGCGGGGGACATGGCGATGGCGTTGATCACCACCGGCGCACAGGGGGATCCGACGTTCTGCAGCATCTGCTATTTCGGCAATGGCTCGACCATTTCCTTGCTGCAACAGATGGGGGGCGGCGGTCCGATGTTTGGTCCGACCGGCCCGGCGGCGCGCGGGAAAGACAGCAACACGTACTTCAAGGGAAATCTGATCGGCGTGGGGCAGGATTGACGCAACTGAAACGTGAATAACGCGAAAAACTGACGGCGGCGTGGTGAAACGCTAACCGACGAGTCTTATGGTTGGATCAATGGGCGAGGCTGGCGAAACTTCGCCGGGGTCCGCGCCCTTAACTTGACTCCGCGGTTGGAACCGTGAGCCGTACGACGCCCTCCTGGAATCTACCGGGCGTCGGGTGGCCGTCTGCAGCGCCGCATGAAGCGGTGAGTGCTGCGACGCCTCGCGACGCCCTACGAACCGCCGGTCGCCTCCGACCGGACGGGGTGCCGTTCGCCGATGATCGGGTCACCGCCGGCTCGGAAACGGAACTGCAAGTCGCTGTGCAGGGGCGCGCCGATGCCGTCGATCTGCCGCTGATGATCGCGGCGAGCCGGTTTTACGCGAATCTGTTGAAGCGTTCCACCGCCAAAGACACGCCGAAGAAGGCGCTCCGCGAGCTGCAGCGCATTCTTCGCGATGAGCGCGGCGGCGTGTGGGAGAATAGCTGGGTGCGTTTTTCGCGCGAGCGGCTGTCTCCGGCGGCGCAACGGCAACTCGACCGCGATTTGCGAGTCTCGCGCAGCGATCCGCGCAGCGGGCGGCGCAGCGACGCGGAACGATTTAGCGCGATCTCGCCGGATGGCTCGAGCGGATTGCGGTTGCCTTTGAGCTACGTGATCAATCTCGCGCTGACCGATTATCTGGCGACCGATCTGCGGATTCCGGGGGACATGCGCCACTGGTGCGCGGGACTGCAGCGGCATCTGATCAGCGACAATGTGTCGCCGGAGACGTGTTCGTTCTATGTCTCGGCTCTGGCCGGCGGCAACGAGGGAGGTCGCCGATTGGCGCGCGAGACGGCCGAACGGTTTCTGCTGACGCATCTGCTCGTGGCGTATGCCAATCAGACGTTCGGCCTGCTCGCGAGCGGACAACGAGCGATCGTACACTTCTCACCGCATACTCCGTGGCGACAACGGCAACTCAATGAATGCATCTCCGACGCGTTTTACCGGGAGTTGTTTACGAGTCCCTGTCTGTCGGGTTGGGACCGAGGCGAAGACAAGCACGCGTACATGCGGCTGTGTCACGAGGTGCTCAGCCGGAGCCAGTTGTACGCGGCGGCGAAGGTGCGGGACGCCGGGCTGATCGCGACCGACCTGTTGATGTTGCCGAGCTTCAGCAGTACGAGTCTCTCCAACAACGGCATTCACGTGAGCCTGGGCAGCCGTCGCCTGGCGGAGATCGCGGAAGAGCGCGGCGCGGCCGAGGAGAAGCGGCTCGGGGACCTCGTCACGAAGATCGTCGAACATTTTCTGCCGCTGTTTATCGGCACTTACAGCGCGGCGCCCTGTCGGATCGACTTCGCGGATTTTCATGCGGAACGCGTGCTAGGTTTCCTGCCGCACGAGTTGGATTACACGCACCTGCGGATGTTGTGGCGGCGCTGGAAGCGGAAGGCCGGAGTAACGCTGTTCGGGCAGCCGCTGACGCCCACGGGTTTGCCGTGGGTCGATCAGTCGTTGGCAGTTTTGTTTCGGTTGCGCGGCGACTTCGTGCCGGATTGCCGGTTGCTCGACTATCTGGTGGCGCCTCTTTCGACTGATGAAAGCCCCGCGTTCGACGGCACGCCCGGCAACGTGGAGCGGCTCAAGCACGACCTGGCGATCATGGGCATTTATGACGAGCGGATGTCGTTCTATGCCTTGTATCGGCAGCGCGTCGTGGGGAAAGCCGGTTACGCAGGGTACGAGGCGCGCTACTACAGTTTGTGCACGAGCCTGCTGGACGACCTGGGGCCGGCGACTGATTTGCAGCGGTTGGTCACCGCGTGGGCGTTCCAACGGGCGCTGTCGGGCGAGATTACGCATCGCGATATTCCGGACGATCCAGTGACCGAGAGCGAGCGGCGGCAGATTGTCTTTGGCGGGGCGGTCGATGTGCCGACGTTTTTTGCGAGGGAATCGACGCCGAACCAGTTGCTGCGCGAACTGATGGCCGGCGCCGCCGCTACGCGCGCCAGCCGGCGCTACCCGGGCTACGTGCGAATTGAGCATCAGCAGTATCGGCTGTCGCTGCTGAACACGTTGCGCAAAGACGAGGCGCTCGTGGAGATGCTCGGTGTGACGGACATGCTGGCGGATTTGGAGCAGCGGTTGCGCGATCCGGGGCGGCATTCGGCCGCGGGACAAATTACGAACAACATCCTGGACCGGCTGGGCGTGCGCTCGGCGATGTCGGTAAGCGCGCGGGAGTTTAACCAGGAGGCCGAGCGTTACTATCGCGAGGATCTGCGGCGGAGTTATTTGCGCGAGGCGGTGGATTCGATTTTCGATGCGTCCTCGTCGGCGCCGGATCATCTCCGCTGGGTCGCGCGGCGATCGATGGACGACGCCGCCAATCCGGCGGAGCTGAGCGACCTGTTAAGGACCGTGCTCGGCGTGATTCACCGGCGGGCGCACGAGCCGTTTGCCGTGCATGAAACCGCGTTTGATGTTCCGGGAGCGCCGCGATGACGACAGCGCATCAATTCATCGAGCGATTGACTGGTACGGTTCGCGATGAGCCGTTGTACGGCGACCGGTGGATTCGCTGCTTATACTCGCCGGCGCTTGAGCGCAGCGGCGCGCTGTTCGCGATGCTCACTGGCCGGCGGTGGAGCCGGTGGATCGCGAGTTGGAATTACGACTCGCTGCTGGGGCAGCGCTTCAGCGGCGGGCGGCGCTTTCTGCGGGACATGGCGGTCGATGTAGCGGAATGCCTCGATCCGCCGGAGTCGCTCGATACGTTGCGGAAGATTTTTGAGCGGCGGATTTGCTATTGGGACTGCCGCCCTATGCCTGAGGATGAACGGACGATTGTGTCTCCGAGCGATGCGCGGATGCTGCATGGATCGTTGCGGGAATCATCGCAGCTTTATCTGAAAGAGAAGTTTTTTGATTACGGCGAATTGTTGGGGAGCGAATCGCGATGGCTCGAGACGTTTCGCGACGGCGACGCGGCGGTGTTTCGGCTGACGCCGGAGAAGTATCACTACAATCATTGTCCGGTCTCGGGGCGCGTGGCGGCGATTTATCGCGTGGACGGGCGGTTTCATGCCTGCAATCCGGCGGCGGCGGTGGCCGTGATTACGCCGTACTCGAAGAACGAGCGCGTCGTGACGATCATTGATACCGACGTTCCGGGGGGAACCGGCGTCGGCAAGGTTGCGATGGTCGAGGTGGCGGCGATGATGATCGGCGATATCGTGCAGGCCTATTGCGCTGCGCGCTACGACGCGCCGCGCAACATCGAGCCCGGCATGTGGCTGGAGCGGGGGCAGCCGAAGAGCTTGTTCCGGCCAGGGGCGAGCACCGTTGTGCTGCTGTTCGAACGCGGGCGGGTGGCCTTCGCGGATGATCTCGTGGCGAATCTGCGCCGGCCGGTGCGGAGCCGTTATGCGCTTGGTCTGGGCGTTTCGCTGACGGAAACGGACGTGGCGGCGCGATCGTTGATCGCGCACGCGGCGAGCGGCGTAGGCGCTTACATGTGCAAACTAGGAGAAACGACGTGAGCAATGCAGTCGTGCTTTCGATGCTCGGCGGGCTGACGGCGATTGTTTACGCGTGGGCTTTTCGTCACCTGCCGTCGGACGGATGGCAAGTGCTGGCGGCCGTTCCGCGGAGTCGCGATGCGCGCGGCGAGTGGCGCGGGATGAACCTTACGTGGTATGGGTTCCTCACGGCGAGCGCATACGTGATCGCGGTGATGATCGCCACGTTGCCCGCTTCGCTCGGCGCGGCGACGGCGCTGGTGGCAATGACGTTGGCGTGCTGCGTGCCGGCCTCGCGTTGGGTTTCTCGAGTGATTGATCGCAAGCCGTACGGCTTCACTGTGGCGGGGGCGTATACGCTCGGGGCGGCGCTGTTACCGCTCTTCGCGATGGTGATCAATTCGACGGCGGAAGAGTCGCGCATCTTGCTGGGGCCGACGTTGGCGGCGGCTGGGATTGCGCTGGCGCTGGGGGAAGGAATCGGGCGTCTGGGCTGCATCAGTTTCGGCTGCTGCTATGGGATTCCGCTGGCGGAATGCCCGCCGATGATTGCGAAGCTGATTTTCCATCGCGGTTTTCGGTTTCTGGGGGAGACCAAGAAGGCCTCGTACGAAGGTGGGCTTAGCGGCGTGCTGCTGGCGCCGGTGCAGGCGATGTCGACGGTCGTGTTGACCGTTACGTCGTTCGTGGCGGCGCTCTTGTTCCTGCAGGGCTGGTACCGGGCTTCCTTCGTGACGTCCATCGTCGTCAGTCAATTGTGGCGGTTTGCCTCAGAACAACTGCGGGCCGATGACCGCGGTGCGGGGCGCATTTCGGCCTATCAGTGGATGGCGCTGGGGCTCGTGGTGCTGTGTTTGATCGGCGCGCCGTTGATCTCCGTGTCGCCGCCTCCCGCCGTTGGACTGGCGGAAGCTGCGTTGGAGTTGTGGAACCCGCTGGCGCTCGTCGCGCTTCAAGCGTTGTGGGTGGTGCTGTTTGTCTACACCGGATGCAGCCGCACGACCGCTTCGTCGCTGCGGTTGCACGTGTGCCGCGATAGCGTCTGAGCGCGGCGCTAAGTTCTTTCTTGCTGTACTTTCCGTCCCGCCGCGAGGAATCATCGTGAGTCTTGCCACCGATCGCACCGTGAAACCGGACGCGCCGCGCGTGTCGTTTCTGAGCAAGTTCCGGCAGCATGGCATGCAGGTGGCCATGTTGCGGCCGTCGAGCGCCTATCTGGCGCGGGCGCATTGCGCCTTCGTCACTCCGGAGCGTCCGCAGACGATCATCGAGCTCGGCGCCGGGACCGGGCCGGTGACCGAGGCGGTTTGCGAGCGGATGCATCCGGAATCGCGGTTGTTTGCGCTGGAGATCGACGCGGATTTCGCCGCGGTGCTGCGGGAGCGATGCCCTCGGGCGACGGTGCTGGTGGAGGACGCCGGCAATCTGATCGACATCGCGGTGCGGCATCACATCGAGCGGATCGACGTGATGATCTCCTGCCTGGCGCTGCCGTACATTCCGCGCCGCGCCGTGGCGGCGATCTTCGGCGCGTTCGCTGCGCTGGGGAGCGAGGGGTGGTTCACGCAGCAGACGCTGGTGCCGCTCGTGTACCGGAGGATGTACACGCGGATGTTCGAAGAAGTGCGGTTTCGCGGCGTGGCGCGGAATCTTCCGCCTGGGGGCGTGTATCATTGCCGGCGTTTGCGGCCGATGTATCGCGATGTGCTTCCAGGACGATGAGGCCGGTCGTCTGGCGCGCCGGATAAGCAAAGGTCGCGATTCAGTGATACGGTGGGTGCCTGGGGCAGGGCCAAGCAGATTGACGTGTCGAAGTCCTATCGACTGGGGCTTCGTCAATTGTGTTCGGAGTACACCACGATGCCCCAGTGTTTGCGACTTGGCCGTCTCTAACTTTCGCCCCAGCCCCAGGCACCCACCTTCTTACTCCAATCAGAAATCTGGGATTCGACGTAGCACTAGCGTGGAATTGAACGCGCGAACGCTTGGCGCGTTCTTGGTCTTGCCGAGAACGGCAGGTCTGCAGATGTTACATCAGCGAAAAGCACGTCCGCGGCGTCGCCAGCATCTGTCCGTTCGCGCCAGGCGATGGTGGTGGCGAAGGCTTGGTCGCGGGCGGTGGATTCGGGCTGTAGAGGTTCGGTTTTCAACGGCGCCGTGAGTGATGGGCCGGTCCACGACGTGAGCGGTCCGCGGCGCGTGTTGGCGAAACCGACGCGGCCGAAGTTGTTGCGGACATCGTTCAGGTCGTTCAGATCGACGACGCCGTCGCCATTGGCGTCCCCAAGGCCTTCGCCGCCGAAGTTGTTGCGGACATTGTTGAGGTCTTCGAGATCGACTTTGTTGTCGTTGTTCGTATCGCCGGGAAGCGGGCCTTGCACGTCGAAGTGGACCGTGGCGATCGCCGATTGCAGCGTGCCGACCAATTCTAAATCGAAGCTCAGGTCAGAACTGTTGCCGGACGATTGATGGATTTCGACGGCGATCACGTTGTCACCGGCGACGAGATCGGCCGGGTCGACGGTGAATTCGATGAATGATTCTTCATCGGCGTCTTGGATAGCGCTGTTGGCCAGATCATCGAAATCCGCGCCGGCATTCAAGTTGGTGTAGCCGACGAGTTGCCCGTTGAGGAACACGCCGGCGCCGTCGTCGCGAAGGATGCGCAGCTTGAGCGTGGCGTACTTATCTGGATCATCGATCTGAAAGTGATGGCGGAAGTACGTGGTGATGTATTTCTGCGAACCGTTCGGGCCGAAATTGACCGTGGCGGTTTCATCGCTGTCGCCATAGCCGAGCTGTGCCGCGCCGGTGGCCCAGGCGCCGTCTGTGAACTCGCGCAGCCGCCAGGCCGTACCCTGGTTGGAACCGTTATCCAGATAGCGCCACGATGAGCCGAGCGGAACGACGTTCGTCGGCACGCCTTGCACGGCGCGGTACGTGAAGCTGTCGACGCCGACGAAATCGGCGGCCGGGAAGTAACGGAAGGAACCGTCGGGGTTCAATTCGACCGTGCCGTTGGTTGGCGCGGCCACGAGCGCCGCGCGAAATGGATCGAGTTGCGCATCGAAGTCGTTGCCGAGCACGCCCAGGCCGCCGACCACGCGTTCCGTGTTCTTGGTGGCGGTGTAGGCGTCGTCGACCGGCGTGGGGCGCGTGTCGTCGAGGCGGACGAACTCGATCCAGTTGATGTTGAACAGACTTCCGCCAGCGCCGTGAAATACGAAGAATAACTCGTGGCTGCCGGCGACGTGCGTCATCGGCGCGGTGACGTTCTTGTAGATCTGCCAATCGCCCGTGGGAGTGATGTTGGCGGTGCTGATTACCGGTCCGTCTGGAGAATCGATCCGGGCTTCAATGGTCCCGCCGGCGCCGGCCGAGGCGACGCGATAGCGGATGGCGTCGACGTTCGGCGCGTGAATCGGCGTGAAGGACAGGTAGTCGCCGTCTTCGATGAAGCCGACGTTTTCGCCTCCGCCGGCGCGGTCTGCGGTGGCTTCGACCTGGATGCCGTTTTGGGAATCGTAGTGCTCCGCCTCGATGCGGCGCGGTTGCAGCACCGCGGCCTGGCGCGCAGTGAACGGTCCGACGCCCGGCGCGCCGCGATCGGTGTAGCGGGCTTCGACGATGAGGAACAAGTCATCGCCGTCGCCGCCGTGGTCCGCGGGGGCCTGAATGGTGCCGATGCAGCCGCTGTATTCGTCCAGCGGATGCGAGTGCGTATCGTGCCCCTGGAACAACTGCACAACGACGTCGCCGCAGGCAATGCCGCCGTCCTCGGTATTGCCGTCTTCGGCGTCGTAGACCTGCACGCGATAGGTGATGAGATCGCCCCAATCGTAGATCAAACCGTCTTGCGGCGCGATCAACGTAATCACGGGCGCAGTGTTGCCAGCGGCGATGGGGACCGTGGCGAGCGCGGTGTGGCCATCGAGATCCGTGACGGTCAGCGTGGCCGTATAGTTGCCGGCCGTTGTGTAAGTGAACTCCGGGTTGGGTTGTGTGGAATCGACCACGCCGTCGGTGGTGAAGTCCCAAGCGAAGGTGACGGGGCCGCCGTCGCCGTCGCGCGAGCCCGAGCTCGAGAATTGCACGGTCAACGGCAGCGGGCCTGCTTGTTGGTCGGCGCTCGCGACCGCGATGGGGGGGCGATCATTGAGCAGGTATTCGATGCGGATCAATTGCGAGTCGGCGTTGTTGCCGCCGAAGCCGGTTCCCCATTCGATCATGTAGATGGCGCCGTCGGGACCGATCGTCATGTCCATGGGGCGGCGCAGGTCGAGGCTGGGGAGGAACGGATTAATCGCCAGGACGTTGCCAGCGTCATCGAGTTTGATTTCTTTGATCCAGTTGCGCGACCATTCGTAGATGAACACCGTGTCGTCGTAGTAGCCGGGCAACTTGTTGGGGGAAACGAGGTCGGCGTCGTAGTGGTAGACCGGTCCGCCCATCGCCGTGCGCCCGCCGGAACCGAGCTGCGGGAATTGCGGCGAGGTATCGTACGGATACCAAATCCAGGCGGGCTGCGCGGCGGGAAGTTGTTGCGCGCCGGTGTTATTGGGCGAGTTGTTGATCGGCGCGGCGGGGTTGAACGACGGGCCCGAGGCGCCGGTGGCGAAGTCGTATTCGCGGTACGGCTGGTTATTGCCGACGAAATGCGGCCAGCCGAAATTGCCAGCGGCGCGGGCCTGGTTGAACTCATCGTAGCCGCGCGGTCCGCGCGTGGCGTTGTCGCTGCCGGCGTCGGGGCCGACTTCGCCCCAGTAAAGCCAGCCGGTCTCGGAGTCGACGCTGATCCGGAAGGGATTGCGATTCCCCATGACGTAGATTTCGGGACGCCCGTTGGAACCGTCAGCGAGGAACAGATTCCCTTCCGGAATTGTGTAGCCTCCTTCGTCCGTGGGGCGAATGCGGCTGATCTTGCCGCGGAGGTCGTTGGGATTGGCCGAGCTTTTCTGCGCATCCCAGGCGGAACGGCCAGGGCGCTCGTCGATCGGCGCGAAGCCGTCGGACTCGAAGGGATTGGTGTTGTCGCCGGTGGAAATGTAGAGTGATCCATCGGGACCAAACGTAAGCGAGCCACCGGAATGGCAGCACTGTTGGCGCTGCGTAGGAATCTCCAGCAGGACGCGCTCGCTCGGCAGATTAAGTTGCGAACCTTCGAGCGTGAAGCGCGCGACCCGTTGCCGCGCTGCGCCTGATGCGGGGGAATAGAACAGGTAGATCCACTGGGTGGCGTCGAAGTTGGGATCGAGCGCGATGCCAAGCAGGCCGTCTTCCTGGCCGGTGAACACGGAGAGCTGGCCGAGTGTGGTTGTGCCGCCGACCGTGGGATCGTAGACCTTGACTGCGCCGCCGCGCTCGACGAAGAAAACTCGCCCGTCGTTGGCGACGGCGAGTTCCATGGGGTTGTTGGTGTTGCTATCGAGGACGACTTTCTCGAAGTTGCTCTCGATCGTGGCGCCGCAATCGCCTTCGACGGCGCCGGCGGCCCATTCGATGCCGCCCAGGAGGTGTTGGCGATAGAGCGGTTCGCTGTAGCTCGACGCGGTGTGGCCCAGGCCGGTGTACCAGGAGCGGCCGCCGTCGTAGGCCTGGCACCAGGAGATGGGGTGATCGTAACCCATCGTGCCGCCGGCGTAGCTGGTTTCGTCGAGCGTCGCCAGGACATGCACGTTGCCGCGCGGATTGGTGGCGAAGTTGTACCACTCGTCAGTGCGAGCCCATTCGGTCGGGAGACCCGCCGTCGAGGGATGGGCCTTGTCGAGCACTTGCACCGTGGCGGCCGCGGTGCCAGGGGGATGACTCTGAAAGTAAGCGCCGACCAGTCCGCCGTACCAGGACCAACTGTATTCGGTGTCGGCCGCTGCATGCACGCCGATATAGCCGTGGCCGGCCTGAACGAAGCGCTCGAAGGCCGCTTGCTGCGCTGCGCTTAAGACGTCGCCGGTGGTATTGAGGAACACCACGGCTTCGAAATCGGCGAGGCCCGCATCGGTGAAGACAGCGGCGTCTTCGGTGGCCGTGACGTTGAACTCGTGCTCCACGGACAGCGCTTGGATGGCGGCGATGCCTTCATCGATGGAATCGTGCCGGAAGCCGGCGGTCTTCGAGAAAACGAGGAGATCGAAGTCGCCATGCAGTAGGCGGCGATCTTCGAGGAGTTCCAACTGCAACGGCAGACGGGCGCGCAGCAAGCGCGACGCGCGGAGGTGGGAACGCGACATGACCTGCTTCTCCTCTGGCCTCAGCGAGCGCCGCGAGAACTGAGGCTACTGCGATGTGGGCGATGCGATGACTTCGCAAAAGGGACGCGGGCGGCGACTCGATTGCTGAATATAAACGCCCGGAAAGTCGAGAAGAAAGCAAAAAGACTTGTTAGGATTTGATGTGGTCGATCGCCCGCCCGGCGAGGTGGAGCGACAGATGCGAACTACCGCATGGGGACGGGATGCAGCGAACTGGCGGAAAAACGGTCGTTGAGCGATGGATCGGGGCCCTCGTATAATCGGGCGGCGCGGACAGGGACGAGGCATCCAGGGGGGAGAGGCTTGATGCGGTCGAAACGTCGGTTTCTGGGCGGGGGTTCGCGCTTCGATCATCGGTTGCGTCGCCGTGGCTGGCATTTGGAGTGGCTCGAATCGCGGCGTCTGATGGCGGGCGTGGTCGCGATTTCCGAGATGATGGCGTCGAATTCGGACGGCCTGGAGGACGAGGACGGCGATAACTCAGATTGGGTTGAGCTACACAACTTGACGTCGGCGCCGGTCGAGTTGCTGGGCTGGCATTTGACCGATGACGACGATGACTTCACGAAGTGGACCTTCCCGGACGTGACGATTCCGGGCAATGGTTATCTGGTGGTGTTCGCGTCGGACAAGGATCGGATGCCGACGACGGGCGAACTGCATACGAACTTCCGGCTCGATGCGACGGGCGAGTTTCTGGCGCTCGTGCGGCCGGATGGCGTGACGGTGGAATCGGGTTTCCATGCGACGTATCCGCTGCAGGCGGCGAATGTCAGCTACGGGCTTGCGCAAGCGAGCGCGGAGCCGGTGACACTGCTGGAAGAGGGCGCGCCTGCGCAGGCGTTGACGCCGACGGAGGCGATCGCCAGCGCGATTGGGGACGCTTGGAAGGAAGTGGACTTCGCGCCGGATGGTTGGCGGTTGGGGACGACCGGCGTGGGGTTTGAACGGGCCGCGGGTTACGCGGATTTGATTGGGCTGGATGTGGGCGAGGCGATGTACACCGTGAATCAGACGGTGTACGCGCGCGTGCCGTTTGAGGTGGCGGAGCCGGGGCGGTTGTCGGGATTGACGCTTTCGATGCGCTATGACGACGGCTTCGTGGCGTATCTCAACGGGCAACTAGTGGCGCAGCGCAATGCGCCGAGTGAGCTGGCTTGGAATTCCGGCGCGACGGCGCAGCATCCGGACTTTGAGGCGCTCGAGTATGAGGGGATTGATATCTCGGCGTACCTTGGCGCGTTGCGGCCGGGCGCCAACATGCTGGCGGTACATGGGTTGAATGCGGGCGCGGCGAGCAATGATTTTCTGATCTCGCCGAAGTTGACCGCCGTACGTCAGACTACCGCGGGGGAAGCGGCGTTTCGGTATCTGACGACGCCGACGCCCGGTGCGGCCAACGTGAGCGATTGGTACGACGCGTTGACGCCGGCGCCGGCGCTTGACGCGGCGAGTGGCGTGTACGACAGCGCGATCCAGGTCGTGTTGCGATCGCAATCGCCGGGCGCGACGTTGATTTACACGTTGGATGGCTCGACGCCCTCGGTGACGAATGGGCATACGGTCGCGCCGGCGAATGCGGGGGCGTTTGCGCAAGTGACGTTGCCGGTGAGCAACACGACGACCGTTCGCGCGCTGAGCGTGAAGGAAGGGGCGTTGGCATCGGAGCTGGCGGCGGCGAGTTATGTAATTCTGTCGTACGTGGCGCAGCAGCCGGCGAATCCGGCGGGATTCAATATGTCGTGGGCCGGCTATCCGGCGGACTATGGGATGGATCCCGACGTGATCAACACGACGCTGCCGGGATACGACTTGCACACGGCGCTGGTGTCGCTGCCGTCGCTCGTGGTGGCGACGCCGGTGGAAGATCTGTTCGGCACGACGGGCATTTACGCGAACAGTGGCGCGCGCGGCCAGGAGCGGCATGCGTCGATCGAGCTCGTTTATCCGGACGGCAGCCCTGGGTTTCAGATCGACGCGGGCTTGCAGATGCACGGCAACTCCAGCCGCGACCATAATTTCACGCCGAAGAATCCGATTCGCGTGCTGTTCAAGTCGGAGTACGGCGCGAGCAAGTTGCGTTACCAGGTGTTTCCCGACTCGCCGGTGGAGCGGTTCGACGAATTGCTGCTGCGCGCGGCTTCGACCGATTCCTGGCCGGTGATTGAAGGGTATCCGGTGCTGGGAATTCAACGCTGGTCACCGCGGCATGCGACGTACATTCGCGATGAGTATATGCGCCGCACGCAGCTCGCGATGGGGCATGCTTCGGGACATGGGATTTTCGTGCATCTGTATCTCGATGGGTTGTATTGGGGCGTTTACAACCTGGCCGAGCGTCCGGGGGATTCGTTCAACGCGGAGACGTTCGGCGGCGAGAAGGAAGAATATGACGTCATCAAGGATTACTCAGAGTTGGAAAGCGGCAATCTGACCGCGTGGAACCGGCTTATCGGCCTGGCGAATGCGGGGCTGGCGAGCGATGCGGCGTATCAGTTCATTCAGGGCAACAACCCCGATGGCTCGCGCAATCCGGCGATCGAGCGGCTGCTCGACGTGGAGAATCTGATCGACTACATGATCTTGCACATCTACTCCGGCGCGGAGGATTGGCATGATCACAATTGGTGGGGCGCGCGACGCCGCGGGCCGGAGAGCGAAGGGTTTCGCTTCTTTGTATGGGACCAGGAAATCAGCAACGATTCACTCGTGCGGACGCACGGCGTGTTTTCCACTCGCTTTGAAGACCCCGCGAACGGGTATTCGCCTTCGTACCTGTATGGCAAGTTGCTGGCGAACACGACTTTTCGGGAGAAGTTCGCGGATCGGATTCAGCAATGGTGCTTCAACGGCGGCGTGCTGTCGCCGGAGGTGAGTTCCGCGCGGTGGTTGTCGCTGCAAGAGGAAGTGGATCACGCGATCGTGGCGGAATCGGCGCGCTGGGGGGACGCGCGGCGCGCGGTTCCGTATAAGCGCGAGGTGGAGTGGCTGGCCGAGATGAACTTCATGCGCGACACCTATTGGCCGGGCTTGCTGCCGGTGGCGCTGGAACGATTTCGCCGCAAGGGGTTGTTTCCCGACACGCTGGCGCCGGAGGTGCTGGTCGATGGGACGCCGATGTTGGGAGGACGCGTGTCGCCAGGCGCGCAACTGGAGTTGCAGGATCCGAGCGGGCCCGGGAGCGCGATTTATTACACGCTCGACGGCGCCGATCCGCGGGCGGCGATCACGGCGCTGGAGACGTTTTCGCTGGTGACGACGGAGAGCGCCGTGAAATACGTGGTGCCTAGCAGCAATAGCGACGACGGTGAGTGGTTTCAGGGCGAGTTCGACGACAGCGTCTGGCGCGAAGGCGTGGCTGCGCTGGGCTTCGAGCGGGCGAACGGCTATCAGGATTATTTCGACACCGACCTGGCCACAGAGATGTTCAATATCCGCCAGAGCGTGTACGTGCGCGTGCCATTTTCGTTGGACGAGGTGCCGACGTTCGATACGCTCACGTTGCGGATGCGCTACGACGATGGTTACGTCGTTTACTTGAATGGCGAGCGGATCGCGGCGCGGAATGCGCCGGCTACGTTGCGCTGGGACTCGGGGGCGACGGCGCAGCATGCCGATTCGGCGGCGATTGTGTTTGAAGATGTCGACGTGATGGAGTTCGCTCATTTGCTTCGGGCGGGCGAGAATGTGCTGGCGATCCACGGACTCAACGCCGGCGTGGGGAGCAATGATTTTCTGCTGGCGCCGGAGCTGATCGCCGTTGATACGAGCGGTGATCTGTCGCCGCGCGCGCTCCTGTACACCGGCCCGCTGACGATCGACCAAGAGACGTTCGTGCGCACGCGCATCAAGCGCGCCGGCGAATGGAGCACGCTCATTGAGGCGGCGTTTACGGTGCCGTCGGCGTTGCGGATTTCGGA
Organism: uncultured Pirellulales bacterium; assembly: GCA_964618485.1. GTDB lineage: Bacteria > Planctomycetota > Planctomycetia > Pirellulales > JALHLM01 > JALHLM01. The sequence continues at coordinate 34,519 of CAZUBB010000001.1, forward strand.
ATTGATGTTCCATCCGCCGGACCCTGCGCCGGGAAGCTTGTTCGCAGCCGAGGAGTTTGAGTTCGTGGAGTTGGTCAATACCGGCACCCAGCCGTTGGCGCTCGTGGGTCATCGGTTTGCTGAGGGGATTGAATTTACGTTCGACGACTCGGCGGGCGAGTTGCTTCCTCAAGAGCGGGTGCTCTTGGTGAAGAACCGCGCGGCGTTTGAATCTCGTTATGGGTTGGGGTACAACATCTCCGGGGAGTATGAAGGGCAGCTCTCGAATAGCGGCGAGCGGCTGCAACTGGTCGATGCGCTGGATGCGACGGTGCTGGACTTCGTGTTCGATGACGGCTGGGAACCGGATGCCGATGGCGGCGGGCGCTCGCTGGTGATTCGCGATGCGACGCAGCCAGAGAATAGTTGGGGCGACCGTGACAGTTGGACGGCGGGGCGGCTGGCGCTCGGCACGCCGGGGTTGCCGGAAACGCGAATCGCGGGCGACTCTAACGGCGACGGACGCGTCGATTTGATCGATCTGAATCTCGTGCGCAATCGCTTCGGCGCTATGGGATGGGGCGATACGGATGATGATCGCGACGTTGATTTGGAGGATTTGAATGCGGTGCGGAATTCGTTCGGCGCCGTGGCTGAGAGCCTCAGGGCTGATGCTGATTTAACGTCTATCTGCCAGGGGGACGACATGCTTTCGATCAGCGACTACCTTTCCGAGCCAGGCATTGACAAATGGGTGGCGGAGCTCGGTTGCACCAGCGCGCCGATTCCGCGGCAGAATATCAAGACAGCGCTTTCATTCTTTGCAAGCGAGATGCCGACGTTGACCGTGCCTGATGCCGTTGGATTTCTGGCCGCGATGGATCTTTCCAAGCAGGTGGCGGCAGAGATGCTGCCGGCCGGCGAGCGATTGATCGGCTTTCGCACGGGAACTGAATCGCCCTTCAAGCTCTTTTTCGCCCGGCGCGGCGCGTCACCGCAATCGTCGGGAATCAACTCCGCGCAGCGCGGGCCGGTGCATTTCGTCGTGCGCACGCCGGTACGAGCTTTGGCATCATTTACGACGGGGGCCAAAGATACCTGGACACGGATGGCGCCTGGCCAGCCGGTCAGCGTGACGCCGCGGGCGAAAAAATGGTACGGGCAGGAATTCGGCGTGATGGTGGCCGGCGGCGGCGGGCAGTTGATTATTCCGGAGTCGTACAAGCATTTGCTGGTTGAGGAGGGTTAGATCAAGGAGTCGAACGGATTGGCCCTCCGAATCTGAAATGACGCTCGCAGACCGACGCGAGGAAGCGTATCATGGCAGCGCCGTAGTGGTGGAACATCCGGGAAGCAGCAAGGGAGCGAACCCATGCCCAAGTTTGTGATCGAACGCGAAATCCCTCGCGCCGGGAAGTTGAGCGCCGCTGATTTGCAGGGGATCTCGCAGAAGTCGTGTGCGGTGCTCAAGGAGCTTGGCCCGGCGATTCAATGGGTTGAGAGTTATGTCACCGATGACAAGGTGTACTGCGTGTACATTGCGCCGAGCAAAGACCTGATCGAGCGGCACGCGGCGCAAGGCGGGTTTCCGGCGAATCGCATTTCGGAAGTGCGCGCGGTGATTGATCCCACGACGGGGGATTGAGGGGAATGCCGCGACGGCTGGGGATCGACTGTCCGCGAAACACGCTGAACACGCGAAAGAGGGCGGCGGGAAAAGTTGTCCACAGAATACACGGAAGTACGCGGAAGGGGACGGATGGAGGCGGAAGGCAGAGTTGAAGGGCTTGGGCACTAAGCGTGTTGCGGGTGCTGACGCGTCTGGCTCGCTTTGGCGTGAAGTCACTTCGGTCGAATGGGGCATTCGTTGCTGGCTCATGGAACGCGACAAGGCTGAAGTTCCCCGTTATCGCTGGCGGAATTTGGTGCGGGTGCTGGCGATGCTGGGCTACCTGGTGGTGGCGGCGCTGCCGATTGTTCGCGTTTGGGAGGACTTGTACGCGTTCGTGATGTTCGCCGGCGCAATGTCGATCGGGCTGGGCGTGGAGCGGCAGGTCGGCGGGCCGGGGTATATCGGGGCGGCGCTCGGCGCGATGCTGGGGGCGGCGGTTGGCGACGCGCGATTCTCGTTCAGCTTATTGGACGGCCTTGACCTGTGGGGACGCGGCTGGGCCGCAGGGGCCGCCGCCGGATGTGGTGCGGTGTTGGCGCTGCCGTATGCATGGATCTGGCGCCGGCTTGATCCGGATTGGGGGAAAGTAGTAGCCGCCAAGGCGCAACGGACGTTGGAGCGCGGTCACGCCGACGGAGCGCTCGCGCAGTATTCCTACGCGATCGAAGCGCATCCCGGCGACCCGGTGCATTTCAATAATCGCGGACTGGCGTATATGAAGCTTGGTCGCCATGCCGAGGCGATGCAAGATTTCACGGACGCAATTGAGATCAACCCCAGGCTCGCGGCCGCGTACTGTAATCGCGCGATGTCGCTGCTGCATCTCGGCGAAACGCAACGGGCGCTTGAGGATCTCGATGCCGCGCGGGAGCGCGAGCCGCAGAACGCGACGGTCCATTACCAGCGCGGCATTGTCTTTCTGCAAGTTGGCGATCCACGCAAGGCCCACGAGGCGCTCAGCCAGGCAATTGCGCTCGATCCCTCGATGGCCCAAGCGTATTACGAGCGCGCGGCGGTCGCGGCGCGGCAGAATCAGGCCGCCGCTGCGATTGAAGATCTCAATCGCGCGGTGTGGATTGCTCCGGAATACGCCCGGGCGTATTTCTTGCGCGGGCAAGTTTACGTGGCGAAGCGAAACCTCACAGCGGCGATTCAGGACTTCAGCGCCGCGATCCGACTGGAGCCCGCGAACGCCGAGTTTTATCGCGGACGCGCGGCGGCCTATCAGGCGGCGAGCTATTTCGCGGAGTCCCGCGCGGACCTCGATCGGGCGGATCAGTTGGGGTGACGGCGCGTTAAATTGGCCGGCAATTTGCATATAGCGCGTCCGCGAAAGGAAATCGGCTGCGGCGCGAAGTTGGCCTCACTCCAGGCGCTGACGCTTCCGGCTCGCGATTTGGGCGTGAAAGCTATATTTAATATTGATAAGCGGCGCACGAAGTGCTTTCAGGATTTTACATGACGGTCGATTATCAGCATTGGTCTGCAGAGGTGCGACGCCTGGCCGAGGCGGTCGAGGGCCTTGCGCCGCGTGCTGCGCGGATCGAGGTGGCCCGACCGGACGGCGAGGAATGGCACGAGTTGCTCGTGCGCAAGTTGCTACCGGACGCGCAGGCCGCGCCGATTCTGATTGTGGCGGTCGTAGGCGGGACAAACATCGGCAAATCGCTGTTGTTCAATCACCTCGCTGGCGAGAATGCCAGCGGCGTGAGTCGCCTGGCCGCGGGGACGAAACATCCGGTCTGCCTCGCGCCGGCGCCGTGGGCGGACGAAGCAAAACTGGCGGAGCGCTTCGAGGGATTTCGCCTCCAAAAATGGAACTCGCCGGAAGATCCGCTGGGCGAAAGCGCCGAGCATCGATTGTATTGGCGGCAAGGCAAGAACGTACCGCCGAGGCTGCTGCTGCTCGATACGCCGGACATCGATTCCGATGCGGTGGTCAACTGGCAACGGGCCGATCACGTGCGGCAGGCGGCCGACGTATTAATCGCGGTGTTGACGCAACAAAAATATAACGACGCCGCGGTGAAGCAGTTCTTTCGCAAGGCCGCGGACGCCGACAAGCCCGTGATCGTGGTCTTCAATCAATGCGACTTGGAAGCCGATGCCGAGTACCTTCCGCTGTGGCTCCGCACGTTTGCCGAAGAGACCGGCGCGCGACCTGAGTGGTGCTACGCCGTGCCGTACGATCGGCGCGCGGCGGAGTCGCTGCAACTGGAGTTTCATCGACTGTCACCGGAGGGGAAGCCGTTGGCAGAGCCTGGCGCTTCACTGCGTGAGCAGTTGGCGGATCTGCAATTCGACGCGATTAAGCTGCGCACGTTTCGCGGCGCGCTGGAGACCGTGCTCGACCCCGCGCGCGGTGCGCCGGCGTATCTCGATCGCATTCGCCGCGCGAGCGATCGCTTCGTCGAGGCGGCCGCGGGGCTCGCACACGAAGAAGTCGCGCGACTGGATTGGCCGAATCTGCCGCCACAGTTGCTCGTCGAGGAAATCGGGCGCTGGTGGGAGCCGCGCCGGCCGGGTTGGGTGCAGGGCATTCACGGTTTTTATCGCGGCATCGCCGGCGTGGTCACCGCGCCGATTCGCATGGGTTGGCGCATGGTAGCTGGGCCGACGGAAGATCCCCTAGCGGCGTTTCGCGCGAGGGAACGCGATACCATCGTTCGCGCGCTGGCGCGGTTTCTCGATGACTTGGAGCGACTCGGAACCGTCGGCAACGAGATTCTCAAGCCGCGCGTCGAGCGACTTCTCGGCGGTCGGGCGCGGGTGTCACTATTGGACCGTATTCGTCAGGCCTACGACGAACTGCCGGCGCTCGGGCAGGACTATCGCGAGTTCGTGGCGCAAGAGCTCGACACGTGGGCCAATGACAACCCGGCCGCGGTGTCGATTCTTCGTTCGCTCGATGGCGCCACGGCAGTGGGGCGTCCGGCGATCACGGTAGCGCTCGTGTTGAGCGGCGTCGCTTGGACCGGGGCCGATCACGCGCTTGTGCAGGCGGCCGGCGGAGCGATCGCGGAATTGGTGAAAGACACGCTGATCACTACGACCGTCACCGGCGGCGGCGAGGCGGTCGTGGCGGTCGCCGGCGAAAGCGCGAAGCAAGCGGCGGCCCGGCTCTTCGCGCGGCTGCAATCGGGCTATGCACGGCTCCGCGCCGGCTGGCTGGCGTCGCTCTTGGAGCGCGAACTGCTCGGAGAATTGCTGGCGGAATTGCGTTTGGGGGCCGAAATGACGCAGTCGCCGGAGTTTCGCGCGGTCGAAGACGCGACGCGCAAACTGTCACGCACGTTCGCGGCGATAGAACGAGCGACGTGACTCACCGCATTGTTAATATATTAACGATGCCCCGCTTGTCTTCAATGCACTTTGCGCGCCCCGCACCTTGGCGACGCGGGGAACGCGAACTAGACTGGAGTCTTGTGCCGGCGGCGCTCTAGCAAGCGGCCGCAGCAAGGGGACGTAGCTCAATTGGGAGAGCACCGGCTTTGCAAGCCGGGGGTTGAGGGTTCGATCCCCTTCGTCTCCAGTCTTATCTGACAACGACTTACGTCGAGGCGGTTTTCTCAGAATCGCCGGTTTGTCACCGCTCTTGTCACCCGAAATCGGGCTAAACTTGAGCGAAGACAATCAAATGCGTGAACCGAAGCCCTACTGGAAGCGGTCCCATTCCTGCTGGTACTTGAAGCTGAACGGCCAGCACATCGCCTTGATCCCGACAAGGAGATCGCATGGCGCATGTACTACGGGATGATGAGCGGCGTCTCCGTCGCCGATGGGACAGACGCCGGCGTCACCAACCGTGTTGATGCTGCAAAGCCCACCCCATCGGCGACGGAGTCGCCTCCTACAGCTTGGCAGCGCTATGGCTTCAATGGAACTGGCGTCAGCCGAACCTGCAGTTTCGACGATTCAGGCGGAAAGGCCGGTGCCACACCCTTCTCTTGCGGAACTGCGAGCACATCAAGGAGATTCACCGCCTCATCAGCTTCGAACGTGTCAGTCGCATAACTTCCAGCGACGTGGAATTTCCTTCGCCATTCCTGTGTCAGCCACGGCAAGCTCGACAATGGTAAGTCTTGAAACGTGCTTTCCGTGTCCTGGTCCGCGGAGGCCAGTGTCAGTGCCGTATCCCAGCGACCGTCATCGACATTGCTATTGTACTCATACCAGATTTTCCATTCGCCCGGCTTGAGCACGAATTCTCGTCCCGGCGGAAAAGTGAATCGGGTCGGAGCGCCCGGCTTGGCAACAGAGACGTCGTCAACGTCGACGCTCAAGCGATACGAAGTACCTGGCGGTACATAGACGCGCCAAAGAAACGCCTTCTCGCGCGGGACGGTGGTTTGCTGCGCTCTGACATGAAGCTTGGTCGAATCTCGAACAACCAATTCACCAGTTTCACGTCGTAATTGCAGTAGATTCTCGCGGGTGCGGTGCAACTCGCGCGATGTGTTCCAATGCGAGATGCCGAGTATCAAGATGACCGTCACGGCGATCATCGACCGCAACGAGAAGCGGAACCAGCGGTGGCGATTGTTGGCGGTCGGCTCGGTCAATCTTCCTTGTCCCCTCCGCGTCTCAGCGCCTCCGCGGTTCAAAAATCCGAACCGCCTACGCCTCTTCCACATGCTCCGGCGTCTCAATATCCTCGTCCCCGCCCCGGTTCCCGCGACCTTCCTGGCTGCGGCGGAGGTAGAGCTTGATCGGCACCTCGCTGAACGGGAGATGCTCGCGGAAGACGCCGAGGAGATAGCGCTGATAGGTATGATCCAGCGACTTGGGGTCGTTGGCGAAGAGCACAATTGTCGGCGGCTGCGTGCCGACTTGCGTGGCGTAATAAATCTTCGGCCGGCGATTCTGGTACAGCGGCGGCGGCGTCCGCTGGAGCGCCGCGCGAACCAGCTTATTCAGATCGGCCGTCGACACGCGTTCCAGCGATTGCTTGTGCAACATTTGCGCGTGGTTCAAAAGCGCCTTGACGTTCTTCCCGGTCTCGCCGGTGATGAACGCGATCGGCACGTGCCACATGGTGCGGAACGTGTCGCGCAGATACGTGACCCACTTCTCAGTCGGCATGGAGCCGTGCAGTAGGTCCCATTTATTGACCACGAACACGCATGGCTTGTACTGCTGCGAGATGTAATCGCACAGTTGCTTGTCGACCATGCTGATCTTCTGCGAGGCGTCGAAAAACAGCAGCACGACGTCGGCCCGGCGAATGCTCCGCTGGGCGCGATGCGTGCTATAGAAGTCGAGGTCCGTCGTGATCGCCTTGTTACGCCGCAGCCCCGGCGTGTCGATGGCGATGAACGTCTTGCCGTCGAGTTCGAACCGCACGTCGATGCTGTCGCGCGTCGTGCCGGGAACTTCGCTCGCGATCACCCGCTCCGCCTGCGCGAGCGTGTTGACGAAGGTGCTCTTGCCGGTATTGCGGCGGCCGACGATCGCCACCTTCATCGTCGGTTCGGCCGGCGGCCCGTCCGCCTCATAGACCTTGGGCGGCAAATGGTCGACGATTTCGTCCAGGAGCAGCATCCGATTCCGATTTTCCTGGACGCTCACCTTGATGAGCTTCCCGCGGCCGAGCTTGTAGAACTCGTCCGAGAGGTTGTCCATGCTCGGCGCGTCGGTCTTGTTGGCGACGCACAGAATCGGCACGTCGACGTACCGCAGCCGGCGCGAGACCTCCTGGTCGAGCGGCGTCAGCCCATCCCGCGTATCGACGACGAACACGATCACGTCGGCCGAGTCAATGGCGATTTCGATCTGCTGCTCGATGTGCTCGGTCAGGTTGTCGGAATCGGTAATGCCGATCCCCCCGGTGTCAACCAGCTCAAAATACCGGTCGCGGTGCTCCATCAGGTACGTGAGGCGATCCCGCGTCACGCCGGCGACGTTATCCACAATGGCCAACCGCCGCTGGGCCAGCCAGTTAAAGAGGCTGGATTTCCCAACGTTGGGCCGGCCGACGATCACGACTTGAGGAACGCTCATAAGCCCTTCATCATACTCGCCCAGCGACCTTTCGTCATTCGGGCCACCGAACTAGCCCGGAGCGCCAGCGAGGGAGAGCGGACGTCGCAAAAGAAAACGGGCGATTTCGGGAGAATTCCCCTCCACCGCTGCCCCCTAGATCGCCGCCTACGCGCACCGGCGCCACGCAAGAATAAAACCCGGCCTAGACCGCTGCGGTTTCGCGCCGGGCCCGTTGTGTCGGCTTTTTAACCTTGGCGGTGGAGGCCGAGTCCGCGCGTCGGGCGTACAAGAATTCGATCAAATCCTGGTACCCCTCGACCATCCGGCTGAGCGAGGCGTTCGCCAGGACGAAAACCCGCCCCTCCCGCCCCATTTCCCGCCGTCGCGGACCGTCCAGCAACAACTCCTCGATCCGCTCCGCCAATGGCGACGCCTGGTGCGGTTCGACCAGGTAGCCGGTTAGGCCATCGCTCACCGTGTCCGGAATCGAACCCACACGCGGCGCGACCACCGGGACGCCGCAGGCCATCGCCTCAAGAATCGACACCGGATTGGCTTCCATCCGCGAACTGAGCGCGAACACATCGCACAGGTTCAGCCACTGGGGCACGTCGTCCCGGTTCCCGAGAAAATGCACCGCGTCGTTGAGCTTCAACTGGTGCGCGAGGGACAACAACCGCAACCGCTCCGGACCGTCGCCAATCACCAGGAACCGCGTCCCCGGCACGCGCTCGCGGACTTTCGCGGCCGCCTCGATGAACAAGGCGTGATTCTTCTCCGGCCGCAGCGCCGCGACGATGCCGACCACGCGTTCATGGTCCGCGATTGATAGCTCCGCCCGTTGCGCAGCACAATCCAAATTGGGCCGGAAGCGAAACACGTCCACGCCGTTCGGGATAACGAACACCTTCGCGGCCGGGAAACCTTCGCGCTCGATCAAGTGTCGTCCATGCGACGGCGCCACGGCGATGAATCCGTCCGTGATGTTCGTCAGCCAGCGATTCGGCCGTTCGATGCAATCGGGCCAGCCGGTCGAGTGGAGCGCCGACAGCACGACGGGCACGCCCGCCTTGGCCGCGGCGAGGCGCCCCCAGAACATCTTGTCCCCCGCGCCGACGGTCACGACGGCATCGACCTTGCGATCCGCAAACAATTTCGCCAAGCGATCGCGCACCCGCACGTCGTACTTATTTCGCAACAGCGAATGAAACGCCGGCACGTCGACGGCCAATTGCTCGCCAATCGGCCCCAGTTCCTTGAGACAGCAAATTTCCGGCGCAAACCGGGCCCGATCCATCCGCCGTACTAGATTCAACAACAACGTCTCCGCCCCGCCGACCGGCAGCGAAGTGTTGACAAACATCACGGTCAACGGTCGCTGATCGGCGTCGCATTCGTCAAGAATTGTTCGATGCACGGCCATGTTTCGCCCACCTCAAGAAAACGCAGATCAAGCGCATCGGCGACGGAGTCGCCTCCTACACTTCTCCGTACTCCTTGCTCCGTACTCCGTGCTCCTTCCCTCCCGCTCCTGACTCCTGGCTCCTTCCGAGCGCATGAATCTCCGGCAACGGCGCCGGCGCCTCCGGACGCCATTTCGATTTCCATCGCTTCGCCGCCACGAGGCCATCGAAGAGCTGCTTACTGCCAACTGCCGCCGTCGAAACGAGCGACTTGCCCAGGGGATACGCCCGCGTCGACCACCGCGCGGACGCGTCCATCAGCGGACCGTAGAAATCCACCAGCGACGGCGTCCCTTCGTTCGCGTGCTGTGCGTGCAAGCTTTCCAGCCAGCGGTGCATCAGCACATGCCAAGGGCTGAACTTCGCCATCGCCGGGTCGTACGCGATCTTGGCCGGAAAGAGCGTTCCCTTGCCGGAGAACACGAGCTGAAATGCGGCGTCGCTCCCGGCATGTTGCAGGAAATGCAACTCCGCCCCTTGCCAGAGCGACAATTGCCGCACGAGCTTCAGGTAGAAGTCGTACATGCCCGGCGTGCGCAGAATCGACGTTCCTTCGCTCCCTTTCCAGCTCCGGTCTTCCACTTCGCAGCCGCGCCGCAACAGCGGCGCCAGCTTGGAACTGACCGTCTCGGTCGCGACCACCAGCTCGGTTGGCCCTTGTTCTTCAATCCGCCGGCCCATCTGCCGAAAATGCTTGCGATGGTTCTTCGAACGACTGCTCTCGTAGTCATGCCAGTTTCCAGCAATCTCCACCTGGCCGATCATGTAGCGCAGCCGCGAATCCACTTCACTTCCCGCAGCCTGGAGCGCCGCCAGCAGCATCCGCCACGACGGCGACGCAAGCGGAATCTCGTTCAGCATCACGAGCGACCACGGGCCGCTGCGCAATCCCTCGGCCAGCAGCTCGCACACTCCGGCCGCATCGGCGGTACGATCGATCAGCAACTCGCCCGTCACACACCACGGATTGTTCGTCAGCGTCGCGACGTGCCACGCCCCCATCCAGCGCGTCCGCACGAGGGGCAGCGCGCCCACGTAGCGCCCGTTCTGCGCGACGACGAGCGCCTGGAAGTTCGCCTCGCGCGCAAACTGTTCCAACCACAGCGCGACGGTCTCGGCGCGGCACGTCGGCAGCGCGACGTCGCTCCGCCACCACAAGTCGTCCCAGTCGGCGGCGACTTCGCGCAACTCCTCGACGGACGACAGAATCCGCAACGTGAGGTCAGTCATGAAAGCAAATCTTCCTCGGCGACTGGGCGCCGTGTTTTGTTTTGTTCACCACAGAGGCACAGAGGTCACAGAGGAGAAGATGGGACTCGCGCCATTGGGTTTGTCGACGCGCGGCATTGCAACGGAATCTACGTCTCGCCCTCTCTTCTTCTTTCTCTCCGTGAACTCCGTGCCTCCGTGGTGAATCCGAACTCAATGTCATTTATCCAACGGAAGCGCTCGACGCCCTGCGCGAGAATCGCTCGCGCAGCGCCTGAACGGCGCGTTCCACGGGCCTCAGATACCCTACTAGCGCCGCGACGATCGTCCGGCGTTCCTCGGCGGCGAGGAGCCAGTTGGTGCTGAGCCCAATCGTGGCGATCGTGACGAGCGTAACGGTCGCGACGATGGGGCCAAAGCAGATCAATCCTGGCAACATCGAAGCGACAGCCGCGCCGCGATCGAGTTTCATGCCCAGGGAGCGATTCGCCGCAAACACGAGCATGAGCGCCGTGGCGGTTCCGAACATCGTGGCCGCCACCGCGCCGTGCAGCCCCCACTTCGGCAGCCACCAGAGGTTCAGCAAGATATTGACGATCAGCCCCACGAGTAGCGACAGACTCGCCAGCCGTGCTTTCTCCGCACACCAGAGATAGTTCTGTGCGACGGAACTTTGCGCACCCCACAGACAGTAAGTGAGCGTCATCGGCAGCACTGCCAGCCCGGCGCTGAACTTGCCGCCGAACGCGCTCCCGAACATCCACGGTGCGATCCATAGCACCGCCACGGCGCCGGCGGTCATCACGAATGCGAAGGTCTTCAGAATCAGGTTCAGTCGCTGCCCGACCGCCTCGCGCCGGCCATGTTCCCAGTCGAAACTCAGATGCGGCGTGATCATCGCCGCCATCAGCTCTGCGAGTCCGACGAACAACAGTGGAATCAACCGCGCGCTGTGGTACTGCCCCACCTGCGCGAGCGCCTCGTCGGCCGGCAGCCCACTGTGGTGAACGAGCATGTAGCGATCGGCCACCTCAAACAAATTCGTTAGCCAGTTCGTGGCCCAGAGCCAGACGGCAAATGGGAACAGCTTTCCCCAGAACGCCCGTTGCGAAATCGGCGCCACGGCCGTTTCCACGCTCCGCCACGTGCGCACCAACAGCGGCAAGGCGCCTGCCGCCGAGAGCAAACAGGCTGCGCCGTAGCCGACGATCACGCCCACGGCGTCCATCCGCCAGCACCAGAGCAGAGCCAGGCTCAGCGTCGCGAACAAAATCGTGCTCGCAAATTGAATCCCAGAGACGACGCGATACTGCCGCAGCGCCGTAAAGAGCGACACCAGATAATTCTGCCCCACGACCGCCGCGAGGCAGAACGTCAGCCAGCCGATCAGCGCCGCGCTCTCGCGATCGCCAAAGACGACGACGCTCCAGTAGTCGGCGTTCCAGCACAGTGCAGTCGCGCCGATCGCGACCATCGCGACCGTGAACAACGTCGCGCGGCGCAGAAACACCGCCATTTGCCCCTGCCGGCGAAAATACTCCACGTACCGGCCGAACGAGCCGGGAATACCGAGCACGAGCACCGGCGCGGCTAGCATCAGAAAACCGAACGCCAAGTCCCATCGCCCGAGTTGATCGGGGTCCAGCCAGCGGCAGACGAGCACGCTCCGTCCAAAGCCCACGGCGCGCTGCAGGAACGTGATCGCAAACAGAATCAGCACGCTCGAGGCGAGCGAATCCCCCGCCAGCCTGTCGGTCGGCGCCGGCGTGCTTGCCGCGGTCAGGGCGCTCATCCCCGGACCGCCTTCGGCGCCGGCTTCGCCGCGGCGCGCGGCGCGTAGTCGTAACGCGGTAGGTGCAGCTTGCGCGGATCGACCGTCAACCAGTTCCTCAGTCGCACGAGTTCCGGGTCGCCATGGATGCGCTGCAAATGGAACGCGTCTTCGCCGGGAAAGTTGTAGCCGCCGTAGGCCGAGCAGACGCCCGCCAGGCCGGCGTCGCGCGCAATCTCAAAAGCCCGCGCGTTCAGGTTGTTCCATTGCCCGTAGGGGAAAGCGAAGTAACGAATCGGCATGCTGAGCAGGTCAGCGAGGTCCTCCGCCGAGCCGACGATCTCGTTGAACAGCGTCCCGTCGTCGCCGATCTTTCCTAAATCGACGTGCCCCCGCGTGTGCGCGCCGATCTCAACGCCCCACGACGCCATCTCGCGCAGTTGCTCCGGCGTGTTCGGCGCCAGAGGACGGCCGAGCGCCACGTCGTGCGGGAACGGCTTCCGCTCCAACACAAAACGGGAAGCGACAAAGTAAGTGCACGGAATTTGCTCTCTTACCAAGAGCGGCAGCGCATACTCCATGTTCTCCGCGTAACCGTCGTCGAACGTAATCGCCACGGCCGGACGCGCGTTCTGCCCCGATTGAATCCGCGCCTGCGCCTCGGCGAGCGAAACGACGTCGCAATGCGACTTGATCCAGGCGATCGCCCGAGCAAAGTCGCGCCGCGAGCAGGTCCAGGAATTCGTCACATCGTCCGCCACGCGGTGGTAGAACAGCACCATCACCGGCGCCCGCGCAGCGGCCTGCCATTGCGCCTGCGCCCGGCGTCGCCAGGGGACGCTCGACAGGTAGTACAGTTCCAGGAGCAATTCGCGCCATCGCTTCATCATGTCGTGCTCACCTTGGCGGTCGCGGCGATTCCCCGGCCTGCATCGCGGGCCTTGCGCAGCCCCCTCTTAATCCAGCGCTTCATCTTGTTTTGGGCCAACCAGACGCCATGCGCGATGCGCGTGGCTGCCCGCGGCGCGGCGACGCGCACGTCCCACGTCGCCTGCGGTTCCGCTCGCCAGTTCTTCTTGTAACTCTCGTCGCCCCTAAGGTAGTCGAAGCGGCGGATACCGTGTTCGATCGCCCAACGCTTGCTGGCCAACTGCGTCATGCGCCCCGGCTCCAATTCGAGCGCCGCGGGATCGAGGCCCGATTGATAGGCGTACAGCGTTCCCTGATGCACGAATTGGTGTTCTGCGGAGACGGGTTCACCGCGATGCTCCAGCCACCACAGCCGCAGTTCGCCCCGCGCCAGGAGCCGCCGCGCGACGTCGCGGTGGAATTCCGCGAACAGCCGCGAGGCAAAGCAGCCCGCCTCGCCTAGACTTTCCCAGCGCCGCTGATGCAATTCGACGAAAACGTCCCAGCCGTGATCGAATTCGACGTCGCTTTCAACCGTTCGCACTGCGAACTCGTTCTCGTCTTCGAGGCGCGCGAGCGCTTTGCGCGCCTGCGCCCGGCGATTCTTCGAGAGCTTCGCCAGGAACGCTTCCAACGTGTCGGGCAGGCTGATCAGCCAGCAGTTCAAACTCGCCCGGCAGTGAACGAGGCAGCCGCGCGCATCCAATTGCATCAGCAGCCGCTGCATCGCCACGTCGTCGCGATCGACGCACTCAAAACTCAGATGATCCCAGCGATCATACGCCTGGCCGGTGAGCCAATCGGAAACGGTCGGGCGGTCGTCGGCCAGCCAATCCGCGACGGCGTCAGCAATCTCCTCTTCATGGCCCGGGAGGCAAAGCAACGACGGATGGTCGGAACAAACTTCTCCGTCCCCCAGGAAATGAACGGTTCCGGTCCCGGCCAGCGATCGTTCCAGGTACCAGGGCGCAACCCCGACGACGCGTCCATGCCCGTCGTATACCAGCAAGGTGTACAGTTCCAGGCGACGGCGGCGGTCGCGCGCATAATGCCGCCACCAGCACTCGATCCATGTCCAGGTGGCGAAAAACCGACCAGCCGCGAGCCGGTCCCATTCCGCAGGGGAAAGCGGTAAATCTTCCAACGACGTGGCGCGCGTGACGTACATATATCGCAAGTCTTTGTCACGGCGACGAGAATGCAAACCCCAGCGGATGGATACCTGTTCACGACCCGCCGCGCCCCCGCCGCACGGCGCCGGTCGTGTGCAACATTCACAAAGTAACGCGCATGTCGAGCAATACGCCGTCAGCCAGGAAGCGGCCGGCGGAATGACCGATCGCGACCGCGTGTGGCGAAATCGCCACGTCGCGGACATCGGACAAGGGCCAACGCAACTCCGCCGCCGGGTGAAGTCCCACTCGCAAGAGAAGCCACCGCAAAGAGATGCCGCCACGACCGTTTGAGGTTTTTTCATCGCGTACCGATGTGGTCCCGGAATTGCACCCCGTTGTCGAACCCTCGACAGCCTGGACACGCCGCTCGATTTTTTGAAGGTCGCCACGATGACGAATGAACGGAACGCCAAAACACTCAGCCCGGCCGAGGTCGTCCACATCCTGACCGCACGCCGCTGGCAATGGCTCGCACCAGCCGCCGCCTGCACGCTGTTGGCTCTCGTCGCGGCGCTGGCGCTCCCTCGCACCTGGCAAGCGTCGCAGGCCATGGTCGTCCGCGACGAAGCCGCCGGCGCCGGTGCAGGGGATGGCCGTTTTCGTGGCTTGGACGACATGAAAGCAGCGCAGGAAACCGTGATGGAGCTCGCCAAGAGCCGCGCAGTGCTGGAAAGCGCGCTCCGCCTCGTCGGCCCGCCGAACGGCAACGCCACGACGCTCTGGCCGACCGCGCAGGCCGTTTCCGATCTTCGTGACGCCGTCTCCCTCACACCTCCCAAAGGCGCTGAGTTCGGCAAGACCGAGGTGTTTTACCTGCAGGTGAAAGATCAATCGCCTGACCGAGCCGTCGCGCTCAGCAAAGCGATCTCCGCGGAGCTGCGGAATCGCGTCGGCTCGCTACGCGACGAAAAAGCCCAGAGCATGGTCGCCGAGCTGGAGCGCGGCGTAGCCCTCGCCGAAAAGGACCTCGATCACGCGACGGAGGCGTTGTCAGGACTCGAATCGCAGGTCGGTGGCGATCTCGCCGAGCTGCGGCTCCTCAACGCCGGCAACAATGGCGACAGCGACCTCCGTCGAAAGACCGTGGAAATCGAAACTGAGCTCCGCACTGCCAGGTTGCTGCGTCAAGAAAATGAAAAACTGTTGACCTTGTTGCAGGCGGCGCAAAACGACCAGGCGAAACTGCTGGCGACTCCCAACCGCTTGCTCGAGTCACAGCCGGCGCTCCGCCGCTTGAAGGACGGCCTCGTCGACGCTCAACTTCGCACCGCGCAACTGCGCGGCAATATGTCCGACGCGCACCCCTTGGTCGCGGCCGCGGTGCTCGCCGAAAGAAACGTCGCCGACCAGGTTCACAACGAGCTGGAAAACGCCGTGCGCGGCGTGGCCGTTGACCTCGATCTCAACGCCGCGCGGATCGCCTCTCTGGAAACCCAGGTCAATGCGAATCATCAGCGCCTGCAGAATCTCGCCGGCCTCCGCGCGAGCTACTCCAACCTCACCGCCGACGTCAACCAGCGATCCGAATCGCTGCAGAAGGCCCGCCGCGAACTGTCCGAGGCGCAAGCCAATCAGGCCGGCGCCAAGGGCCCTGGAGTGATCACGCTGATCGACGGCCCCGACACCGGCGACCGCCCCGTCGGCCCGAGCCGCGCGATGATCGTCCTTGGCGGCCTCGTCGGCGGCCTGACGATCGGCTTCGGCCTCGTCTTCCTGACGGCCACCGCTTCCGAAAGCGGGTCCAACGTTCCTGCCGGCGATCGCACCCGCGCGGCCGTGGGCCCCGGCGCCGGCCTCCGCGGCGCTTTGGAATCGATCGCCACCGGCCGCTGGGCCCCCGGACGGTAACGTAAACTTCCGCCAGCACTCCACACCCATTGAACCTGTGGGAGGCGACTCCGTCGCCGATGGGACTTTCGATGGACTTCCTCCTCGCAATCGCCGCGCTCGCCGCCGTGATCTGGGGGACGGCGCTCGTCCTCCGCGGCTCGCTGATCGGCGGTTGCCTGGTCTTTCTGTTCGCGCTCTGTTGCCTGGGACACGACTTCTTCGCCTTCTCGGTCGGCCCGCTGCCGCTCACCATCGATCGCCTCGCGCTCCTCGGCGTCATCGCGGCGTACGTCGTGCAGCGACGGCTCGGCAAGGCCGATCCCAAGCCGATGACGCCGCTCGACTGGCTGCTGCTCGCTTTCCTGGCATCGCTCACCATCAGCATGCTCCTCGCTGGCTGGCAGGCGAGCCCCCATGAAACCTCGCCCGTCTGGAGACTGGCCGGCGGTTACTTGATTCCCTTCTGCGTCTATTGGATCGCGCGGCAGTCGCCGCTGTCGGAATCGCGCCTGCGGCACGTGCTCGGCGCCATGGTCGCCTTCGGCGCGTATCTCGCCGTCACCGGTCTCTGCGAAACGGCGGGGCTCTGGTCGTTCGTCTTCCCGCGTTACATCGCCGATCCCAACGTCGGCCTCCACTTCGGCCGCGCCCGCGGCCCGATGGTCCACTCCGTCACGTACGGCGTGTATCTCTCCACGGCGCTCCTGGCGCTTTGGCAGTTGCTCCGTACGGCGCCGACGCGACCGCGAAAACTCGCCCTCGCCGCGCTCGTCCCACTCTTCGCCGCGGGGCTCTACGTTTCGCTCACGCGCAGCGTTTGGATGGGCGCGGGCATTGCCGCGCTCGTCGTCGTCGCGATGACGTTCCCCGCGCCATGGCGGCGGCTCGCCTTCGGCGGTGCGATCGCCGGCGCGCTGTTCCTGCTGGTGTTCAAGCTCGATTCCATCATCGGCCTGCAGCGCGAAGGCTCCGTCGCCGACACCCGCAACTCGGTCGACATGCGCGGTAGCTTCGCCTACGTCTCATGGTTGATGTTCCAGGATCGCCCGATCTGGGGCTTCGGCTTCGGACAGTTCCCCACGGCGAAGCTCGATTACCTCGCCGATCGCACGAGCGACCTTCCCCTGGAACAAATCCGCGGCTACGTCCACCACAACGGCTACCTGAGCCTGCTCACCGAGACCGGGCTCGTCGGATTGGGCCTGTTTCTGGCGGTCCTGACCGGCTGGTCGCGCCGCGCTTGGTTACTCTCCCGCGACGCCGCCGAACCCGATTGGGCTCGCGCGCTCGGCCCGCTCGCGCTCGGCGTGTTCGCCATCTACGCGACGCAGTTGATGTTCCACGAGCTTTCCTACACGCCGCTCGACCACGCGCTCGTATTCTTCATCGCGGGGCTCACCGCGAACCTGACCACGAGCGCCGCCCTCGCTCGCCGCGCGAAAGCAACTAGCAGTGCGCCAATCGCCTTGAATCTCTCGCAGGCCCCCGCGACCGCCTAGCGCGCAATTTGCCGCGGATCGCGCGATGATTTAGACTCGGGGAATGCCAATCCCCTTCACCTGCCCGCACTGCCGCGCCACGACCGATGTCGACGATCACTTCGCCGGCCAAAGCGGGCCATGCAGTCATTGCGGGAAGCTGATTACGATTCCATCAGCGCCCGCCGCAGAGAACTCCTCAGCGCGGGAAACACACGGCCAATTCGGTCCTGCCGGCGGACTGATTGGAATCATCGTCTTGCTTGTTATCGGCGTGGTGATGGCGTTATTGCTCATGGCGGCGTTGACTACTCCGCATGCAGCCCATCGTCAGGCGCAGTCGTTCAATAACCTCAAGCAAATCGCGCTCGCGCTTCACACATACAATGCGAAGTATCGCACCTTTCCGCCCGCATACATTGCGGATGAAAACGGTCGGCCCATGCACAGCTGGCGGGTGTTGATCCTGCCCTACATGGATCAGCAAGCCTTGTACGACCAATACCGTTTCGACGAGCCGTGGGACGGTCCCAACAACCGGCGGCTGCATGCGCTGATGCCACCCATGTACGCCGATCCGAGCTTTCCCGACGACACGAGTTCACACACAAACTATGCGGTCATCACGGGCGAAAACACGATGTTCCCCGGCGCGAAGGCCGTCAAAGTTCGAAACGTGCGCGATGGTCTAAGCACAGTCCTTGCCGTCGTGTCGATCGGCGAGTCTGACATCGTCTGGTGCGAGCCGCGCGACCTGGAGTTTGACAAGATGAGCCTAAAGATCAACGACCCGACGCGGCCAGGCATAAAAAACGAGACCTTCAGCGGGGCGCCGGTCGCTATGGGCGACGGAAGCGTGCGCGAACTCGAGGAAGAGATGCCGGAACAAGAGGTCAAGTCCCTCATCCTTCGCAACGACGGGAAATAGAGTCCAAGGGACGAATTTGCTTCCCCCCGCGGAATCCGCTACATTCCCCTGGCGATCGTTAAGACCACTCACGCCGGGGCCGTACCATGCCGATTCCGTTTACCTGCCCGCATTGTGGCGCGCAAACCAGCGTGGACGATCGATTCGCCGGGCAGAGCGGGCCGTGTAGTCACTGTGCGAAGCCGATCACGATTCCGTACGCCGCGGGGGCGATGCCTTCCGCGGCCCCGCCCACGCGAAGCGGCGGCGGCAGCGGAGTCGCGATTGCCGTGGCGGTGGTGGGCGGGCTGTTCGCGCTCGTCGTCTGCGGCGGAATCATGATCGCCCTGTTGTTGCCGGCGCTGCAGGCGGCGCGGAGCGCCGCGCGGAAAGCGCAGTCGACGAATAACCTCAAGCAGATCGGCCTGGCGCTCCACACCTACCAGGCGACGTATGGCACGTTGCCGCCGGCTTACATCGCCGACGAAAACGGCAAGCCCATGCACAGTTGGCGCGTGCTGATCCTGCCATTTATCGAGCAAAAGGCGTTGTACGACCAATACGACTTCGACGAGCCGTGGGACGGCCCCAACAACCGCCGGCTGCACGACGTGATGATGCCCCTGTTCGTAGATCCGAACTCTCCCGATGACTCGGCAATGTACACGAACTACGTGGTCATCACCGGCGAGAGGACCATGTTCCCCGGTGCGGAGAGCGTCTCGTTGAACGGCGTCACGGATCCTTACGGCAGCACGATTCTAGTGACGACGATCGGCGAATCCGACATCATCTGGTGCGAACCGCGCGACATCGAGTTTGATTCGATGAGCTTCGCCATCAACGATCCGGAGTTCGAGAGCATCTCCAGCGACGGCCCCGGTCCCGTGCCAGTGCTCTTCGGTGACGGCCGGGTCACGCAGGTGCAGGAAGGGACGCCGGAGGAGGAAATCAAGTCGATGATCCTCCGCGACGACGGGAAATAGCCTGGCGAGGGTTAATCCTCGCTGCCGTCCGCTTCTTCCATCATCAGATCGACGTCGGTTTTCAGATCGTCCATGTAGTTGCGCCAATCGCGCGTGAGCTTGTCGCGATCGATCTTCACGGCCTCGTCGAAGGTCTTGTGCAGCACCTCCGGCGAGAAGATCACGTCCGGCGGCATCTTCCCCAGTCGATCGTAAAACGCCAGCATCTCCAGCGGGTGTTCCTCGAGCATGAAGTGCGTTAGCGCCCAGGCCTGACCGTACGCGTGCAATCTGCCGGCATGCGTTGCCGCGAGGTCAAAGATCTGATCGCTCACGATCCACTCCAGGCTGGAGACTTCCTTTTGGCCTCGTTCCAGCGCGCGATACCATTCCAAGCGTTCTTCGTTCACCGCACCGATCCCCGACCACGACGCGTCCTTCGGGCATTCAAAGTACGTGGCCAACCCTTCGTGAACCCAGGAGGGGACCATCACATGCCGCGGCAAGAGGCCGGTGTTGCCCGCCATCTGGTGGACG
>CAZUBB010000001.1:54405-57901 GCA_964618485.1 uncultured Pirellulales bacterium
GCACTCGTGGCTCACGACCGTGATGTCTTGGTTTTGCTGCCACATGTTGAAGATCTTGTCGATCGCTTCCGCCCGATGAACGATGTCGGCGTTGTCGCCTCCGATTCCCGCGCGCTGCAACCGGTAGGCTTCCTGTTTTTGATCTTGCAGCGCGCGATTGAGTTCCTGCAACGATTTGAATTCCTCCGTGCCGCCGTGATCGTAAAACACGGCGATGTTATCGACGTGGCTCCAGAAGCCCGCCACGCCCTGCAGCGACGGGCTGACCATTTCCGCGTAGTTGAGGAACTGCTTCTCCTCTTCGAACAGCACCACCATCAGGCGTTCCTTGGGGATGTCGAGCTTGATCCCCTTGGAATAGAACTTGAAAAGGAAGCTCTCGTACACCTTTTCCAAGAGCGCCAGGCGCTGTTCCGCGCGATCACCCTTCTTGGGGCCCGCCGGCTTGCCGTCTTTCCCCCCTTTATTCGTGTTGTGATACAGAATGAAGTGCTTGCTCTTGCGGAACTCCATGTTCTTCGCCGAGCCGACGCGATTGCGCAGAAAACTCTCGAGTTCCGTCGACTCCCCCAGGTCGATCGTATCGATCTCCTGCATCAGATCGGTCAGTCGCTTTGCTTCTGCGTTCGTAGCATCGAGCGTGTACGCGGCCTTGACGCATTCGCGGAACTTTTCGAGCATTCCATGCTTCAACGCCCATTCCGCCACTTCCATCAACTTGACGGCGTCCCCCTTGGCCTGATTGAGCTTCTTCGCGAACAACTGTTTCGTCGTCGGGCATTTGATGCTCCGGCTGACCTCGCTCTTCTTCATGCGCAAGACGCCGGTCGCGGGGCTATTGAAGGAAATCAACGGCTGCCCGCCGCTTAGCACGGGGAGATCCTTCATCGTCCCTTCGAGCGTGACCGTAACCAGGCCGCCCAGGCCAGGCACGGTGTAAACCACGATATCGCCCCGGGCCGGAACCGCTGCCAGACACACCGCCACGAATGCCAACGCCCAGCGCTTCATATCATGCCCCTTGTGATTAATAGATGGTGACTTCCCGCGATCTGTGACTCAGTCTCGTAGCGTCACTCGTCGCTCTTGTCGTCGCTGCCGCTTCCTTCGTCGCCTTTGTCGCCGTCGCCATCGTCCTTCGAGTCATCGTCGCCTTCGTCATCCGAATCATCGCCGCCGTCGCCGATGCGGCGCACCACGAGCACTTTGATTTCCGCTTCATTCTTGAGCGGGTCGAAGTCCTGCGTCGCGAACTTCTCTTTCGTAGCGCCGACGTCCTTCAGATCGACCGTCTCTTTGCCGTGGATGGTACACATCGCGCGGAACACCGCGGGGTCCATTTTCGGATTCAAGATCCGCACGGAGCCGTCCGCGAACATCGTCTGCGGGCCTTCCTGCCCCTTGGTGCCGAAGCCGTCGTGCGAGTTGAAATAGTCGTAGGTCGGCTTTCCGTCCGCGTCGATCTGCGTCGCCCGTGCGCCGCGCACCGTTACGCCGCCGCCGACCGCCCAGGGCCCGATCAGCTCGCCGGCGCCGATGACCATGATCGTCTGGTTCTTGCCGTCGGTGATCTCGCTCTCCTTGGCGACGCTTTCATAGCCGAAGATGCCCGCCCGCTCGTGGTCGCGCTTGAATTTCGCGGCCACTTCCTGGCGCGTTTCTTCGACGCCTGACATCCCCACGAAATGCGACAGACCGAGGTTCGGGAACTGATAGCCTTCCCAGGCTTTGCGGTCGTCCCCCGGCGTCAGAAATTGCGGAATGCGGTACTGCGACGCCTGATAATTTCCGGCCTCGTGCCACGACTTCTTGAAGTCGAATTTCTTGTGGATCCGCTCGTGTCCCAGGTACGGCAGCAACTGCGTCATCCAACTGAACTGGTAAACGATCACGCCGTCCTCCAGCTTTTCACCTTCCTTGGCGATGGCGCCGCGAAACATCCCATCCGCCTTGACGTGCCAGTTGGTCACCGCCTGCGTCAACGGCGTCCGCTTGCTGGAGCCACTGCCGCCGCTGTCGACTTCCGTAATCTCCACTGGGTTGCCGGCGCTATCGGTGCCGTTGTAAGTCAGAGTCGCTGTCGGAGTTCCCTCCGCATTCGGCGTCGGCGTCGGAGTAACCGGCGGCGTACTGACCGTCGGAACGGGCGGCGCAACCGCCGTGGGCGTCGGCGCCGCCACCGGAGCCGGCGTGACGGCGGCCGGCTCGACCACCGGAGGGGAAATCTGCGCAACTTCCGTGCCGCCCTTTTTCCCAAACACCAGCAGCAGTACGACGATCATGATCAGCAACAAGCCGACGCCGCCCCCCGCGATGCCGGCGATCAGCACCATATTGGGGCCTTGCTTCCGACGCGCACGCGGCGGTCCTCCTGCGCCCGGCATCGCCGGCGGGCCGAACCCGGCGGGTGCCGCGCCGCCGGCGAACAGCGGGTCGCCTGCCGCAGGGCCAAAAAAATCGTCCATCTCGCCGCCGAGCGCAGGCTGGGGCGTGGGAATCGCTAACGGATTACCGCAACCGGGGCACTTTACCCGCTTTCCGGCTAACTCGTCTTTCGCCTGAAACCGCTTCCCGCATTGACATGCGACTGCAATCGGCATGGTGAAGTGCCCGTCGAAAAAGAGGAGCTTAGTTCAACCCGTGATGAGGGCCTCCGGGCGCGGGAGTGCCAACATGAATTCTTTATAACCACGCGCTGCGCACGATTGCTACGTTTTGTATTGATTTCTCGCCAGATTCTCGTGCTTCAAAAACCGCCGTTTTCCAGCGGATTTCTGAGACATCACCTGACAGCAGGGTACGGCCAACGGCCGCGAACGACCGTTCTTGCATGACCCGTCGCTTGCGCCTCAAACTCAACGCAGTTTCACCAGTCGCCGCGACCCGTAAAGTGTCCCGCACCAAGCACTTGGAGCGTGAAGATTTCCGTTTCGGGGGACTCTAACGCTCAAGCACCCCGCTGGCCCGTTCCGATTCTGGAGAATGTGACGGTTGTAGCGATCGTGCCGCGCGGCAACTTCCGCCGCGGCCCCCTCGCCGGACCGCCCCTCGATCCGAATCTCAGGTGCCCCCATGACGCTTCGACTCGGAGTCTTCCTCCTGCTCACGGCCGCGGTCCTCGGCTGGCCACACCACGCCGCCCAAGGCGCCACGCCCGCCGAGCAGAAACCCTGCCTGACGTGCCGACCGGTGGCCACGCCGCCAGCCACGACGAAGCGCCCGGCCGCCAAGACCAAGCGCAAGCAGGCCCCTCCCGCCGATGTCGAGTACGCCGAAGAGCAGGTCGCCTACGAGGAGACCGTCTACGAGCCGATGGAGTCCGAAGAGGTCTTCTATGACGCGCCCCCCGCGCGGCGTTATTGCGTCTCAGCGCCGATCAATCTGCTCGGTCACCTTGACGCGCAGAACCGCCTGAACATTTTCAACAATTACAGCGCGCAGCCGATCACCCACGCCTGGTACGGTTTCGCATTCGCCGCCGATTACTCGATCGGAC
>CAZUBB010000001.1:57911-89564 GCA_964618485.1 uncultured Pirellulales bacterium
GATTCAAGAGGCCACAGCGCTCGGGCTTGAGACCGACGAAGGGGAACGCCCCAACCAGGTCCGCAATCGCGTCGGCTTCGAACTCGCCGTGTCGCGCAACTTCAGCGTGTCATTTCAGGGCGAACACATCAACTTCACCGACGGGCAGATCCTCGCCGACAGTTGGGCGAATCCCCAGGTGGCGTTCAAGCGCGTCTTTTATCGCGACACTCGCAACATCATCTCCGGCGTGCTGGCCCTCACGTTCGAGGGCAACGTCCAGCCGCAGGAATCGCGCGAAGATTCCACGTCGGTCTATCCCGGCCTGATCTGGCACCACAGCTTCGGCGAGCGATTCTTCAACACCGGCTTCCAGTTCGGCCTTCCCACGGGCAACACCGGCGTCGATCAGATCACCTACATGCTGGGCTATGGCCGTTTCCTATATCGCGACCCCTGCAGCGCGCGGTACAGCAAGCTTTATGGCGGCTACGGCGTCGACAATTGCGGCCCCTGCTGCGACGGCGACAACTGCGATAGCTGCGGCGCGGATAACTACCGCTGCGGGTTCTTCGGCTGGCTCCGCCGCGAAGTCGGGCTGCCGATTCACACCGTCGCCTGGCAAATCGAAGGTTACGGCAAAGGCGTCCTCGGCGACAACCAGTACAACCTGCCGGTCGGCGATTCCGACCTGCTCAACACGCCCAGCCTGACGGTCTTCGAACAAGAAAACACCTTCGACCTCACGACGGGCCTCACGGTCCTCTACGGCAAAGGCTGGGGCGCCAGTTGCGCCGCCAGCGTCCCCCTCTCCGGCGACCAGGTCTACAGCGTCGCGATGATGGCGAGCTGGTGGAAGAATTTTTAGGGGAGAGGAGCCAGGAGCCAGAAGTACGAAGCACGGAGCAAGGAGAACGGAGTAAGGAATCGGGAGCGACGCGTAGTATCATAGGAGCGACGAGTCGCCCACTGAAAACTGAACACCGAAAACTACCCCTCCTCTTCTCCTTTTCTTCTCTTCTCCTTTTCTCCCCCCCCCGCCATGCCCGATCCCATCGACGCATTTCTCGAACTCACCACGAACGGTGCGCCGGATGGCAAGATGCGCAACAGCATCAAAGGGGAGACCGCCGATACGAAGAAGCGCCGCGGCGGCAACACGCCCGCCGCCATGGAAATTACGCAGTTCACCTTCGCGAACTCGAAGGCTTTGGCCGCGATGAAGCAGCAGGAGGACTTGCAGGAGTTGATGGAAAGCCGCGCCGAGGCCTCGGGCGAGGAATCGATGGAGATGAACATGCCCCCCATGGGCAAGGCCGCGAGCCAGCGTACCGGCAAGATCGAAGACGACTACCGTTTCCAGGTCCGCAAGCAAGTCGACGTCGCGTCGCCGCTCTTGATGCAGGCCTACTTCTCGAACTCGCACTCCGGAATCCGCCCCGAATACAACGACTTCAAACTCGCCAAACTCACGTTTCGCAAGACCGATTCCGCCGGCCCGAAAACCTATCTCACGATCCTCTTTGGCGGCGTTTACGTCGTCGGCTACCGCCTCGAAACGGAAGGCAAGGAGCCCCCGGGCGAAACCGTCGAGTTCTGCTTCCAGACATGCGAAATGATCTACCGCCCGCAGTCGAAGGCGGGTTCGCTCGGGACCAAAAACATCAAAGGCTGGGACTTCCAAAAACAAGCGGAACACACCAGCGGCGGCGGCAGCGAAGAAGCAGCGTGAGCAGGCGGCAGGCCGTAGGCTGGAGGCCGCAGGAATAGGAGAACGGAGTGCGAAGCTCGGAGTACGGAGGAGAAAATCCTTTCGCCGAGCACCACCCTCCTGACTCCTGGCTCCCAACTCCGTTCTCCATACTCCTAACTCCAAACTCCCCTCTCTCCCATGAACGCACACGAGCTTTTCAGCGCCGGTCGCCTTTCCGAGGCGATTGACGCGCAGTTGGCTGATGTCAAAACCAACCCCGGCGATCAAGGCAAGCGGCTATTTCTGTTCGAGTTGGCCGCATTCGCCGGCGACCTCGACCGCGCCACGCGGCAGATCGACGCGCTCAAGTACGAGGAGATGGAACTCCAGATGGCGGCGCAGAACTACCGCAATCTCCTGGAATCGGAGCGCAAGCGCCGGCTGGTGTTCAACGAAGGGACCCAGCCCAAGTTTCTCCTCGAGCCTTCGGAGCACGTCCTCCTCCGCCTGCAAGCGGTCAAGCAGCTCCGCGAAGGCGACCCCGCGGCGGCCCAGCAATCGCTGGAACAAGCCCGCGAAAAGACCCCCACGGTGACCGGGACGCTCAACGGAAAACCGTTTCAATTCCTCTGCGATTGCGACGATCTCCTCGGAACGGTCTTGGAGGTGATGGCCAAGGGAGAGTATTTTTGGGTGCCGCTCGAAGCGATCGCCACGATTGCCATGAATCCGCCCCGTTTTCCGCGCGATCTGATCTGGCCGGGCGCCCGGCTCGAATCGCACTCGGAAACCTCGGGCGAGGTCTTCCTGCCGGCGCTGTACCCAAAATCGTTTGAACACCAGGACGACGCCGTGAAACTCGGCCGCACCAGCGACTGGATCGAAACCGGCGGCCCCGTCCTCGGCCGCGGCGCCAAGATGTTTTTGCTTGACGACGACTCGATGCCGTTGCTGGAATGGAGAGAACTGGTGGTGAATGAGTGAGTGGGGGGAGGAGAAAAGGAGAAGAGGAGAAAAGAAGTTTCGGCCCCGCGAGTCACTTGAACTCGTCGTGCGTCTTCGAGACGGCAAACCCATTCCTCAAGACTGCGCTTCGTTCCTCTGCGTCTCAGCGTCTCCGCGGTTCAAAAAATCAACCACGCGCTGCCCCTCTGAAAACTGTACACCGAAAACTGTCCGTTCCCCTTCTTTTCTCCTTTTCTTCTTTTCTCCTCATCCCCATGTCCAAATCCGCCGCCGAAAAAGGCGTTACTCCATCCATGCTCGATCGCTTGATCGATCCGGACTCGGGCGGGACGGCCTTTAGGCGTGGGTATGGCATTGAGCAGATGGTTTCGGTCGTCGGCCGCGACTTGGAAGAACTTCTCAACACACGGCTGGCCGTGATTCATTTGCCTGAGGAGTACCCGGAGTTGCAGTCCACGCCGCTGGCGTTCGGCCTGCCCGACTTCGGCTCGGTGAAGACGGCCTCGGCGCACAGTCGCCAGGCGATTGGGCGGTCGATTGAAGAAATCATCGAGCGTTTTGAACCGCGGCTAGTCGACGTTCGCGTCCACCTGGTGAGCGATCCGAACGCAACCGATCAACTCGCCGTGCGGTTTCAGATCGAAGCCAAGATGCGCGTCGCCCCGTTCCCCGACGTCTCGTTCGAAACGGTCCTGGAGCTCACGACCGGCTCGGCCTCGGTCAAGGAAACAAGAGGCTAATCACGCATGACCGACGCGCTGTACGGATACTATGAACGCGAACTGGTCTTCATTCGGCAGATGGCGCAGGAGTTCGCCGCGCGCTACCCCGCCGCCGCCGGCCGCCTGTTGCTCGAACCGACGCAAAGCGGCGATCCCCACGTCGAGCGGCTGATCGAATCGTTCGCGCTGCTTGCAGCGCGGGTGCATCACAAGCTCGACGACGAGTTCCCAGAGCTGACCGACGCTCTGCTGAGCGTCGTTTACCCGCATTATCTGTCGCCGATTCCGTCGATGTCGGTCGTGCAGTTCGAGCTCGACGCTGCCCGAGGGCAGTTGCCCGAGGGCTTCTTGATCGATCGCCACAGCCGGTTGCGCACCGCGCCGGTCTCGGGCACGCTTTGCCGCTTCCGCACCGGCTATCCGGTCACGCTCTGGCCGGTGAAGCTGGTCCACGCGTCGCTCGAGGCGCCGCCGTTCCCGCGCGACCTCACGCCGCCGCGCCGCACGGCCGCCGCGCTGCGATTGCAGTTCGAGACGCTCTCTGGCGCGAAGTTCTCCGACCTGTCGCTCGATCGGATGCGGTTATTTCTCTACGGCGACAGCTACGTCACGTCGTTGCTGTATGAGTTGATCTTCAACAACACGACGCAGGTGCTGTTCCGCTCGCTCGACGCCGGCGTGGAGCGACCTACGTTCGCCACGAACCCCGAGCAGTCGCTCCACCAGGTCGGATTCGCACGCGACGAGGCGCTGCTGGAATACCCTCCGCAGAGCTTCCTCGGGTACCGCCTGCTGAGCGAGTTCTTCGCCTTCCGCGAAAAGTTCCTCTTCGTCGACGTCTCCGGCTGGCAACAGGTCTGCCGCGCCGGCTACCAGAACAAGCTGGAAGTCGTGCTGTTCCTCAATCACCACGACAAACGCCTCGCGGAATGGGTCGACGCCTCGACGTTCCAGCTCAATTGCACGCCGATCATCAATCTGTTCGAGCAAACCGCGGAGCCGGTCCTCGTCACGCAGCGCAAGCACGAGTACCGCGTCGTGCCCGACGTGGCCCAGCCGCTCGGCACCGAAGTTTATTCCGTCAACGAGCTGGTCAGCATCGATCCCGTCACCTCGGCCGTGAAGCAATTTCACCCGTTTTATTCGTTTCATCACGAATCGCACCGCCGCGACGATCAGGCGTTCTGGTACACCGATCGCCGGCCTTCGAACCTCGTCGATGACCGCGGCACCGACGTTTATTTGCACCTGGTCGACCTCAACTTCCAACCGACGCTCCCCGCGGAGTCGACGCTCGTCGTGCGCACCACCTGCACGAACCGCGATCTTCCCGCGCAATTGCAGTACGCCGGCGAACGGCTCTTCTTCGAACTGGAAGGCGCCGCGCCGCTGTCCGGCATCCGCTGCCTCAAGGCCCCGACGCTCCCCTTGCGCCCCCCGCATCGCCGCGGACGCTACTGGGGGCTGATGTCCCACCTGTCGCTCAATTATCTTTCGCTTTCCGATCCCGTGGCGGGTCGCGAGGCGCTATGCGAGATCCTTCGCCTCTACGATTTCAGCGACCCCAACGCCGGCCAGCAGCAACTCGCCGACGTAACGCGGCAGATGATCGAAGGGGTCGCCGCCATTCACACCCGCCGCGTGATCGGCCGCGCCGGCGGCGACTACGCGGGCGGTTTCTGCCGCGGTATCGAAGTCACCGTCGAGTTCGACGAGCAGAAATACGTCGGCACCGGCATCTTTCTGTTCGCTTCGGTGCTGGAACGCTTCCTCGGCCTTTACACGGCGGTGAATTCCTTCACGCAACTCGTCGGCAAAACCACGCAATCCGACCAGCCGTTCAAACGCTGGCCCCGCCGCGCTGGCGAACAAGCGCTCGTGTAACCGTCACCGTCGCCGCGCCTTGAGCGTCGGATCGGAAGCCAACGGCAGCTTCACCGCTTTGCCGCTCTCCGCTGATTTGTAGATCGCGAGAATAATCTCGACGGCCTTGCGTCCTTCGCGCCCGTCAATGGCCAGCGGACGGTCTTTCTTCAGCGCGTCGACGAAATCCTGGAACTGCCGCGTGTGCCCATGGTGGCCGATCGCCTTGGGATCCGCCGCGCCCCCTCCGCCGCTTTTCGTGCGCTGCATCGCCGCGTGAATCGCTTCGTCGCGCTTGTGCGGCTTGGCAAAATCCCAACGTACGATGTCCTCCTCTTCCAGCGCCGCGGAACCGGCCGTGCCGTGCAACTCCAGTCGTTTGAGATAGCCGGGATACACGGACGTCGTCGCCTCAATCACGCCGAGCGCGCCATTCTCAAAACGCAGCGCGGCGACTGCAGTGTCTTCCACAGCGATGCGCTCATGGGCCAACAGCGCCGTCTGCGCATGCACCTCGGCCACGGCGCCCATCAGCCATTGCAGTAGATCGACGTTATGAATCGCCTGGTTCATCAGCGCGCCGCCGCCGTCGAGCTCCCACGTGCCGCGCCACGCCCCGCTATCGTAATACGCTTGCGTTCGGAACCACTTCACGTAGGCGTCGCCGAGCGTCAACCGTCCGAAGCGCTCGGCGGCGACTGCCTCCTTCAGCGTGCGGCTGCTGTCGTGAAATCGCGATGGAAAAATCGTCGCCAACCGCACGCCGCTCCGTTCGCAGGCCTCGACGATCCGGTCGCAACGCCGCAGCGTGATTTCGAGCGGCTTTTCGACGATCACATGCTTGCCCGCCTTCGCGGCGGCCACGGCGGGCTCCAGGTGCGCGCCGCTGGGCGTGCAGATCGTCACCACGTCGACGCGCGGATCTTCGAGCATCCCCTTTAGCGTGGTGTGCGCTTGGCAGCCGTGTTCGGCGGAAAACGCCTCGGCGGCCTCGGCGCGGCGGCTGTAGCACCCCACGAGCCTCGCGCCCCGCACGTCGGCGATCGCCCTGGCATGAAACCGCGCAATCATCCCACAGCCCACGATGCCGAATCCGTATGCCATGGCTCGGAACTCTCCGCTCATATTTCCCCGTTGCATTGCCGGGCCGCGATTATAGCAGTGCGGACGTCACGGCAAATTGCCGGCGTCGTACGGACACGCACGGATTGCGTCGACCGTTTTTCGCGGTTGGCATCCAGCCCCGCGGCGGCTAACGTAAGGCCTGGGAATTCGCATCCGCGTCGCCCACCGCGCCCGGTCTGACGCGCCATGTACGAAAGCCCTCATCGCCGACGATTCCGCCACCGGACGCATTCGCCACACGCTATGCGCGTCTTGCTGACCAGCCATCAACCGTTTCACCAGGGAATCGGGGGGGCGAACGTCTATCGCCTCTTCGAACGCCTCGCGGCCGCCGGGCACGAAGTCCGCGTGCTGCTCGCGGGCGCGATGCCGTCCACGGTGAGCGCCGCGCGCACGATGGTCTGCGCGCCCGACGCCTCGGTGGCCGACTTTCCCCACGAGCTACCCACGCTCTACGCGGAACCGTTCGACCGCCGTTCGTTCGCTTCGCTCGACGATGAACAGATCGGCGCCTATCGCGAGGCGCTCCGCTGTGGGCTCGACGAGGAAATTGCGAGTTTCGATCCGCACATCATCCACGTGCAGCACCTTTGGATCGACGGCCACCTGGCGCTGGAATCCGGCGCGCCGTACGTGGCGTCGGCCTATCCGCACGAGCTCGTGGCCGCGGACGCCGATTCGCGACTGCAACGGTACGTCTGCGAAACGGCGGAGAACGCGGGGCGCATCCTGGTGGGCGATACCCGGCTGGAGCGGCAACTCGAACAGCGATTCGAGATCCCGCCGGAGCGATTTGCGCCGAGTGACATCCCGATCGATGATCTCGTGAGCCTCTACCGCTGGGTCAGCGAGGCGCGCTTCGGCCAGGCCTGAACGCTATGCTGCAATGAGCGCCATGACTGCGGACTCGATTTTTTCGTCGAGTCGTTGAAGCTCGCTGGCGTCGTTGGTCCCTTGGATTTGCTCCACCAGTGTGCGGATCGTACCGACCAACGATCGGCGCTCGACCAATCTCTCGCGCGATGGAAACGGCAAAGCTCTCAGATGCGCCGTCGTAAATTGCAGGTAGCCGCCTTGCAAGGCCAGGCCGCCGAAATGATCGCGATAAAGCTGGCTCATCCAACGGCTATTCAAGAGCGCCGCCAGCAGCCGCAGGTCAATCTGCGACGACGTAATAACGACCGTCGATTTCGCGGCGAGCAATTCGCCACGAGCATCAAAGTACGCCCGCAACTCCTTGGAAATCCCTGCGACAATGACTTTCGGCGCGCCGGCCTGCGCGGCGCGGCGTGGCCAGCGCGCTTGGAGTTCACTTCTCGCGATCGCGGGGCGCAAGTAACTTTGACCCAAATACCGGAGCGGGCTGCGGCCCCAGGTGTGCGAGAAGCGGCGCAGCGTGCCGGTATTGACCATCGGATGGCGAGCCGAACCTTCGCCGCCGTCCACAATCGCGCCCGCCATTTCGTAGGCCTCGGCGACGGTCGCCGCGCCACTGACTTGCGCCAACGAGCCAAGCGGCGTCGCCTGCCGCCACACCTTGGCATACTCGGCCATTCGCGGCGAGAGGAGCAAGTGCCACGCGGCGTCCGGAAGTCGCGCAAATGCCTCATGCGGGACGTTGCCGGCGTGGTTTCGCTCCGCAACGCCGCCGGTCTGAATCGTGTCGCCGTCCGATGGCGCAGAGCGCTCGATGTGCATCACGATCGGGTAAACATCCGCGCCATCGAACAATGGCATCGCACTGAAATCGTCGAGAGCTCGCAGCCGAAACCGTCGCAAGTGTTTCCGCAGCGCCGCGGCATAGCGCGCGCTCAGCAGTTTGTTGGGAAGCACGAGCGAAACCTGCCCGCCGGGCCGCGCCAACTCGACGCTTAGCTCAACAAAAGGAACGCTGAGATCCCAATTGCCTCGCGCTGTTTGCCATCGCGCGCAATATTCAGTGCGACGCTCCGGCGCGGTCCGCGCCATCGTTTCCGCATCGACAAACGGCGGGTTTCCGACCACGGCGTCGAAGCCTCCGGCGTTCGCCACGTTCGGCCAGAACGATTCAATGTTCGCGAGCAGACTGTCGGCGCTCCGGAGATGCCGCGCGAGGACAACACAACGTCCAGTTCGATCGCCGGCCAACGCGAGCAATCGACGCTCGGCCGCGGCAACTGCTTGGGGCTGGAGATCGACGCCGTAGAGGCAGCGCCGCACGATGGCGCCACGCAGGCGGTTCTCCGAAAACTTGTCGATGCGTGAGGATAACCACTCCACCAGGTATTCCGCCGCCGCGGCCAGCAGGTTGCCGTCTCCGCAGGCCGGGTCGATGATCTTGAGGCCGATGGCCCGCCGCAAATTGCGCCAAGACGGCGATGCGCCCGGCGGAATCGCTCGATCCAAGAGCGGATCAATCGCCCGCCGCACCACGACGCGCGCCAGCTCCGGCGGCGTGTAGTAACCGCCCGTAGCATGGCGAGCGCCCGCAGATCGTCGCGATGGGTTGGCAGACGCGATGGCAGCCGCTCCGGCGGTAGTCGTTGAGACCTTTCCCGGTAAGTGTAACGGCTCGACTCGCTGAATGAAGCGAGCCGGTAGCGTGAGCGGAGGGAGTTACGGCCATTTTTGCGGCAGAACGCTGCTTACGTATTGCCGCGCGTCGACTTAGGATTTGCGATACTGCCCTCATCGAGTCGAAAGCGAATCCCAGCCACTGCGTTATGTCCAACGTCGCGCCAGGCATCGTCTATTTCGTCGGCGCCGGTCCCGGCGAAGCCGAGCTGATCACGCTGCGCGGCGCGACGCTTCTGTCACAGGCGCAGGTCGTGTTGTACGACTACCTCGTCAACCCGCGGCTACTACAGCACGCCCCGCACGCCGAGCTGGTTTGCCTGGGCCGGCACGGCCGCGAACGGATCTGGTCGCAGGAAGAAATCCAAGCCCGGATCGTGGCCGAAGCGCTCGCCGGCCGTACCGTCGTGCGCCTGAAATGCGGTGATCCTACGATCTTCGCGCATCTGGCGGAGGAGTTGGCGGCCCTCGACGCGGCGAACCTCCGCTACGAAATCGTCCCCGGCGTCACTGCAGCGATGGCCTCGGGCGCCTACGCCGGTTTCCCCCTGACACAGCGTGACGCCGCCTCGGCCGTGGCCCTTGTCACGGGGCAAGAAGGAAACAAGGCGGCCGAAAACGCCCTCGATTACGCCTCGCTGGCCCAGTTTCCCGGCACGATCGTCTTCTACATGGGCGTCACCACCGCGCCGCACTGGTCCCGCGCGCTGATCGAGGGAGGCAAATCGCCCGACACTCCCGTAGCGGTAATCCGCCGCGTTTCGTGGCCCGATCAAAGCTCGGAATCGACCACGCTCGCCGGACTGCCCGCCTTGATCGAGGCGCGGCGGATTCGTCCCCCGGTAATCATCGTCGTGGGCGATGTGGCCGCGTCGCCGAGTTGGCGGCAATGGTTCACCGCCCGCCCGCTGTTCGGTCGCCGCATCCTCGTGACGCGTCCCCAGCAGAGCCCGGGGGACCTTGCCCAGCGACTCACCGAGGCAGGCGCCGAGGTCCTGTTCCAACCGGCGATCGAAATTCGCCCGGTGGACGACTGGTCGCCGGTCGACGCCATGCTCGATCGCCTCGATCAGTTCGATTGGATCGTTTTTTCCAGCGCCAACGGCGTGGGGCTCATTCGCCGACTGCTCGACGTTCGCCACGACATTCGCGCGCTCGGCCCGGCTCGCCTTGCCGCGGTCGGCCCGGGAACCGCCGCAGAGCTAAGGAACTTCGGGCTACGCGCGGAGGTCGTTCCCGAAACGTTCCAGGCGGAAGGCCTCGCCGCGGCATTGCAGGCCCAGCCCAGCGGTCGAAGAGCCCTTCTGGTGCGCGGAAGCCGTGGTCGCGAAACGCTCGGTGAAGAACTTCGCGCAGCCGGATGGACGGTCGAACAGGTCGCCGTCTACCAAAGTCTTGATGTCGCGACGGCCGATCCGGAGATTGCCGCGGAACTGCGGGCTGGACGGATCGATTGGGTTACGGTGACCAGTTCGGCCATCGCGCGATCGCTCGTGGCACTTTTCGGCGACGACCTGCGCCGCACGCAACTCGCTTCGATTAGCCCACTTACGAGCGCGGCCTGCAGCGCCGCAGGTTATCCTCCAACTGCGGAAGCCGCGGTAGCCACGATGCCGGGGCTGACTACGGCGATCCTCGCGGCGGAGCACGGCCAGGATAACGCCACAGGGTGAAGCTGCCGGGCTCAATGCGATCGACCGGCAAAGCTCGCGAAAGCGCCTAGTCTTTCCAAACGCCCATTTTCTTGGAGTGAAGCGGCACGCACTGCCGAGAAACAAGACCAGTTGAGCTGCGCAACGGCCTTGCCAAGGGAGTGAATTGCCATGCCAAGTTCTCAGCAACAGGGAGCGCTCATCGTCACGGTCGACGTCGACGCTGCCTGCCTTCGCGGCGACCTCAGCATGCAACGGACGCTGCATTCGACGACCGTGGCGCTGCTAGGAGTTCTCGGCAACCATGAAGTAGCCGGCACCTGGGCGCTCAGCGATCCTGCTCGTTCGCTGATGACCGAACGCCTGGTCAACGACCCCCTGCCGCATGAATTGGCGCTGCTAGGCGACGGCGGCTGGGAAAACGCCAATCTGAGCCGCTCCCGCTTCGCTCGCGAACTGACCACGCGCCTCAACGACGCAGAGTTGAACGGGTTATCGCTCAAGACGTTGGCGGTTTGCGCCGGGGCGCCGCAGCACCTCGATCTCGTCGTGAAAGGGGGCTTCAGCGCCCTCCGCGGCGGATCGGACAGCGCTCCTAGCCGATCGTGGTGGCCCCGGGGGACGCGCGTTGACGCCGCAAATGCCGTGCAACCCCTTCGCTGGGGATTGTGGCAAGTCGGACAGACTTGGCGGAATTTCGAGGGCGGCCTGATGAGCAGCCGCCGCGGGATCGACCGTTCCGCGATGTCCGGCGCCCTGATTACCTGGGTGCTGGATGGCCCCAAGTTGGCGGCCGGTGGCTCCTCAATGCTGCGGCTAATCGACCGCGTGCTCGCCTATGCCGCCCACCGGAGGGGCCAAGGAGACTTACGCATCGAGACGGTGCAGGCGTTCGTCCACCAGCGTCTGCGGCGCCGCGATTCCGCCCCGGCCGAGTCGATTTTGCGCACCCGGGCGGCCTAACGCAGCTCGCGGAACGTGGTCCAGCTCATGTAGCCGAGCATCAGCGCGCACACAACGGCACCGATGTCCATGACCTTGCTAATCCCTCCGAAAGGGGTTCCGATCGCGAGGTCGAGTCCAAACAATACGAGCAAAACGGCCGAAACGACCATTCCGCCGATGGTTAGGGCTTTCGGCATCGGTGTGGATCTCTGTGCAAACACGGCGACGGGCCTAAGTTTGTTAGTATAACTCCCCGCCAGGGGAAGCCAGTGTAAGGTTTGGGCAAGATGGAGAAAATGTCCCTTTCCAGGGAATTGTCGCCCGTCCGAAGCCCGGACGATCAGCGTAACTGTTGCAACCGCTACCCCTTGCAGCTCGGTCGTAGCCCGGCACCCCAGAAATACCATCCGGGGAAACAGAATTCAACGGGCGGAGGTTCAACCAGTCCGACGATGCACGCCGTCTCTGGTCGTCGTCGCCTCGTTCCGCGCGCTATTTATGCAGAATGAGCTTATTCGCCCGCGTCAGGCGGAGACGATAGAGCTGCTGCCCATGGGCGATCAGCACTTCGCGCTGGCCCGAAAACAGGTCCGCGGACTGAAATAGCCGCGTTTCGGCCGGGACTTGCAAGGTCGCGTCTGAGGCAGGGGGTGTGGGAGCGGGCGTGGTGGAGGGATCAGCCATGTTTCGCACCGCCAATAGGGAAGAAACAACTCGTCGTTGGGCAATATAAAGACATTGATACTCAGTGTCAATAAGCGTGCCAGGCGTTAATTCCGCCGCGCCGAGCGACCCCTACGGCCAGCTTCGGGGTTGCCTCAGAATCCGCGATTCTTGCGCGATTCGCAATCATTCGGCTGCTTGACAGGTGTATTGGCCCCATTACAATGACGTCGAAAATGAGACTCTGTCTCATAATCATCCGAACGTGATCGCCCACCCTGGGCAACTACTGCTTCGAACCCACCTGCCTTTGACGTTCGGCCTTGCTTCGTAACTGTCGGACAACGGCGCTTCTTGCTTTCAACTGTGGAGATGTCACGTGAGCTGGTTTCGCAATGCATTGTGGGCGTGTTTGGTCGGTGTGTGCGTCGCTTCGGCACACGCCGAGACCGCGACCTTTGACGCGCCGGGAATCGATCGCTGGAGTTACCCGTTCGCCGGCAATGGTTCTGAGCAAGAAGCGAGGATCTTCTCCGCGCTCGGGACCGAGGGCTTCGACGAGCGCGACGCACAGTTCATCGTCGCCTTCGACACGACCGCGGGCGGCTCCTCCTCGATTCCCGCCTTCAAAGGCGCTCTGAACTACGAGATCACCTCGGTGAAGCTGACCGCCACCGTCTCGAGCTTGGTGGGAGCCCCCACTTACGACGGCACCCACGACAACTTCCAAACGTACTTAGCGACCGATGCCGCGGCCTACGTTCCGGACGCTGACGCCGGACGGCCCATCGAGCTGTTCGGAGCGGCATTTGTCGGCGGCTATACCGAGTTCGGGTTCGGCCCCACGGACGGCGCACCGCCGGCCTATGAAGAAGCCAACCCGTTCGGTTTCGGTCCGCCGAACGGCCGCTATGTCCACCCGGTCGCCATCAACGAACTGGGTGAGCGGACGATGGCCTCGAACAACGTGGATTACTTCAATGGTGGCGCGGATGGGTGGGACGCCACGCCTTATGCCGTTGGAACCAGCAGCCTGAACGCCGGCGACCCCCTCGCGGTCGGCACGGAACTCACGTTCGACGTCAATCTCTCCGATCCGGCGATCCTGGATCACATGCGGCAAAGCCTGAACGACGGGCAGCTCGGCTTTGTGTTCTCCACGCTGGCGCTCTCGAATGACTTCCCGCGGTTGTACACCAAGGAATTCCCCGGGGGTTCGCCAGTCACGCTGCAGGTTGAATATCGCGTGGTGCCCGAGCCTAACACGTTGGTGCTGTCGGGTTTGACGTTCGCTGCCGTCGGCTGCGTGGTGTTGCGTCAATGGCGGAGGAAAAGCGCATGAGCAAGGCAGGCAGGCGGCTTGCAATCGGTTGTTTCGTGTTGACCTTGGCGTCGTGCTGGTTAGCGAGCGCGCGCGCCGAGATCGCCCACTGGAGCGAGTCGGATCTCGACAACTGGGGCTACAGCAACGCGTTCTCGCCGGGAGACGGCCGTTTCATTTCGACGTTCGCCACGCTCGGCTCGGACGACGAGGACCGTTTGGCGCAAATGCTGATCGGTTTCGATACCTCGAAGTTCATTCCCTCGGGGGAATCGG
Source organism: uncultured Pirellulales bacterium (assembly GCA_964618485.1). Classification (GTDB taxonomy): domain Bacteria; phylum Planctomycetota; class Planctomycetia; order Pirellulales; family JALHLM01; genus JALHLM01. The sequence continues at coordinate 71,670 of CAZUBB010000001.1, forward strand.
CGTCGGAGTACGAAATCCAATCGGTCACGATGACCGTCACCGTGGGACGTGGCAGCAACGTGGCGTACGACCCCACGTATGACGCGATCGATAGCTTCCCCAACGATCCCGATGCGGGCCGGCCGTTCGAGTTGTACGGAGTCGGCTTCCGCAACGGCTACGAACGGATCGGCTTCGGCGAGACCGACCTTTCGCCCCCAGAGTTTGAAGAAGGAACGCCGTACGCCGGCGACTTCGATTCGTTTGACCGTGCCGCGTACGCCCTGGGCGGAAACGGCTTAGGCGATCTGGTCGACGTTTCGGACAACGTCTCGCAAGGATTCGACACGCAGCCCTGGGCGGTCGGCCAGGCCAACCTCGCGCCCGGAGCGCCGGCAGTCGACGGCACGGAGTTCACGTTCACGTTGGATCTCAATCTGCCCGGCGTGCGCGACTACTTGCAAGAAGCCCTGGAGCAAGGTGGCTTGGCGCTGATGTTGACGTCGATGCACGAAGTATCGGGACAGGGCGGCGCGGAACCTTACCCTGCGTTCTACACCAAGGAGAACATCGACCTCGGCACAGGGGAGCCAGTCGCCCCGCCGACGTTGACGATCGAGTACTCGCGCGTAGAAAACCGTCTCCCCGGCGATACGGAACCGTACGACGGCGTCATCGACCTCACCGACTTGAACGCGGTGCGCAATAACTTCGGGGCCACCGGCGAAGGCGTCCCCGGCGATACCTTCCCGCAGGACGGCGTCGTCGACCTTGGCGACCTGAATGCGGTGCGCAATAACTTCGGTTCCAGCCTCGATGGCTTCAGTGTGCCCGAGCCCGCCCCGTTCGGCCTCGTGCTCTCCGGCGGAACAGCCTTGCTTATTGCACGCCGGCGTCGCATGCGAGTTTCTGTTTCGCGTCGCCGCCGCGGGTTCACGCTCGTGGAACTGCTCGTCGTCGTGGCGATCATCGGCGTACTGATTGCGTTGTTGGCGCCGGCGTTGCAAACGGCGCGCGAGGCTGCGCGGCGGAGCCAGTGCTTGAACAATCTCAAGCAAACGGCGCTGGCGTTTCACGCTTATCACGAAACGCACAAGATGCTTCCGAGCGCCGGTTCGGACGAACTCCACTCGGCCAGTTCCTTCTTGCTGGCGTTACCCTATCTGGAGCAATCAGCGCTGCAGAAATCGTACGACTTCACCCAAGGCGTGACCCATCCCGACAACGTCGCGGTCATTGAGACCCGGCTGCCAGGATACCTTTGCCCTTCGATGGCGATGCCGCGCGAAGTGCCGAGCGCGACTTGCAACGAACGCGGCGCGCCCGGCAGCTACGCGGTGAACGTCGGAACCGGCCGCCCCTGGGGGCCGCACGACGGCGCGATCACCGCCAAGGGGCATGGTTCGCCGACGACGCTCGAACGCATCTCGCGCAAAGACGGCGCCTCGAACACGCTCATGGTCGGGGAACTCGATTACGGGCTCGAGAACCTCAAGTGGCCGTCCAATTGCCGGCTGTATCCCGGCATCATGGGAGGCAACTCGCGCTGGGCGATCGGCTACCCCGGCATCAGTTGGGGAACCACGTACGGACTCTATAACAGCAACCGCGTGGTGAACGATCAGGACGAGTGGTTCACCTTTCGCAGCGAACACTCCGGAGGCGCGAATTTCGCCTTCGTCGACGGTGGAGCGCGATTCGTTCCCGATAGCATTCCGCCAGCCACGCTCGACGCCCTGGCCACGCGTGCCGGGGGAGAAGCGATCACCGATTGGACGCCATAACCACCAACTTTTCTTACCGGTAGGACGCGGCTCCGTCGCCGAGGTGACGGACGCAGACCCTTCAAGACGCACAACGCATGAGCCACGTCTTGAGCATCGGCGACGGAGCCGCTCCCTACATTTTCTGAACCGTTCCGCGCATGGAGTCTTGAAGCAATGAGGATCGTACGTGAGGTAGTTTTCGCCGGCGCCCTGCTGTTCCTCGCGGCCGGCGCCGCGCATGCACATTTTGTCTGGGCGGCTGTTGCGCCGGACGCGGCCGGCAAGCCGTCCGCGCAACTCTGGTTCAGCGAAGGTCCGGCCCCCGGCGAAGCGCCCTTGCTCGCAAAAGTCGCTCATAGCAAGGCCTGGCGTCGCGACGCGGATGGCAACATCGCGGAATTCGCGCTGCATGAAGAACAATCGGCCGGCAACGGCGCGTGGACCGCGGACCTTGGCGGCGATGCACCCTGCTCGATTGAAGCCGAGTGCATTTACGGCGTCTTCGATCGCGGCTCCGGCCCGATGATGTTGGAATACTACGCCAAGTCGCTGCATGCCCCGACGGCGAAGGAACTCACGTCGCTCGGCCGCGCCAAAAAGATCGCCTTTGACATCGCGCCGGAATTCGCCGATGGCGACAAGGTGAAGCTGACGGTCTTCTTCCAGGGCAGTGCCGCACCGAACACTGAACTGACCGTCCTCGGCCCCAACGACGAAGACTTCAAACTCACAACCGACGCCGCGGGGACTTGCGAGTTCGACGCCAAGTCCGCCGGGCTGTATGCGATCCGCGCCTTCCGCAACGAACCGGAGGCTGAAGGCACGCACGACGGCAAGCCGTATCGCGGGATTCGCCGTTACTCGACGCTGACGTTTGAACTGGCCGCCAACGACGCTACCCCAACCACCGCTGCCGCGCCGAAGCAAGACGCCAACCAAGTCCTCGCGCATGCTCGCGATCAACGCGCACTGTGGGACGGCTTCCCAGGCTTCCAGGCTGGGCTGACGCTGCAAGACGGCGAGCACTCGGTCGACGGCAAAGTGAAGATCACCGCCGATGGCGAAGTGGAACTCACCGGCTTTGGCGACATGAACCTCGGTTGGGCCCGCGGTCAGTTGGAGTCGATGGTCCAGCACCGCTTCTCCGGCAATGGTCCGGAAAGCGAAGTCGAATTCGTCGCAGAGACCGTCAAGCACCCGCTCGGCACGCTGCTGCGTTTCAAGAACGATCCGGAAATGTTGAGCGCCTATCGCATCAACGGCGACGTCATCGCGCAGGTGAATCGCCAGAAGGGCAAGAGTCGCTTCAGCATCAACGTGATCGATGTCCACCGCAACCCGGAAGGAAAATACCTGCCGAGCGTGTTTCAGGTGAACTTCTGGGAAGTCGACGGCGGCGCGCTGAAGTCCAGCATGAGCTGCTACAACAGCTGGCAGCGCGTCGGTAACTACGACCTGCCGGACACCTTCGCGTTCATCGACGCCGGCGATAACAAGAACGAAGTCCGCAAGATGCTATTCCACAACCCGACGCTGCTGAGCGAATAATCGCCCACGCGCTAACGTTTCACCATCGGTTCGCGATACGGCCTGCCGGCGGCGAATAAGTCGCGGCGGGCCGTGGAGCGGGCCAGCGATGTCGCCGAGGCGCTTTCGAGCGCCTTCTCTTGCACCTGGCGAGCCTCTTCGAAGTACCCGCCGTTCGCCAATGCGGCGGCGAGTGTTTCGAGGTACTTGGGGCTCGTCTTGCCGTCGAGCTCGATGGCCCGTTTGGCGAGTTCAATCGCCAGCAAGTCGTCGCGGTGCCGCGGATCGGGACAGGTGGACATCAACCACGCGGCGGCCTGGAACGCACGGCCGTAATTCGGATCGATCCGCATCGCGCGGCGAAAATCGTTGGCGGCCTCGGTGTAACGTCCTAACTGCGCATATGCCTGGCCGCGCTGCGTGAACAGCGACACGTCTTGCGGATGCGCCTTGAGCGCGCGAGTGTAGTCTTGCGCCGCGCCGGCGAACTGGCGCAATCGGAAGCGCGCATGCCCGCGCCCGGCCGCCGCGGTGGCGTTGCCCGGATTGAGTTGCAAGACCAGATCGAAATCGCGCGCGGCTTCGGCATGCCGCCCGAGCGTATAGCGGACCTGCCCGCGCACCAGGTGTGCCTTGACGTCTTGCGGCGCCACGGAGATCACCTTATCGAGATCGACCAGCGCCTCATCTGGCCGGCCAAGCTTCGCCAGGCACGCGCCTCGCAGTCGCAGCGCCTCGCCGTGACGCGGATCGATCCGCAGCGCCGCATCCAGGTCTTCCAGCGCTTCAGGCAACTGGCCATGCGCTTGCCGCTGTTCGCCTCGCGCCGTCAGCGCCCACAGCGTGAGCTTGCGGCGATACTTCTCCGTCGCGGCGTTGTCCCGCGAATCCGCCGCCTCGCAGATCTCGAGAATGCGCGTCAGCTCCGCCTCGGTATCGGCTTCGCGCGTCAATTCGTAAGCGCGCCGCAGTTCCGCTGACGCAGGTGACTTGATGGTCTGAGCCGAGCCGCTCGCGCAGCAGTACAAAACCAGCGGCGCGATCAGCGGAATCGCCCGCGACCAGGGGCGTTGTGTTGTATTTGTCGGTTGAGTCACGCGTTCCTCCATGAATGGCGCTAGGGATATCGTTGCGCTTTACGCGTGAGGTTCCGTCATCCGCCAGGGATCGAGGGCCTCGGCGAGCTTTTCCGCCGGCAGAATCTGCTGCTCCTGGCACAGCTCGCGAATCGTCTTGCCGGACGCGAAGGCCTCTTTCGCCAGCGCCGCGGCCTTCTTGTAACCAATATGCGGGTTCAAGCTGGTGACCATTGACAGGCTCTTCTCCACCGAGGCGTTGCAAGCAGCTTCGTTGGCCTCCATGCCGTCGAGGCACAAGTCGACGAATGCCTTGCACGAGCTCGCCAGCAGCGTCACGCTCTCGATCGTCGTGGCGCCCATCACCGGCATCATGATGTTCAACTGGAACTGGCCGCCCGAAGCGCCGCAGATCGCGATCGTCTGATCGTTCCCCATGACCCGCGCGCAGACCTGCATCATGCTCTCGCACATGACCGGGTTCACCTTGCCGGGCATGATGGAACTGCCGGGCTGAAGGTCGGGGATCATCACCTCATAGAATCCGCACCGCGGGCCGGAGCCGAGCCAACGGATATTGTTGGCGACGTTGAATAACGTCACGGCGATCGCCTTCAACTGCCCGTGACACTCGACCAGCCCGTCGCGCTGCGCGTTCCCTTCAAAGTGATTCACCGCTTCGACGAACGGCACACCCGACTCGCGCGCCAGCGCCGCGGCCACGCGCCCGCCGAACTCAGGATGCGTATTGATGCCCGTCCCGACCGCCGTCCCACCGGCCGGCAACTCCAGCACGGCCCGCAACGCAGACTTCGCGCGCTCGATCGAAAGCGCCATCTGCCGCGCAAAGCCGCCGAACTCCTGTCCCAGCCGGAGCGGCGTGGCGTCCGCCAGGTGCGTGCGGCCAATCTTAATGATCTTGTCCCACGCAGCGGCCTTGGCGCTGAGCGCCTTTTGCATCGCCTCGAGGGCCGGCACGAGCTGCGTTTGAATCGCGATTCCCGTCGCGACGTGAATCGCGGTCGGGAACATGTCGTTCGTGCTCTGTCCCATGTTGACGTGATCGTTGGGGTCGATCGGCTTCTGCGCGGCGAAGCGGTCTCCTCCCGTCAGTTCGATCGCCCGGTTGCTGATCACTTCGTTGGCGTTCATGTTGCTCGAGGTGCCCGAGCCGGTCTGATACACGTCGAGTGGAAACTGGTCGTCGAATTTGCCTTCTGCCACCTCGCGCGTCGCCGCGAGCAACGCCTCTACCTGCGCGGCGTTGAGCGGGCTCTTACCCGTGCCGGTGAGCTTGCCCAGATCCCGATTCGCCACCGCGGCGGCCCATTTCACGAGTCCCAAGGCGCGGACCAGTTCCGTCGGCAACGGCTCGCCAGAGATCGGAAAATTCTCCACGGCCCGCGTCGTTTGCGCGCCGTAGTACGCCTGTGCGGGAACGCGCACCTCGCCCATCGAATCGACTTCCACCCGATATTCGCTCATCGCCCGCCTCGCTCGTGAAATTGGTAACTGCGGGTCATGATAGTCGCGGAGGTTGAGGGGCTAAAGGGGATGGAGGAATTGGAAATTGGGAGCTCGGAGCACGAAGTACGGAGAATGGAGCACTCCATTGGCGACCTGGTTTGTTTTTTCCACGGTTCATTTCATGTTGCGCCCATCGTCACTCCGTTCTCCATTCTCCGTGCTCCGTACTCCGAACTCGTTCCCCCTCACGCCGCCGATTTGTCTTGCCGTCTCGGCAATGCGACATCATTTCCCGTCGCGATCGGCAGCCCGTTGATCGACCGGATGTGAATATCGCGCTGCGGGTACGCGATCTCGATTCCCTGCTCCTGGCAGCGTTTGGCGATCGTGGAGTTCAGCGAATGCACGACCGCGGGGTGCTGGTCGCGCGTGGCGATGAACACCCGCAGTTCAAAATTCAGCGAACTCTCGCCCAGGCCGATCATCACCACCATCGGCTCGGGGTCTTTCATCACCCAGGGGTTCTCGCGCGCGATCTGCAGGAGCAACGCGTGGGCCAGCTCCGCATTGGCGTCGTAGGCGATGCCGACCGGCACGACGACCCGCGTGATGGGATCGCTGAGCGTCCAGTTAACGATCTGCCCCGTGATGAAATCTTTGTTCGGCACGATCAACTCGCGGCGGTCGGCGTCGCTGATCGTCGTGGCGCGAATTTGAATCCGCGTGATGCAGCCCGTCACCTGGCCGACGGTGACGATGTCGCCCACGCGCACCGGACGCTCGAAAAGGATAATCAACCCGGACACGAAGTTGCCGAAGATCTCCTGGAGGCCGAAACCAAGACCGACGGAGATCGCCGCGATGAGCCATTGCACATGCATCCAGGCGACGCCCAGGGTCTTCAGCGTCCACACGATGCCGATGACTGAAATGAGATAACTCGCCACCGTTTTGATCGCAAACTTAGCCCCCGATTCGACCGGCAAACGCTGCAAGACCGTGAACTCAAGTAAGCCGGGCAGGTTCTTCGCCGCGATCACGGCCATCGAGGCGATCATGGTCGCCACCAGCAGGTCGGCCAAAGTGACCGAAATGTCTTCGGGCACGGCGGCCTCGGCGGCGATCGCTCCTTGCGCGTTCGGCGTCATCGGAGCCGTCGCGCCGAGATTGACCACTTCGCCGCTCGCCTTCCAGACCTCGACGTTGTTCAAAACGCGCAAGGCCGGCAGCACGTCGACCCAAATCAGCCAGACGCCGATCAACGCCGTCATTCCGATCGTGCTTTGCAGCAACCGTCGCGCCTGCTGGCTGAGAAATGAAAGATCGAGCGACGCCGCGCTGACGGAAGTCAGATCGCCGGCCGCCATCGTCGTTGCGTCGCTCTTGCCCGAAGCGTTCGCTGCGCGCCGCTCCATGGCCTGGCGGATCGCCATCGCCCGGCGCGCAACGTGCACCCAGCGCACGAACAGGCTCGTTAACAGCAAGAGCCCGACGATCAACCAGATCGTCGCTTGCAGCCGCCACGTGAGTTGCAACGCGGTGTAGAGATAGCCCGAGGCGGCCAGCGCGGCGAGCGCCAAGGGAACGCCAACGCCCAAGCCATGCCACAGTTTCTGCAATCGCGTGCTCCAGCGGATCGGGTTCCGAGCATACGTCTCCGCGAGCGCGCCGCGGCGCGGACGCAGCAGCCGGTGCATGAAGATCGCCAGTGCCGACAACCCGACCATTAGCGAAATGCGCCCCAGCGAATGCTGCTGCGGCGCCTGATCGTCATCCTCCAACGCACTGACGATAAACGCCACGGGCAACAGCACCAGCATCAGCCAGCGCATGTTGCGCGAGATGATTGAAAGCCCGGTCCTTGGCCAATTGAAATGCGCATCGGCCAAGCCGTGACGCCGGCAGACCTGCCGAAAGAACTCCATCGTAAGGTACAGCAGCGCCGTGAACTGCAAGCCCGCGGCGCAGGCCCGATCGAATTCCCCGGCGTCCGCGGCGTGCTCGAACCGCCAGGAAAGATACCACAAGAGCGCCGGCCACTGGATCGAGATCAAGAAGGTCAGCAACAGCGAAAGAACCGTCGGATGAAACGCGGTCACGTGACTCTTGCCGACCAGCTCACCCGCAGAGCGCAGACGATCGCGCAGTCGCCTCCCAGCACGATGCGCCAGCGCGAAGATCGCGATGGCGCCAAGGTGCAGCGGCAAATTTCGGCGCACGTCATGCCAGAGTTGCTCGCCGACCGACGACCATTTCTGCGGATCGGCAAACCAGTTAGCTGCCGTCACGGCATCGGTCGCCGTGCCATGACCGACCACGTCGGCGGAGCGAATCCACAGCACGCGCTCGTCGATGTAATCGCGAAAAGCCAGCGTCTCTGTGATCAATTTCTCTTCGAGTTCTTGTAGCGGAACCAACTTCTCGAAATACGTGCTATTGTCCTTCAACAGCGCATCGAGAGCGTCGCGCTGCGCGACCAGCAACTCGCGTGCGGCGAATTGGATCGCTCCACGGGAAAGATCGTCCACGTCCGCACCAAACATCCCGACGACCGCCTCGACTTGCGCGTCGATGTCGGACAACTGCTCCCGCTGCGACTCCAGGTCCAGTCGCTGCAACTGCACGTTGCCGATCAGCACCTGCCGCGCCCGCACAGCGGCTTGATGCTCGTGGAGCGCCGGCAGCAGTTGCCGTTGCTTGCGCAGCACCGCGCCGTTGGCGTCGGTGAGACCGACGAGATCGACTTTTTCCTTCACGTCCGAAAAGGCGGTTTCCAGCTTCTTGAGTTGCCCGCGGACCGCCTCCTGGGCGCGCAACGTCGCTTCAATGCGACTGGCGAGTCCATCCGCGCCGGTGCGGCGTTCCGCTAGCACCGCATTTTCCTCGGCGATGCGGCGCACCGCCGGATGCGCCTTGGCGGCGTTCTGCCGCGCGAGCTTCGCTTGGCGCTCGGCATCCTCGCGCCGCTTCTCATTGAGCAATTCCTGCAGCGCCTGCACTTCCTGCGCGGCCTGCGAGGCGCGTCGCGCGGCCAGGTCGCGGCGTAACGGCAGATTGGCGTTCGTAGCGTTGTAGCGCCGCAGTTCCGCTTCCAACTCGCGCTGCTGGGCGGTCAGGCTGTCTTTCCGCGCAGTGGCCAACGCCTTGGCGGCCGCGAACACTTCGGGATGAATCTCGTCCGTGAGCGGCGCGGCCAGCTCGTGCTGCACTTCGACCAACTGTGCGGCGAGCGACTCCAGCAATTTGGAACTCGCTACGCGTTGATCGGCGCGGCGTTGGGGCTCCGCTTCTTGCGCCGCGAGTTGTGCCCGCAGTCGCGCGAGCTCCGATTCGCGAGTTTCCAGCAACTGCTCGATATCCACGAGCGACGAATTGCCGTCGATCGTCGATCTCGCTACCGGCGCCGCCTGGTCAAGTTCCTGCCGCAGCTTCTGCTGCTCGTCGGGCGCACCGGCGATCGCCTGCTCGTGTTCGAGTAGCCTCTCGTGCGCCGCGGCGGCTGCCACCAATTCATCGCTGGCCCGCTGATAAAGCTCCACGACGCGTTTCCGCGTCGTTTCGTCCAGCGCCGTCGACGCCTCGGCCTCCTGCCGGCGCGTGGCCAGGATCTCCAGCGTCAGAGCATCGGCGACGGTCACCGGCGCCACCGGCATCGGTTCTTCGGCGACAACCCCCGCCACGCAGCCTGCCCCAACCGCCAGGGCAGTCAGCGCACTTTGAAAGGCGCGCAGCAAGATTCGCGGCTCCACAATTCCGCAGCAAGCCTCAAGAATTCGCAACGGCACAGCTAAATCCCACAAATGCGGCATCGGACGCGCTCAGCGCGCAATCTCGCGCGTTGCCGTATACGGATGTCTGGGTAGGCCGTCAAGATCAGGCGGCAATCCGGAGGCTTTGGGCCGTAGAATGAGGCCTCTTAACTCCCGCCCCCCGCCGTGAGATCCAGGAACAGGCTCTCAAGGTTAAATGCAGCCGCGTTCTGGCTGCCGCGCAACTCTTCGAGCGTCCCCATGGCTCGAAGGCAGCCCTGGTGGAGAATTCCGATGCGGTCGGCGATTTCCTCGACCATTGCGAGCGAGTGCGTAGAGACGAAGACCGACGCTCCCTCGTCGGCTTTCTTGCGCATCAGGTCTTTCACAATCCGCGCCGTCCGCGGATCAAGCCCAACCAACGGTTCATCGATCACCAACACCGGCGGGCGGTGCAGCAATGCCGCGGCGAAGACCAGCCGCTGCTTCATGCCGTGCGAATAGGTCTCGGTCAAATCATCGATAAATCCGTTCAGGTCGAGCGCCGCCGAGTTCTCCTCGATCCCCTCGCGCTCGTCGCTCTTCGACATGCCATACATGCCGGCCACGAATTGCAGAAACTCGCGCCCGGTCAGTTTGTCGTAGAGGTAGGGCTCGTCCGGCACGTAGCCGATCGACTGCGCGGCCTCGCGATGTTGCGTCGTCAGGTTATATCCGCAGACGTTGAGCGTCCCCGAGGTCGGCCGCAACAGCCCGACCAACATCTTGATCGACGTCGTCTTTCCGGCGCCGTTGGGCCCGAGAAAGCAAAACAACTCGCCGCCGCGAACGGTCAGCGAAAGATGTGAGACCGCGACCCGTTCTCCATAGGTGCGCGTCACGTCGTTAAACTCGATCATGGCGCGGCGGACTCCGGTTCCACCGCCGGAATCCACTGCGGGTCGGGCGAAGGAATCTCGCGCATCCGCTCGTTGTCCGCGGGAATCCGGGCGAACGTCAGCCGCGTATTCCACAGCACGACTTCCTGCCGCAGTACGCGCCCCTCGTCGTCCACCCATGCTCGGCCGCGCGTCGCGCCGGCCGCATCGCCAATCCCCGAGCCGGGATCGCTGCGAAACACCACGAGCTTAGCGGGAATGATCTGCCGGTTCCAAATGATTGGCGATTCCCCTTCCACGGTGGCCTGCAGAATCTCCAGCGGCGCGTTCGGCGCATGAAAGGGGCTGTACACGGGCACGGTCCAGGTCTGACCATCGCTTAGCCGCCCCAGTCGCGTGCGCGGCGAGAACGATTCGCCGATCGCCCCGCCGCGCGGCAGGAACAGTTCGTTGTTGTAAACAAAGTCCCCGGTCCGCGCGGTAATCTTCAGCCGGTCCCCCTCGGCGACGCCTTGCATCAACATGACGTCTTTCATGAAACCCAGGTCGACGACCGTCCGCACCCCGATCAGCCGGTTCAACGGGTCGAGCTCCACGGTGCTGCGGACGCGCATTTCCGAGATCGCGTCGGGGGCATCCACCAGTCGCAGCAGCCACGAAGGCCCGAGCCGCGCCAACGGCAGTTCTTCGAGATAAACATCGACGGTCACGGTCGACTCGGCTGAACCAATCGGTTTATCGTCCAGCAGCAGTTGCCACTTCGTGTGGGGATCGTCCGTGTCGTAGCCGGGCGGGCTGCCCACGTCGAGCGACGGCCAGATTTTCTGCGTCACCAGCCAGGTCATGGAGGTGATCCAAATGCACACGATCGCCACATTAAACCAGCGCGTCGTCATGTGGCGTGCGGCGGCTCCGAGGAGGGGTCGGGCAGCTGATCGTTGGCATCACACACTGCAGCCGCCCCTATTTTAGCAACTGCCCACCGCCGGTCAGGACCATTTATCCCCGATTTCGACCCAGGGTAACGGTCATTTCTTCCGCAAACCCCGTCGCGAAATACTGGCCCGAAGCGCCGGCGAGGGAGAGCGGGCAATGAATCCACGCAAGACATCGATCAAGAATGGACGTCAACTCTCCCTCATTGGCGCCACGAGCCTATGGAACCAGACCGGTTCCTCCCCTTGTCAAGTCCGTTTCTCTTGACCCGAATTGAAAATCGAGCATATAGTTGGAAATGGAGGCTTGGCGAACGCCCTGTCGCCACCAGCGCCCCGCTATTGTGAAGAGGCAGGCCCCGGATCCAGCCCGGCGTCGAAGGTACGCCAGGGATGCGGGCGATGTCGGCGCCGTGATCCGGCCGGCGACCGACGCGCGGAGGGAGGTCGCAGGCCATGTATCCGAGCCGTCGGACGACGACGCTGGAACGCTACTTTGCGGGGCTGACGGAACAGACATTCGAGGCGCGGCTGGGAGTGGCCGATCCGCCCCTGATCGATTACATTTCCGAGCTGTTGGCCCGATTTGTCCGCATGGACTCGGTATGCCAGGTTCGCAATCTCGCCGGGCGCCGGCTCGACGAAGTGGCGGAGATGCTCCTGGAAAGCGAGGCGCGGCAAGGCGACGCCAAACGCGCCGTCCATCGCCATATCGGCGACTTCACGCTCTTCTGGACCGGCGTTTATCCCGAGTCGGTCCCACGCATGACGCGGGGCAACAAGGACCGGCTGCTCGACTACCGCGCTCAAGGCAAGCGGGCGTATCTCATCGCCAGCACGATCGAATCGACGGACGAAGATGTCCCCCGCGATATTCTGCAACGGCTCAGCTTCGACTTCGAACTCTGCGCCTACGGCCTCGGCGAAGTCCGCCGCCAGTGGGAAGCAAAAGAATCCCACGGCGACGCCCCGCCGCCGCTCTGGGTCGATTAGCGCCCGCGATCGCGCTCCACCAGCCGTTCCTGGATCACCGCAAAAATACTCTCCGCCACCGCTGCTTTTGGGCCCCGATAAGAAGCGATGACCGCTCCGGCGGGGTCCAGAATTTCCACCGAGTTGTCCGGCGAGTGCATGGCCTCGGGACCATTGAGAACCATCAGGTCGCAGCTCTTGCGCTCCAACTTGGCGAGCGCTCGCAGGCGCTGATCGTCAGTTTCCAGTGCAAAGCCGACGACCCATTGATGCGTCTTCCGCGCTCCGAGCGTCGCGATCACGTCGGGCGTCTCGATCAACCGCAACATCAGCGGTTCGCCGGTCTTGGCGATCTTTTGATCCAGGACGCGCTCCGGACGATAGTCGCACGGCGCCGCAACGCCGATCACGCCATCCACGGTCGGGAACAGGCGGCCGCAGACCTCGAGCATCTCCTCGGTCGAGATGACCGAATGCACTTCCGCGGCGCTCGGGTAACTCAAGTTCACCGGCCCGGAGACGATAACGACTTCATGCCCGCGCGCAATCGCCGCCGCGGCCAGCGCACTCCCCATCCGGCCGCTGGAAGCGTTCGTCAGATACCGGACCGGATCAAGATACTGCCGCGTCGGGCCGGAAGTAATGAGGATGCGGGACATGCGAGAAAGTAGGTGAGAATGTAAGGAGGTGAGAAGATGAGAAGAGCAAGGAACCAAGACTTCTTACCTTCTCATCTTCTGTCTTCTCACATTCTTCCCCTACAGATTCGCCAGATCGAGCTCAGGCGGGCCGCCGGCTTCGGGGGAATCGCCGGTGATGCGGAGATTGTTCGAGGCATCGAGGTAGATCTTGTCCTGCATGATCTCCTGGATCACGATCTGCAGTTTGTCGGTCGATTCGGTCTGAATCAACGGACGGTGACCGCCATTGAGCGCCACCAGCCGCTTCTGAATGAGCGTGGAAAGCTTGAAGCGCCCTCCCACCTTGTTGACGATCTCTTCCTCGCGCAACTCGTCGATCACTGGCTTCTCCTCACACGGTTTCCGGGGTCAGAATGCGGCACAATTCGGCAACCGCCTGCTCGACGTCGTCGTTGATGACGACGAAGCGGTACCGATCGATATAGTTCAATTCCTCGGCGGCCACGGCCAGTCGCCGGCTGATCGCTTCCTCGGTCTCCGTCCCGCGATCGCGCAACCGCCGTTCGAGTTCCGCCGGGCTGCTCGGACGCAAAAAGATGGTCACTGCGTCGGGATACTGTTTTAGGACGGACAGGGTCCCCTGGACGTCAATCTCTAAGACTACCCACTTTCCGTCCGCCAATCTAGGGGCGACCTCCCCCCGGAGGGTGCCATACCAGTCGCCACGGCCGTAAACCTCGCAACATTCGAGGAACTCACCCGCCTCCCGCCGGTGCGCAAAGTCCTCCGGCGAGAGAAAGTGATAGTCGACGTCGGCCACCTCCCCCGGTCGGGGCTTCCGTGTCGTCGCCGAGACGCTGGCCACGAGCGGCACGGAGGCCCGCTGAAACACCTCGCGCAGCACGGTCGTCTTACCGGCCCCCGACGGCCCCGAGATGACCACAAGTTTGCCCGGCAAGGTCGGCATCATCAAGAAAAAGTGGTTGAACCTTTTTCAACGCAGAGACGCGGAGTCGCAGAGGTAAGAGAAGCCAACCAGGAAAGTCCGACAGTTTGCCACAAGGGCGCTTTCAAGGCCGCGCCATTGCAACTTCTCTACCGCTCTCTTCTCTGCGTCTCAGCGTCTCCGCGTTTCAAAACGGAAACAACGCGCACTCTCAAATCACTCCACGTTCTGAATTTGCTCGCGGATGCGCTCGATCGCGGTTTTGATTTCGATCACGTGGCGGGCGATGTCGACGTCGTTGCATTTGGAGCCGATGGTGTTCGTTTCGCGGAACATTTCCTGCGTGAGGAACTCCAGTTTCCGCCCGGCTCCTTCCTCGGATTGCATGATTTTCTGGAACTGCTCCAAGTGGCTCGCCAGCCGGACGATCTCCTCGGCGATATCGCTGCGGTCCGCGTGGATCGCCAGTTCCTTGATGAGGTCTTCCGGGTCGAGCGTAATCTGAAACTCCGCCAGCGAGCGATTCACGCGCTCCGTCAACCGTAAGCGGTACGCGTCCTGTACGACCGGCGCACGGGCCTCGATCTTCTTGAGTTCCGCGGCGATCGCGGCGCGGTTCGCCTCCAGGTCGGCGGCCATCGCGCGCCCTTCCTCGCCCCGCATCTTGGCCAGGTTCGCGAGCGCTTCGTCCATTGTCTCGCGAATCACCGGCCACACCTGCGAGGCGTCCGTCGCCGTAGTGATCGATTCATGAACCGCACCCGGAAGCGCAAGCATGTCGGCCAGCGGCACAGGATCGGGTAAGTGCCAATTGCGCTGCAGCTCTTCTAACTGCTGCCGGTAGCCAGTGAGCACCGCGACATCGAGGCGGTAATCATCGGGACGATGGGCGCGATCCACCCGCAACGTGACTTGAATGGTGCCTCGGCGGACTTGGTCGCGGACGACCGATTCGATTTCGCCCTCGAGCGCGTTGTAGCCTTCAGGGCAACGCAGCGAGAGCTTGAAGTAGCGGCTATTGATCGTGCGCACCTCGACGACGACCGACAGTGTGTCGGTCGTGCGATGCGCCTCGCCGAAGCCCGTCATGCTGAGCAACAAAGATCGCCACCCCTACTTCGCGTCGAAGTAAAACCCGACCTGCCCGCGACCTGCTATTCTTTCCCACCGTCGGCCGGCGCGGCCTCCTCGGCAAAGTCGCCGGGGCTGCTCACTTCACCCTTCTGCGATTCACCCGCCGCCGGCGGCGCAATTCCGCCAGCAGTGTCTCCGGTCGGAGGCTTCTCGGCGCCACCCGTCGTCGCGCCTGGCTCGGCCTCCACGCTGTTCGGGGCGTCGTCCAACCGGGAGGCGTTCGCCGCCGAGGCCCCGGCGAAGACGTTCTGGCCTGAGGAGTTGTATTTCACCGCCGCAATGCACAACAGAATCCAGAAGCCCGCCGCGATCGACGTGGCCCAGAAAATGCCACCCGCCTTGGCGCCGAAAGCGCTCTGTCCGCCCATGCCGCCGAGCGCGCCGACCAGCCCGCCCCCTTTACCTCGCTGGACCAAAACCAGCAGGATCAGGAACAGCGACGTCAAAAACAGCAGCGTGGTCAGCAAATATCCGAAAAACGTCGACACGATGAAATATCCTGAACGGTGAAGTTGAATAGTCGCAATCGCGATCGAAACGGCCGTGAACGCGAAGTCGTCGGGCTCTCCGAGGCCGCCATTACGTCGCGGCGGCGATGATCCCCCAGAAATCGGCGCAGGTCAGGCTCGCGCCTCCGACCAGCGCTCCGTCGATGTTCGGCTGGGACAGCAGCTCGGCCGCGTTCGACGGCTTCACACTGCCGCCGTACTGGATGCGGACCGCCTCCGCGGTGGCCGCATTGTAACGGTCGGTCAAAAGCTTGCGAAGATCACGATGGACCTCTTCCGCCTGGGCCGGCGTGGCCACTTTGCCGGTCCCGATCGCCCAGACCGGCTCGTAGGCGATGACCGTCTTCGCCATCTGCTCGGCGGAAAGCCCCGCCAGCGACCCGGCGAATTGTTTTTCGATCACGGCCCCGGTATGCCCCGCCTCGCGCTCCGCCAGCAACTCGCCGACGCAAACGATCGGCGTCAGGCCGGCGGCCAGCGCCGCCAGTGTCTTTTTGTTGATCTCCGCATCGGTCTCGCCCAGCACGTGCCGGCGCTCGCTGTGGCCAAGGATCACGTAGGCGCAGCCCAGATCGAGCAGCATCCCCGCACTGATTTCCCCTGTGAACGCGCCGCTCGCCTCATGATACATGTCTTGCGCGCCCCAACCCCACCGCGTGCCGGCGAGCACGCCGCGGACCGCGTCGATGTACACAAACGGCGGGCAAACCGCCATGTCGACGCTCGGCTTCTCCGCCGCGCGGGGCTTCAACTCTTCGGCGAGTCGCACCGCCTCGGCCCGAGTCAGGTTCATCTTCCAATTGCCAACGATCAGCGGTCGTCTCACGCCGAAACTCCTTCCAGGACGGAAATCTCTTTATTGAGCAACTTGGCGAGCGCGGCGATTTGCTTCGACAGGGCGTCGTACTGTTCCGGCAATAATGCCTGCGGGCCGTCCGACATCGCCTTTTCGGGGCAGTTGTGCACCTCGATGTGAACGCCGTCAGCGCCCGCGGCTACGCCCGCCAAGGCGCACGGCGGGATCAAGTCCGGCCGCCCCGTCGCATGGCTGGGGTCGACGATGATCGGCAAGTGCGACAATGCCTTCGCGGCCGGAACCGCGGCGACGTCGTACATGTTCCGCGTCTCGGTGTCGAAGCCCTTCACGCCCCGCTCGCAGAGCACGACCTGCGAGTTGCCCTGCGCCAGAATGTATTCGGCGCTCATCAGCAGGTCTTTCACCGTGGCGCTCATGCCGCGCTTCAGCAGCACCGGCTTTTGCGTCTGGCCGACTTCGCTCAGCAGCGTGAAGTTCTGCATGTTCCGCGCGCCGATCTGGATCATGTCCGCATACTCGGCAACCATCTCCACGCGGCGCGGATCCATCACCTCGGTGACGATCGGCATACCATGCTTGTCGCCGACCTCGCGGAGGACCTTGAGCCCTTCCTCGCCCATCCCTTGGTAAGCGTAGGGACTCGTTCGCGGCTTGAAGGCCCCGCCGCGGAGGATGTTCGCGCCGGCGGCGCGGACCGCGGCGGCGATTTCGTCCATCCGCTGGGCGCTCTCCACGGCGCACGGCCCGGCGATCATCGCCAGGAAGCCGCCGCCGATCTTCACGCCCGCGACGTTGACGATGCTCGGCGCCGGGTGAGCTTCGATGCTGGCCAACTTGAACGGCGGCAGGATCGGCACCATGTCGGCGACCCCCGGGATAGCGGTGATCGGCTCGCCATGCAGTTTGCGCTCGTCGCCGATCACGCCGATGATGGTCCGGTACGTGCCCCGGCTCAAATGCGCCTTCATACCGAGCGACTCGATCCGCTCAATCACATGGCGAATCTGCTCTTCGGTAACGTTCGATTTCAAAACAATGATCACAGCGGGGATTCCGGAAGTCTCGCGTTACTTATCCACTCGCCTTGGAGGGAGCAAAGCATCGCATTCACTATTCAACGCAGAGACGCAGAGTCGCGGAGAGGAGAAAAAACTGCTTGGGGCGAGATGCCATTATCACTCGAAGCCGTCGCCTCGTGGACTCAACACGCCCCTCTTCAATCTCTGCGTCTCAGCGTCTCCGCGGTTCAAATGCCACTACCCATTGCCTCGCAAGGAATCCCACATGCTACTCGCGGGGCTTGGCCTTTGGATAGGCCCCCAGGATGACCAGCCGCCGCGACTGGGGTTCCAGTTCCGCGATCGCTTTGCGGACCGCGGGGTCCGATTCGTGGCCCTCCAGCTCCAGGAAAAAGAAGTACCGCCCCGGTTCGGCAGGGAAGGGGAACGACTCGATCCAAGTCAGATTCAGCTTGTGCTTCTTGAAAATCTGCAGGGCGT
>CAZUBB010000002.1:0-3342 GCA_964618485.1 uncultured Pirellulales bacterium
TGCGAGGTTCGCGAATTGTGCATCTCCGTGACTCGGCAGGAAGCGCACACGCTGGTCCACTTTGAGGATTCGGGCCCTGGCGTCGACGACGCCTCGATCCTGTTCCATCCGTTCCGCGAAGAGGCCAACGGCACGGGGCTGGGACTTTACGTTTCGCGGGCGCTGGCGCGGAGCTTCGACGGCGATTTGATGTACGTCCCCACCGAACATGGCTGCCGCTTTGACGTGCTCTTGCTGAATGGGGCCGGCGGCGCATGATCAGGATCTATCTGGTCGACGACCACGCGCTGTTTCGCGAAGGATTGGAGCGACTCCTCCAAAGCGACCAGGATATTCAAATGGTCGGCTCGGCGGGTACGCTCGAGGAAGCCGAGCGCGAGGTCTTTGCGCTGCCGATCGACGTGCTGATTCTCGATTTCGAGTTGCACGAGCAGCCAGCGACGCCGTTTGTGCAACAGTTGCGCGATAAGGGCTTCCGCGGGCGCATTCTCATGGTCACCGCGGGGCTGTCCGATCGCGACGCGGTGGATCTGATTCGCCTTGGCGTCAGCGGAATTTTCCACAAGCAACGGGCCACGTCCGAACTGCGGCGGAGCATTCAAGAAGTCTTCGAGGGGCGCGTGCTGATCGATCAGCGCTACCTGCAAAAACTGGTGCAGTCCGCGGAAGCGCCGACCACGCGGTTTACTGCGCGCGACCTGGCGATTCTGCGCTTCGTTGTGGAAGGGCTGTCGAACAAAGAGATCGCCAAGGAACTTGGGATTTCCGAAAGCGCCGTGAAGGCGTCGCTACAGCAACTCTTCGCTAAGACCGGCGTCCGCACGCGCAGCCAATTGGTCCGCGTCGCGCTGGAGGAGTACCGCGATCAGATGTAGAATTGACGCGATTGAATTTTATCGCAAACGCCGGCGAATCGCGAACTTGTCTGCATTGCCGAAATACCCGCCAAAGACGGCGTCGGCAGCCGCTGCTGTGGTGCGTAGTGTCGCCAGTGGGGTAAACGTCGGCGTATGCAGCGAAGCAGTCGCTACCATCGGAGCAGGCGACGGAGCGATGGGGGAAGCGCCGAAATTGTTGCGGACGCCGTTGAGGTCTTCGATGCCGACCATGCCATCGCCGTCGGTGTCGCCGAGCGGGGCCTGGCCGGACTCGCCGAAGTGGTTGCGGACGTTGTTCAAGTCCTCGATGTCGACCGACTGATCGCCGTTCGTATCGCCGGGCTGAAGGCTCCAGTACCAGGTCCACCAGTTGTTGAACAGATCTTCAGGATCGGTGGGGGGCGTGCCCTCGGGCTCCGAGGCAACGAAGTCGGACCAGAGGTAGGGGCTCGTCGACTGCGCGCCGCCCGGGTAGCAGTACAGATCCTCCTGGCCCGGGCAGTTATACACGGGGTCGAACGTCGGATCGTGCAGGATTGGCCCCAGTGGATCGGAGATGACGAGGCCGCGGAGGCGATAGCCGACTTCGCCGAGTGATGCGCCCCCCCCGAGCGAAACGCCGGCCACCTGCACGGTATACATCCCCGGCTCGAGCAGGATGGCGCTGTTCGAACGAGCATCGCCCGCTTGCGCGCCCACTCGGCCGCGCACCGCGCCGTGGGCATCGAAGATGGTGACCCAAACGCCTTCCGCGCTCGCAGCATCGGCGGTCAGATCTAGCAACAAGTGCAACAGTTGCGATTGCCCGACGTGCAGACTATGCAGCGCCACAGGCGACTCGGCGTCGAGCGTTCCTGCGGCGAAGTCCACGAGCTCGGTCGCACGGCCGCCGAAGATGATGGACATCTTGTAGTTTCCGCTTGCATGCGCGCCCGCGTTGGCCGCCGCGCCGACGCGCAACACGTATTCGTCGTCCGGCGTCGCGCCCGGCAGTTGGACGACGAGTCGCCCATTCCCGTTGGCGACGATGTTCGCAACGACCGGTTGCAGGTCGCCGGTGAAGAGCTCGACGCGCGGAATCAAACCATCGGCCTCCAACGCCTCGATCGAGATCGTCAGGGGAAGTTGCTGGCCGGTGGCGGCCGCGGGGGAGTTGAATCGGTAGTGGTCGACGTCGGCGAGATCGGAAATGCTGCCGACGGCCTCGTAGCGCGTGTTCTCCAGATAGCCAACCGCTGTTTCCAACTCGCCCGACTCGAGCGGATCATCGTCGGCATGATCGTCGTCGTTGAGAAAGGTATCGGCCCCGCGCTCAAACAGGTCGCGAATCTGATGCGCCGTGGCGAAGCGGAACTCGCGGCCGGCGAAGCGATCCACCAGCGCGGGGTCGGCGGTGACGACGTCGTCGAACGAAACCGTCACGGAATAGTGCCCAATCGCGAACGGCCCCGGCGCTCCGGCGATGCGCAGGTAATAGCGCGCATGGCGATCATTCGCGGCAAGATGCAACGTTACTGTATCGCCCGACATGGCGCTGGAACCGGCGGTCGCGACGATATCGTCTTGGTCATTGGTCCACTCTACGCTCGGCGCGAGCAGGCTAAGCCTCGCCGAGCGCACGGTGACCGTCACGGGGCCGTTGTAGTCGGAGAGCCCGTCGAACCAGTAGTAGTCGACGTCGCCCTCGGTGGTAATGTCGGCTTGTGCGATCGAGGGGGCGGTACCATCGGCGCCTTGACCGAGTTGCGCTTTCTGCAGTCGCGTCGCCGTATCGAGCGTCTCATTGCCGATGAAGTTGCCGGGGGCGGCGCCGTCGTTGCCGCCGGTGTCGTACTCGTTCAGGTCGTGCATCCGTGCGCCGTGAATCGTAACCAGCGCGGCGATGTCCGCTGGCGTCGGCACAATCGCGTTGGAAACGCCATGTACGTGCATTGGCGAAGCGGGGTCGTCGCTATGTTCCAGGCCGAAGACGTGTCCCGCCTCGTGTAGCGAGACGGAAAACAGGTCGTCGAGGTTGTTCCAAGCGACGCTGCTGTTGAATAGCACGTCGCCGCTCCAGGAGCCCGCCGCCACGGCATCGGACGGGATCGAAACGGCGAGCACGTCGGCCGCCATCGGAACGGCGGCGACCCGGATGTCGCCGAAGCGGGCGTCGTCGCGAGACAAGCCCGGTACGCCGAAGGGCATGCCGTTGTCGGCGACGACGCCGATGTCGCCGTTCGTGAGCGACGCCCAGGTTTGAAAGGCCCGCAACACCGTTCCTTGCCAAGCCTCCGCGCTTCCCAGCGCGCCAAACGTCGCTTGCAACGCGTTTTGGAGGCCGGCGACGTGCGTTCCCTCCTCGGCGAAGCTGAGCGTCAATTGCGGTGCATCGCCGGATAAGAATCCAGCGGCGTCCAAGAGCGCGCGCGGTTCGAGCGACTCGGCGAACCACGCCACACGGTTTCGCGACTCACTTTGATTG
>CAZUBB010000002.1:3352-22671 GCA_964618485.1 uncultured Pirellulales bacterium
GCGTTGATCAGGACTCGATACTTCACTGGCGGCGCGGAGCGTCCCCGCGGCGTCGACGATGCGTTGGAATTCGACGTTGTCATGCAAGGCGGCGAGGTCCGCGTCATCCTTGGCTAACGCGCCGAACGCCGCGTCCTGGCGGCAGGCCTCGGCGAGTGATTGCAACGACTTGGCTTGCTGATCCGCGTCTTTCGTCGAAAGCAACGCGAACACACACGCCATCTGATAGGGATGTACCGCGGTCATCGTCGCGTTTTCCAGACGGGCGACGTCCGCCAATGCGGCGTCCGATTGCCCTAGTCGCGCGTAGAGCACGGCCCGTCCGGCCAAGGCGTCAGCGTCGCGCGGGCGGAACTTGAGCAATTGAGTAAGAGCGTCGATTGCCTCCTGAGGACGATTGAGCCGCTCCGAAAGCACGTGCGCCGAGTTCTGCCAGGCGTTCGCGTCGAAGGGATATCGCTTCAAGGCCGACTGGAAGTCCTGGTACGCCGCCTCGGACGATTCCGGAAGTCGAGCGACGCCGCGTGCGACCCAGCTTTGTGAGTCGGTGGGAGTTGCTTTCAGTCCGCGCTCGCGATCGACCTTGGCTTCGTCCATGCGACCTTGCCGGACGTACAGTCTGCTTCGCATCAGGTACGCCCGGGTTGGCGCTTCGCCGGTCGCGATGGCCTTGGTGACGCTGTCCAAAGCCCCCGGCAGATCGCCGAGCCTTTCGAGCGCCACGGCGCGATTCACGAGCGCCGACGCGATTCCTGGCCTGACAAACAGCACGCGGGCGAAGTCCGCTTCCGCCGCAGCATAGCGCTGGAGTTCCAATCGGCAAACGCCGCGCTGAAACCAGGCGAACCACGAATTGGGCGAAAGTGCGGTGCAAATGGAATAGCAGCGTTCCGCATCATCCGCCCGCCCACAGCCGACGAGTGCGTTGCCCAAGAGGAAATTCGCTTCGAAGTCGTGCGGGACTTGCCGCGCCCAGCGCTCCGCGGAAGCGGCGGCGGCCACGTATTCGCCCAGGGCCAGATACCGCGCTGTCACTTCGCGCAGTGTCAGCTCATCATCAGCGCTTCCGCTGGTAACCGCCGAGGGCCACGTCGATGGCGTCATGGGTTTCTTAAGCCGTGCCTTTGCCAACGCCAGCTCGCGCTGCGTGAAGTCGAGATCGCTCAGCAGTTCCCGACTCTCGGGAATTGTCAGGAGCGCGACGCGATCGGAGCGCCGCCAGTTCTCCTTGTCGCGGAGGTACCGCTGTAAGAGCGCCTCCGCGTTCGCAATCGCAGCGCTGGCGAGTTGCGCATCTAAGTTGGGGGTCGTCAGCGCGGCTCTCACTTCCGGCGCATTGCGGAGGTACGTCTCGCGAGCACGCTCGGCGTCGATGCGTGCCGCCTGGCGCGTGCGGGCGAAGATCAATGACGTAGCGGCCAACAACAACACGGCGGCAATGGTCGCCACTCCGCTCGCGGAACCGAGCCGTGGATGCCGCCGCGACCATTTGCGCAGGCGCTCCATTTTGGAGCGATTCGCCGCATATTGCAGCGGCAAGTGATTCAGTTGCCGCTCCAAGTCGCACGCCAACTCCGCACCGGTTTGGTACCGATCCGCGGGATCGGGCGCCAGGCACTTATGCACGATCGAGGCGACGTCGGCGGAACTACGTCGCTCCACGGATACGATATCCTGATAGCCGCGCAATCGCTGTTCGCGCGCCGCTCGCCAAGCGCCACGGCCTCGTTCCATCTCGGGAAAAGGCCGCCGTCCGGTTAGCATCTCCACAAGCAGCACGCCGCAGGCGTAGATGTCGCTGCGGGCGTCGATCGGTCTTCCGTCTTCCAGCGACAGCAATTGCTCCGGTGACATGTAAGGCAGCGTGCCGCCGATGCCGGCAGCGACTCCCTCATCGACCGTCGTCGCCAGGTTGAAGTCCAGAATCAGCGGGACGCCGTCCTCGCGGAGCAATACGTTGGCCGGCTTCAGATCGCGATGGACGATGCCGGATTGATGTGCATGCGCCAGCCCGCGGGCCACGCCAAGCATGATTTGCAGCGCTTCCGAAACGCGATCGCCCCAAACATCGGCAGGTTGCATTGCCGGTTGTGATTGCGCAACTTGAGAAACTTCGGTTTCGGACTTATTGTCGCAAACGATCGTATCGGCCCGGCGAGCATCTTCCGTGTCGACGCGCGCCGCACGCGACGGGAAATCCCGTGCGTCCCGCTGATTCCACAGCCAATCGCGGAGTGTGCGATCGCCGTAGTATGGCATGCAGAGCACTTGCAGCGCTCCGTGACGATGCACGGAAAAGATCGGCACGATATTGGCGTGTTGAAGTAGCGCCAACCGCTCCGGCTCCGCGGTGATTTCCCGCGTGACTTTCAACGCGACTCGCCGATGCGCCAGATCGGCCTGTTCGGCCAGATAGACGCAACCAAAGGCGCCTCGTCCCAGCTCGCGAAGCAGGTGAAACCCGAGGAGCTGGCTGCCCACTCGGGGGAACTCCGCCGCGCGCGCGGAGGCGCCATCCAGGACCCAGTCGCTCGTATCAATGCCGTAACGCGCGGCGTACTCGTCCGGATTCACGCCTTCGCCGGCTGCCTCGCGCAAGCGGAATTCTTCGAAGGCCAGCGCCGTCAGCGCCGCGCGATCGCGCAGCACATCGCCATACTCGGCCAGGTACGTGTCGAGTCCACGCGGCTCGCCGGCTTGCCAGCGGTATTCCAGGTCCACTCGCATCAGTTCGAGGGCGACCTCTTGGTACGACTCGCTCTCCGCTGGCGGCAGAAAGCGGCGCAAGTCGGTCGGCGCGCCGGAGGCCCGGGCCTCTTCATACGCCTCGACGATGCTGTCCAGCTCAGTCGCCATGGGTCGACTCATGAATCAGTTCGCCGAGGCGCTGCCGGAATTGTTGTAACACGCGCTCCACCGAGCGCTTCGCCCGGCCGGTCTCCGCGGCGATCTCGTTGATGTCATGACCGGCGATGCGCAGTTCGATCATGCGGCGGTGCGATTGCGGCAGTTCCGTCAGCAGTTCGTCAATCACCATCTGCAACATTCGTAACGGCGCTTCGTCTTCACTCGCCGTGCCGTGCAGCGTGTCGGCGGCGTCGCCCGCCGAGCGCGTGACCGTGGCATCGCGTTTGGCGGCGCGATGATAAGCGCCCAGGGCGCGAATCTTGTTCAGCGCGATGACGAGAAACAGTTTCCAGAGCTCTTCTCCCTCGGGAATCTCGTACTGACCCGCCGTGACGCGACGGAAAAACGTGCGAAAGACCGATTGAACGACATCTTCTGGATCGAGCCGCGCGGCCAGCGCGGCGCCGCTTTGTGAACGCGCCAGGGCTTCGAGCCGCCGGGCGTATCGCACATACAGCCGCGTGGCGGCGTCCTCTTCGCCGGAGCGGAATCGACGCAGCAGGCTGCGGTCGGTCTGTTCGCCTTCCAGAAGAGGCATGTCGCGTTCAGGGTCCGGGACGGCGGTCAAGGTGGCGCGAGGCTCCGTGAAGAGTAGTCAGTTCCTTTCATCATATCCGCCAAAAAAAGTCGTGACATTTCGTATCCCGCGGATGCTCACGTTTTTGATCGTACAAAACCTGGTTGCCGCCGCCTTTTCGCCGTTCGTCATGGCGGATACCGTCGCGCGAATCCACTTCACTTTGCGAGCCGAAGCGTGCGGAACAGACGCTTTGGCCGAGCGGCTTTTCCCGATCGCCCCGCAAAGTGTGCCAAGGTGGCACGGCGGTGGCGAAAATCGAGCAATCTCTTGCCCCCGACGGAGACTGAGACCATGGCAACCCCGCGACGCACTCTGAGTTTGGAAACCTTCGAGCGGCGACAGATGATGACCGTCACGGTCGTCGATTTGGAGCCCAATGACACTCACGCCGGCGCGACGGCGTTTGAGATTACCGCCGCGGAACCGGTCGTGCTGGAGGGCATCTCCCAGGGAAGCCACGACCCCGATTTCTACACCTTTACGGCGGCCGCGGACGGCGTCCTTTCGGCGCTGGTTTCGTCCCCCAGCGGCGCCAAGCCGGACTTGGAAATTGAGACGGCCCAAGGCCAGGACGTGCTCGAAACCGAACCGAACGACGGCATCAACGCCGCCTCGATGCGCGTCGACGCAGGCATCAAGTACTTCGTCCGCGTGCGGTCCACGGGGGACGCCGATGCCTCATACTCTGTGTCGTTGACGCTCGGAGATCGCTTGCCCGGCGACGGGAACGACGACGGCCAGACCGACCTTTCCGACCTGAACGACGTCCGCAATGGCTTTGGCGGTTCGGGAAGCGGGGATGTCAACGGCGACGGGCTCGTCGACCTCAGCGATTTGAACGAAGTCCGCAACCATTTCGGCGGCCAATTGGACGAACCAGTACCGGGCGGAATCATTCAGGAAGTGGAGTCGAACGGCGCGAAGGGATCGGCGACGGAGTTCTTCGTGGCCCCATTGGCGGAAGCTAAGCTCGTCGGCACTTCGCTAAATGCCGACGACCGCGACTTCTTCCAATTCGTTGCGCCGGTCTCTGGGACGATCTTTGTGACGGTGCGTTCCACGAACGGCAACGTGCCGGGCGTCGAGGTGGAGAATTCGCAAAGCGAGCAAATCCTCGAGACCGAACCGAATGACGGGCTTGATACGGCGTCCGGCGTCGTTGTGGAAGGGGAAACGTACTTCCTGCGCGTCCGCAGCAAGAACGAAAACGTCGCCGAATACGCCGTCACGGTGAGCTTCGAAGGCTTCGCGCCCGAAGAACCAGGCCCCGAGCCGGCCAATTCACTCGCCGAAAGCGAGAACAACGACTCGAAGAGCCAGGCCGATGAGTTTTCGCTTGGATCCGACAAGATGATCGAGCTGACCGGCACGTCGACTTCGTCCGACGACAAGGACCTCTTCCGCTTTGTCGCGCCGCTTTCCGGCACATTGTACGTCGCGTTGCAATCTCCGAACGGCAACGAGCCGGCCGTTGAGATGGAAGAAACCGGCAGCCAGACCATCCTGGAGACGGAACCGCACGACGGCATTCACCAGGCCGCGGGCGAAGTGGTCGCCGGGCAGGTGTACTTCCTGCGGGTGCGCAGCGCGAACGACGACGCGGCGGAATATGTTGTTCAGGTGAGCTACGAACCGCAAGGGGGCGGCGATCCTGGCGGTGAGCCGGCCAACCTCATCGTGGAATCAGAACCGAACGACGATAAGGACCTGGCGAAGCCGTTCGCACTGGGCGAGGACAACTTTGTCCAGCTCACCGGCGTCTCCGCGTCACACGATAACAAGGATTTCTTCAAGTTCACGCCCACGGTGAGCGGAACGTTGACAGCGACGATCGCCTCGATCAGCGGTCCGCTGGCCGACGTGGAAATCGAATACCACCAGGACAACAAGGTTCTGGAGATTGAACCGCAGAACGGCGTCACGTCGGCCACCGGAGAAGTCGTCGCTGGCGTGACTTACTACGTGCGACTGCGGGGACACGATCCGTACTACGGCGTGGGCGCGCCGTCGGAGTACCTGCTGACGCTCGAAGTCACGCCCACCGCCCCGGCGCCGATAACCTCGACGCATCTGCCCCGGCTCGCAATCGCCGCGACCGACGCCTTGTTCGCCAGCCCCACCAGCTTTGCTCCCCGCAAATCGCCGGGACTGAACTGGGTGCGCTGAAGCGATCAAGAAGTTCGGCCGATCGATCGCGAGTCTTCCCGCCAGGCGACGGTTGCTGCCCGTCGTCTGGCGTTTTTATTGCCGTATGCTGTGGGAGGAATTGCCGCGAAAAACACAAAAAAAAGTCGCGACGAACTCGACAATTGACGGTGTTCATGCGGGGCGCGTTACGAAGGGGATCGCCGGATTGGCGTTTGCCGGACGCGAAGGTGTGTGAGCCCCAATTCAAGGCCTTCCGCCGAACGGCCGTAGAGTTCGAACACCGCATCGAAGGGCGACGGCGTTGCGAATAACTCCTTACGTCGAGGAACCGAACTCGCCTCCAGCACGCCGATGCCGCGATGACTTGTCGCCGCGTCAATTCGCGGCGTTTGATTGAAGTCAGCGACCTTTTGGGAACTCGCAGCGGAGCGGCCGAAGTTGTTGCGCACGAGATTCAGGTCGTCCAGATCACAGTCGCCGTCGTGATCCGCATCGCCGGCGCCGGTGTTAGAGCCAAACGAATTGCGAACGCTGTTCAAGTCGTTGAGGTCGACCTTGCCGTCGTTGTCCGTGTCGCCGAGGAGCGGCACGATACGGATATAGAAAGTCTGGTAGTCGCTGCTGGAGTCGCCTCCGTTGGCATCACCCCCGTTATCGAGCGCCACGACCAGCACCGTGGCCAGTCCCGTCGCATTGGCGACCGGCACAAATGCGAGCGTTCCATCGGGCAACACTCGCAGATCCGAGAAGAGCCCTTGTGGCGAAGCGAAGGCGCCGAACGTCACGATGTCGGACTCATTCGGCGGCCCGGAGGTGATGCCGGTCGCCCACGGGGCGACGATATGCTGGCCGCTATTCATTTCCGCCAACTGATTCTGGCCCTTGGTGAAGGTGGGCGCGTCGTTCACCGGGCGAATCTCGATTGAAAAGGTTTGCGCCGGCGAGACATCGACTCCGCCGCGCGCCGTTCCGCCGTCGTCGCGCAGGCGGACGGTGATCGTCGCCGTGCCAAACGCATTGGCGGCGGGCGTGAACCGGAGCGTACCGTTGGCCGCGATTTCAGGGAGCAACTGAAACAGGGCCGCCTGGTTGGTTTCAACGAGGAATTGCAGCGTCTGGGCGCCCTCTTGAGCGTCACCGGCGGAGACGCCCGTGGCCCAATTAGCGACGGTGCGCGCGGCGGAGTCCTCGAATACGGACTGACTCTGGCCCGCGGTAAAAACTGGAACATCGTTGACCGATCGCACCGTCACGGTGAAAGTGCGCGAAACCGATTGATTATCTTGCTCCGTAGCCAATTGGCCGTCCGTCCCGCCATCGGTAACGGTGACCGTGATTTGAGTCGTACCAAATCGGTTCGCCTGCGGCCGGTATGACAGCGCGCCGGTTGCACTCGGCGACGCATACGTGACTTGCGGATTTGGAATCAGGATCGGATCGGCACTGGTGGCGGAAACACGCAGGGGTTGCACATCGCCCACGCCGGCGGAGATGCCCGTCAACGTGACGACTTGCGCGGACGCATCTTCGTTGATCGTCGCGTCGGCGATGGAGTTCAACGTCGGTGGCACCGCCGCAGATCGAAAACCAAAATCCAAGCCGGAGACTTGCTCGACGCCCGTCAGTCGGACACGATAGGCGCCGTCCGTGAATGAATTCTGCAAGACGGTGGCATTGTTGCTCACGCCCTTGATGACGGCGACGTCCGTTTTCTGATCCTGATCGAAGTGACCGGTAATGAGTCCCGTGGGGAAGGACTCCGGGAACGAGGCCGCCCCGTAGCTCTGCGGTGCGTCGAAGCGCAGGCGGCCGCGGTTCCGGACGACGGTCAGATTGTCCGCGGACGTATTGGTATTCGAGACGACGATATCCAGATCGTCGTCACCGTCCAGGTCCGCGGCCTGCACGACGGTCGGTCCCACGCCGGTCTTGATCGCCGGCAATGGCGACAACGAGCCGGCGCCGTCGTTGAGGAGGATCCAAAGTTCGTTCGACGAGAAGCTCGTGACGAGCAGGCCGTTGGCCAGATCGCCGTTGATATCGGCGGCGACGACCGAGCTGGCGCCGGCGCCAACCGTGATCGAGCCGGGGCTTCCGAACGAGGCCCCCTGCAGATTGCGCAACACGGATACCGTGCCTGCATCGAAGCTCGCCACGACGAGGTCCAACCACTGCTCCGAATAGATGTGGGCGGCAACGATCGACATCGCCCCGTCCCCCACGCCGATCGCGCCGCCCGCTTGCGCAAACACGCCGGCGCCGTTGTTGCGCAGGATGCGAATCTCGCTTGGAAACTCGTGCGCGACCGCGAGGTCGATCGCTCCGTCGCCGTTCCAATCGCCGGCGGTCAAAGAAGTGGGCGCAGAACCGACTTGGATGGGAGAAGCGGGGTCAAACCAATTGCCGGAGCTGACGAAAATCGACACGCTGCTGGAATTGTAATTGGCGACGGCCAGGTCCAGACCTGGCAGATTGTCGAACTGGCCCACGACGATTGAATGCGCGCCCGTCTGGCCGTTTTCCAGCACTCCCAGATGGACAAAGACGCCATTGCCTTCGTTGCGCAGCAGGGAAACGCTATTGGAATTCTTGTTGGCCACCGCCAGATCGAGTCTGCCGTCGTGATTGAAGTCGATCGCCGCGACGGCGCGAGGTCCGGCGCCCAGGCCGACGTCGGTCGTCGCCGTGAAGTGATTATCGAGCGGCGCCGTCGCCGGCATGTTCGCGATGGGCAAGGCTCGCACTCGAAACGTCTCTTCGCCGAGGAACTCGAAGATGTAATTGCCGTTGGCGTCGGTGTATTGGAGAAAACGCTGCTCTTCGACGTCCAACTGACCGTTGTCGTTCTGATCGAAATAGAGACCGTGATTCGGCAGACGCTGTTCGCCGGCGTCGAGAAGCCCGTTCGCATTGGCATCGACATAGACCGTGCCCGCCAGCGATCCTTGCCGTGAAGCGCTCGCGGACTCCACATCAACGTTGCCGAAATTTACCGCGGTGCGCCGCTCGCCTGCGCCAAGCGTCACCACGGTTTTGCCGGCTGCGGGCGCCGTCGCGCGCCAGCCGTCTTGCTGAATCTGGCGCACGTTGTAGGTCGCGAACGGCGACAGTCCTGTGAAGGCGAAGTCACCGTTGGCGTCGGTTGGAACCAGGGATTCGCTAACCTGACGCTCGCCGTCGTCGTTGGCGTCCAGGAAGACGGTCCAGCCGGCGAGTCCGGATTCAAGAAACGCCCTGACGCCGTCTTCGTTGGCGTCGTTGAACACCTTGCCGCGGATTTCGCCAGCCTGCGGAAAATCAGCGAACTCCATGCCGCCGCGAACTTCGCCGCCGAAGAGCGTAACTTGATGGCCCGCGGCAGGGAGAGAGCTCCAACCCGCTTGCAGTTCCGCGCGCACGAGGTAGCTGCGCGGCGCAAGGTTCGGCAGTTCGAATAGACCGGCCTCATTGACGCCCGGCGTGGCGGGGTCATCGGCAACGGTCGTCGTGCGGGGCTCGATCTCTTCGAGCACGCCGTTCTCATTCAGATCGAGAAAGATCCTGAGGCCGGAAAGCCCGGGTTCGCCCGCGTCATAGACGCCATTGTTATTGAGATCATGGAACCGGCGTCCGCTCAACGTGGCGTAGTACACTTCGACCGCGCCGATGTCGACGGTCTTCTCCACGTCGGCGTCCGCGCCGTCCTGCGGCCGGGGCAATCCCCGCTGGTCGAATTGCGTGGCGTTCGGAACGACGGTCACATTGGCGCCGGTGTCAATCGCCCTGCTGCCAGGCAGCAAGGCGTGGGTCGGCGTTGGGCCGTCGTTAAAGTCCAAGGGGCCGAGGAAGTCCGCGGCCGTAGGATCGACGATGTCGTTGGGGCCAGCCCATTGAGCATCGGTGAAAAGGTTGTTGCCACGGGATTCCAGGGTGGTGATTTGGATGGCGCCCGGATCGTTGTCAATGAACAGCGAATTCTGCGCATAGAGCGTGCCACCCTGAACGATGGGATTGCTCAGCACGATCCTGTTGTGCGCGATGGTGCAGTTGGTCAATTCAATTCCGTTCCCAAGGATCCCTCCGGCCCATTGCGTTGTATTGTTGGAAGAAATCGTCGAATTCGTCATAAACAATCCGCTGGGCGGTGGAACGTCATCGGGCGACGCGACCTCGTACTGTTGCAGGATAATCGCGGGCCCGAACAACAGTGTGCCATTCCAGACAACGGATAAGCGTCCGGCGACGTCAGCGATGATGGCCGGCTTGGACCGGCCGGTGAAAAGCCGTTCATCGCTAACACGTCGTCTCAGGAACCCAATCACCTCACCCTGATCGTCGATGCGAATCAATGAGATTCCCTCGTCGGCGGGCAAGTAGAATGCGAATACAACAGTGAACCCGCCATCGGCAAGCGGAGCGATTGAAACGTTTCGCGCGCGTTGGTCTCCATACGGCGCAATGATGGTATCGACGCCGACTGGCTCCGCCAGCAAATCCAAGCGCCGAAAGAAAATGTCCACTTTCTCGACTTCTTCGACGATCGTCTGCCATGCGACGACGTATCCCGATTCGATCGCCGCGACATCGTTGACAACCTGGTCACCCGTGGATGAACTGTTGATCCCGAAGTTGTTGGACAACTTGCGCCCTTGCGCGTCAAAACGCTGACCGACGACGCCTTGTCCGCTGCCGTCTGCGTTGTCCCCAGAGAAGGCGACCAGAAATTCACCGCTTGCGGCGAACGCGGCCGAAGCGCTTCCTTGCCTACCATTGGGACGATCGTTCACGCAACGGTCGCGATCGAGCAGGGGACGTGAGACACCCTGCGCGTCAAATAAGGCAATCTCGACGCCGTCGACGTCATCGCAGACCGTAGCGCCCTCCCAGACAACCAGCAGTTCGCCGTTCGGCCGCATGCTCATTCTGGGCGAAATCTGATCTCCGCCGGTGAAACTGTTCAAACGGAACGGATTGCCGTCGGCGGTTCCCTGTGGCGTGATCCGCCGGCCATAAATATCCCAGTCGGCGCCGTCACTTTGTTGCCACACAATCATCGCACGCCCATCGGCGGCAATCGCAACACTCGGGTTGATAGCATCACCTGCGTTCGAGATCGGAAAGACGGACGAGAGCGGCGTCCCGTTGGCATGCAATAGTTGCGCCGAGATCTGTCCAGGTGATCCTGGGTCGCCATTTGACTGCCAAGTCACGAGCATACGCCCGTCACTGTAAAGGGCCACATCAGGCGCATAGTGTGGCGACGTGGCCTCCAGCCGCACGTTGCCGCCAATTCGAGTGAGCAGATCGCCGCCCGATGTCGTTCCACTTGCCCAGCTGGAGATTCCTCCACCCCAGTACCATGAACGGTTGTGATGAATAGTGCTCGCATCAATTTCAGCGCGACCGCTGTTGTACAGGCCACCACCGCTTTCTGCGCCGCTGTCTTGAATTACGATCCGCTGCGCGCGGAGAACTCCAACATTTCGAATCCCGCCCCCTTCGCTGTTGGGATGCGGCAGCGAACCACCCGTGATCGTCACGTCGGCAATATCGAGTTCAGCATTGACATGCACGTCGAGAACTCGGTCGATACCGAACGTTCCTGATTCCTTAGCGCTAATGACGGTCGTCGTCGCGCCGCTCCCGACGATCTTGACTTTCCCACGGATGTCGAGATCACCGGTCCTTGCAGCATCTTCATTTTGACCGTCGAGCGTCAGCAGGTAATACCCTTCCGGCAAGTAAATCGTGAACGGAATATCCAGCGCATTGGCCTCTTGCAGCGCCGCGCGCAGGCTGGTTTTTCCGTTGGCGTCGAGCGCTTCCGCATCGCCAGGATGGGCGTCTTCCGTGTCGTCGGTCGTGTTCACCTGAAACGTGCCGTCGGTCACGTACACTTTGAACGTGCCGAGGACTTGCTCGCGGGCGAAATTCGGGATCGTGGCCTGATCCGCGACTTCGTCCGCCTTTAGCCGGACCTCGTAGTCGTCGTTGTCGACGAAATCCCAGGCGCCGCCGACTGCGTTCAATCGGTAGATGGCGCGCCGGCCGCCGCCGGGGAGATCCGTAATGCTGGCCAAAGCGGTGGGTAATTGTTGCTTAGTGCTGGCGCGGACGACGACTACGTCACGCCCATCCAGCGAGCTTCGATCGACGCTGCCGTTGTCGGTGTAATCGACCACGAGATCCAGGTGCTTGGCCCCCAGGGTTTCCATGTCCGGCACTGTCTCCAGCGCCGCGCGCGGTCGCACGGCATCGGTCGAGAGGGCGCCGAACGCGTTCAGTCGACCTGACGTGGCGACCTTTCCTTGAAATCCAGCCTTGATGTCGACGCCGCGCAGAATGGCGGTGCGTACTTCTTCAAAGGATGCCTCCGGGAACTTGCTGAGATAGAGCGCGGCGACGCCGGAAACGTGCGCAGCGGCCATGCTCGTGCCGTTGAGCGTGCCATACTTACCGCCAGGAAGCGCGCTCAAGACGCCAGTACCGGGAGCGGCCAGATCGACCGAATCGACGCCGAAGTTCGAGAACCGTCCGAGTCGATCGGATTCGTCGGAGGCCGCTACCGCAATGATATTCGAGTTCTCGTATCCGGCCGGATAGACGGGCGTGCCGTCGATATCCCAACCCCAGCCGAAAGCGTCGCCGTTGCCCGCGGCGGCGACGAACAAAATGTCGCGGTCCTGGGCGCGCTGGATGGCCGACTCTAAGGCACTCTCAAATTCAAAGAACTCCCAGCTCGCGTTCAGCACCCGCACGTTCGTACCGCGGTCGCTCATCATGTTGGCGTAGTTAATGGCCTGGACGGCATCGCCAAGGAAACCGACGCCGCGCGCATTAAGCACCTTGAGCGCCATGAGCGACGTCGTCCAATTGACTCCCACGACGCCCTGGCCGTTGTTGCCGACCGCGCCGATCGTGCCCGCGACGTGCGTGCCGTGCCCGTGCGTGTCGTCGTCGCGGGGATCGCCATTGCCGGCCGGGGCGCCTTGGCAGATATCGCCTCCCAAGATGAAGTTGAAGCCATGCACGTCGTCGACGAAGCAATTGCCGTCATCATCGATTCCGTTGCCGGCGATCTCGCCAGGGTTCGTCCAGATGTTGGCGGCCAGATCGGGATGGCTGTAGTCGATGCCCGTGTCCAGCACGCCGACGACGACGGAACGGCTTCCCTTTTCCACGTCCCAGGCCTCGGTGGCGTCAATGTCGGCATCCAAGAGTCGCCCGATCTCGTCACCCAGGTTTTGCAGGCCCGTCATGTTGTCCTGCAGGAATTCCGGATCGTTCGGCGTGGCCTGGCCGCGAATCTCCTGGTCCGGCTGAAACGTGGCGACATATGGATTGGCGCGCAGCGACGCGAGAGCCTCCGCGCTGTCGGCGCTCGTGACCGCGAGCACCTGGCCTGGCAGCCCGAGCCCGTGGAGGACATCGAAGCTGCTCGATCCAAACGCGTTGAGCCAAGACTCTGCGCCTGCCGGCGACCGCGCGAGCGACGTGGCTTCGGAAGTCAGCCTGATAATCCATCGCGATTCTGGATTGTCGGCGAAACTTTCCGCGCGGAGAGCACTATTCTTCGGCACGGATGCGAACCACGCCGGCTGCGCCAACTCGTGGTCGGCTATAGGCGCGACGCTCAGCAGCCGTCGGTCTTCAAGAGCTTCAAGAACGCCCAGCGTCGGGTTCGATCGCATGAATCTGCCATGCGTGACGCGAGCTCGTTGCCCCGGCTTCGAATACGAAAATACGCTCATGTTGCGACCTCCAAACAGCCTGCCCGATGTTGGTAGGAACGCCGAAGTTCATACACTAACCGGGGGAAATGGCCCGAGCAACTCTTGAGCCTTGCCTTTCCCGACCGGTCAGTTTCGGGCGCGTCGAACTAGTGGCCAACGCTCGCCACGGTCGGCGACCGAAGCAACTCATCAATGGTCCGTCGACTGACGCTGAGCGCACCGTCCTGCAGCCCAAAAGAGATGACTTCGCCTGGCGATTCCGCCTCGCAGTGAATGGCGGCGATGGGACCGAAGAATCGTTGGAGCTCGTCAGGCGCGCAGGCCGGCAGGAACGCCTTCAGCACGCGCGGATCGTAGTAACGAAAATAAACGCGCCGCCGGTCGCGTTCGCGGACGACGATCAGGAATCGGCGCAGGTGCTTGCGGAGAACCGCAAAGTCGACGTCTGACTCCAGCAGAACGCCTGCATTGCCAGGCTCGATCCCGCTGAGCGCCGCGTGGGCGATGACGCCCAGCTTATCGCAGGCGAACAAGTGCGGTGCGACATGATCGAGTCGCTCACCTTTTTCGCCGGCGAATAGGCAATCAAACTCGGGCGAAACGGTCCGGGCCATGCCGACACGCATGTAGTCGCGGGCGGCGTCGAGGATGGCGAAGTTGGGCATGGTTATTAATTGGTCGTCGGTAAAATGTAGACAATCATTTGAGTAAGTCTGCGACTGCGCAAAGCGTTCGATTCATTCTTCGCCCAGAAGCATTGCATAAAATGGGCGATATTCGTCTCCGCCGGCATATGCCGCGCACATATCCGCGACTTCCTTTACAGCATGAGAATCACTTTCGCGAACTTCCTGCAAGAGGCAACGCGTCAAGAATTGCGCCACGACGATCAGTGCGTCCAGCAATTGCCCACCAGTCTTCGATGCTTTCCACAAGACGCGATCGCGAGCTTCGTGGTCGACAACAACAACTTCGTCGGTCGCCTGCGAGATTACGAGCGCATCGGCTTCAACCTTTCCGACCTGAAGATCGCCGGAAGTGGTTGTGCGTGGTATATCCAAGAATTCGACGATTCCAATCTCGACGTTGTGCAAATCCCATTCGCTAATAAGCTTCAGGAGTGGCTCATGTGAATTCGCGACGGCGGACGTTCGCCCTGCCTGTGGTTTTTGCATGCACACATATGATCGCGCAAAATCAGCGGCCTCGGCTTCGGAGAGTCCGAGTGCCACGAGCCGCTCTTTTTTTGGCGCAGTTGCGACGAGCTGCCGTACAAATGTCGCCGGATCCATGTGAACTTCTCAACGATTCGGATGAAGTGGGCCCGTCCATTGCTGATGCACTGCTTGCGGCAGTCCAACCGCGATTGGCCCCTGGTCGATATGGTGATGCACCAGTTTATCGCCTAGGAACGACTGGTGCGATGGATTGTGTTTAATCCAAGTTGGGTCAACTCGCGGTGATCGGTTAGCCGCAATTGCGGCGCGATTGGCAGGGCTAAAGAGCTCCGGGTTCTGCTTGAGCATCTGCTTCCAAAACCATGGGCCGTTGCGTGGGAAACCTGCCGCGTTAGTTGCAGAACTCGCCGGGGCGTTCCGCATGTCGATTTTGAATCGTGGATTGATGTAGGATTCGGGAACCGGTGAAAAGGGCGGTTCTTCTGGCTCTCGGGGCGGTTTTCGCGGCGGTTTGGGTTGCGGTCCCTCGCCTTGGGGTCTTGGCGGAGGGGGCTCTTCGATCGGCGGTTTTGGCTTCGGCTTTGGGCCCGTCGGAACCTTTGGCGCCTTTGGCCGGCGGATCATGCCCAGGATACCGCCCAGCAAAAAGCCGCCGACGATGCCTCCGCGAATCTCCCATTTTTCTGCTTCGGACAAATGCCCCCAGCCTTGGTAAAGCTGCCATGCGGCGTACGCTCCCCAGGCGCCAAGCAGTGCTAGTCCGAGGGGGCTCAGCACCGATGCCACCGCAGCTACCGCCGCGCCGATGACTAGGCTTTTCGCCACGCCGATGGCAAAGGATGTTACGGAACACCAGAACCCGCACTCCGTTTCCTCGGCTGTAGCTTCTGGATCTTCATCGCTGATTTCCGGCTCCGGCGCTGGGCCTGGCTCCGGCGTGGGTTCGGGCGTCGGGAACGGCTGCGGCGCTGAGATTTCGATCGGATTGGTCGGATTGAACAGATCGATGATGTTTTCATCAGCGTCGTAAGCGATGCCGAAATGGTCGTTGACGCGGTCGTAGATCTCCGGGATCTGAGATGCCTCCGGCAACTGGTCGGTCGGAAGGTTGGACCAGTGTTCGTGTAGATGTTGTGTCGCCTCTTCCGCCATGCGGACGCGATCGTCAAGGGGAAGGTCGGCGATGCTCGGTGCGGGGGCCATGACGAATTACTACATGCTCGCTTAAGGTGACAGTTGCCTATTACGAGCGCCGACCGGCGCGTACTAGAACTTCGGAACATCCACGCGCGCGAGTCGCGACGCAAACTCAATTGCATCTAACGACCGTTGCTCGGCCTCGACCTTGGCCCGCGTAAGCAACGCCTGCTTGCACTGCACATCTGCGGAAGTTAGCCGTACCCGCGAAAGCAATAGCTCGCTCGCCAGATAACGGATCATCTGCCGCTCGGTACGCAATCCGGCTTCCCGCGCTTGCCGGTTCCACAGCTCGATGCGCTGCTCCAGTGTCATGGCATCCGGTCTTTCACATTCGTCCGGGAAGCGCCTGCGTAGGATCGTCGCCGCCTTGCGGCGAAAGCGTGCCAAGCCGGCGGATCGAAACGCCTGCAGATGGGCTTCGCGTAGGACAAAGAACTCCGGCATGACGGTTTTCCCCTTACGAAATCGTAGCGCTGCCGCGATCGGCCGCGATTCTCATGCAATCGCCCTTGTCTCCGGCGCCTTTTCCATTGCCGATAAATGTTCGCACGGCGCCTTTTGCGATCACGCCGCCGTGCGCCGTGGCATCGGTGACGCGCGCCGCCATCTGGCCGCCGATAAACACCGTCGGCGATCCGGAAATAATCGTGTCGGGCGGGCCGGCGCACGTACACATGTCGTTCACGCGCGCCGCCGGCATCGTTTCGATAAACACCGTCGGCTTACCAGGCGGCAACACCGGACCGCCGACGTGCGGCTTGGGGCCGTCGAACATCGGGCACGTGTGCAGGTCGCCGACGCGCGCCGCAAGCAGGCCGCCGGCGCAGGCGGGGACGTCTTTGATGGGAGCTAAGGACATACGATCGACCTGGTCTTGAGCCGGGCTGCCGCTGACGATTGCTTCGAGCACCTCGCGATCACCGGCCTACGGATTGATGTGTACGGTGTCGCCTTCGATCACGATCTTCTTCCCCTTCATATGAATTCCGCCGGGCCCGATGACGATCGTGCCGCCGGGGCCCGTCAGTGTGAGCGTGACGCCGGCGGTGATCGCCACGACGAGTCCGGCGCTGATATTCTCGATAAGTCCCGCGCTCACCGAATCGATCAAACCGACCGACGCATTGCGGAACGTGCCAATCGTCGCCGACTGTGAGGAGCCGACCTGCACGGTGCGATTCGCCGCCACGGCGTTCGACTGATTCGCTCCGACGACGGTCGAATCATTCGCCGCCACGGTCGTTGAGTTGTTGGCGCCGATGGTTTCTGAGTTATCGGCGCCCACCTCAATGGTCCGATTGACGCCCACGGTCAGCGATTCGTTCTTCACGACCGTTTCCGTGCGGTCGCCGCCAATGGTGATGGTTTCGTTGTTGGCGACGTTGCGCGTCCGGTCATTCAGCACTTTCTCGCGCAAATCGTGCTCGATCGTCGTGTCCATGTCGTACTGGCCGTGAACCCGGATCTGCTCGTTGCCGGGCGTGTCGTCCATGATGAATTCGTTATAGCCGGCGCCTTTGTAGGTCTTGGACTTCATGCCGGAGATGACCTTATTGGTCGCGTTGTCCGCGCCGTCGAGTCCGAAGGGAGGCATCTGTCCGGCGTTGTAGACGCGGCCGGTGATGATCGGTCGATCGGGATCGCCGTCGATGAAGGAGACGATCACCTCTTCGCCAATCCGCGGGATGTCGATGGCGCCCCAATTCTTGCCAGCGTGCGACTGAGAGACGCGAATCCAGCAGGACGTCTTGTCGTCTTGCCGTCCCTCGCGGTCCCAATGGAACTGCACCTTCACCCGGCCGTATTTGTCGGTGAAGATCTCTTCCCCCGGCGGCCCGGTGACGACGGCCGTCTGCACGCTTTGGATCAGCGGCTTCACGGTGCGCCGTTCCGGACGAAACATCACCGAGTCCGGAATGCAGACGAACGTATTCTGATACGGCTCCACCTCGCTCGGCGCCTCGGACCAGTAGCTCGCCTCGCTGCAGGCCGAATGCCGGACGCTCGTCAGGACGTATCCCTTGCCCGCCTCGCGCGACGAATGGTGGCCGACGAGTTTGAACCTCCCGCCGGGCGAAAACGAACGGCAGTGGCTGTCGCCGATCACCGTGTCGTGGCCGGCCTCTTCCATTTCCATGCGCAGCCGGACCACCGCGTCGCCATCGGCGCGGACCTCATGGCCGCCGGGATACTCGTATTGCTCGAACCGCGTGTTGCCGGGGAGTTTGACGACGCTCGACGTCTGCGCCATCAGGCTGGTCGTGGGGGACTCGAAGTTATAGTCGGTGTGCGCCCATTTGCCGCTGCGGAACTCGTAGTGGTGTTCCCACCGCCAGATGTGGTCCGACACGTTTCCTTCCGTCAACTTGGCGCGGAACTCCACTTGCCGGTCTTGCGCGTCCTGAAACGCGAATTTGTGGTCGCCCAGCACCAACGTGTGTTTGCCGTTGTCGTGCTGGAAGTAATAGGAGATCCCCTCCTCCTCCATCAACCGTGAGACGAAGTTGAAGTCCGATTCGCGATACTGCACGCAATATTCCCATTTGGGATGGCTGCCCTTGAGATCCAGCCTGAAGTGCGTGAAGCCGAGGTCGCGAAAGACCTGCGTTATGATGTCCGGCACGGATAAATTCTGGAAAATTCGGCAGTCGGTCGTCTTGGTCAGAAACCACAGCCAAGGCGCCACCTCGGCCCGGTAGACGCTCAGCCGGTCGCCGCGACCGCAATAGGCGAAGCGGGTCACGAAGCCGTTGAAATAGCGCGGTTCACCGTCCGGAAATTCGACGCGAAACGTCACGTTCTTCCCGACGATCGCCGACGCGGGCAACGAGTCGTCCTCGGAGAGCATCTCCAATTGGAAGCGAAACAGCCGCGACATTTCTTCTTCGCCGGTCATGCGGACGAGCAACAACGCGTCCGGTCCCAGCGGCGTATCTAAACCGAGTAGATGCTCTTGCTGAACGTAGGCGCACATAATGGATAACGAGCCTGAAAGGTGAGTCTTGCAAGAAACCAGCAGCAACGGCAGCGTCCAAATTGGACAACCGCACGCGCCACCTGCTGCTCTAAGTAATAAGCGACGGGAGTCGGCAATTGGACCGCTTGAATGATGATTTTCCTTCCCGCCCCTGGACGGCCGTGAAGTCGAACGAAAATTCGTTCGTGCGCTGACGGTCGCCGGGGAATCGAAGCGCGTCGCCGAGACCTGATTCCAAAGCGCCCAATAGGAGCCATCGCGGCCAATACCTTGGCCGGAACAGGGCCACTTGCGCAATGCACGGCAACGAGGAGCGCTGCCGGCGGCGCGACGACGCGAAGACAGCGTTATGACGCTCTGTCTATGGCGCTTCGTCCAGCCCGGGCGGCACATCGTTTGCGTCAACTTTCAGATTAGGAAAAACACAGCTACCTATCGTGAGGATTCAACGATGCGCTACTCATGGCGCCTGCTAGCGCTCGCGGTCCTGGGATTGACGGCTTCGAACGCAATCGCTCAATCATCGTCTAATGCAGCTATGGGTTCCGCTGGCGCCAGCGGCGGCGTACCCGGTGCATCGGCCGTCGCCGGCGCGCAAGGGGCCAACTCGCGCGGCG
>CAZUBB010000002.1:22681-43549 GCA_964618485.1 uncultured Pirellulales bacterium
AATCTATCCCCCGTGATTCCTTCCGGATCGCGAAACGCGCCGGCGAATTCCGGCGCGACTCAGTTCAACGATACGGGCGGCATGTTTGCGGCGCCCAACACGACCGCCGGCAATTTGAGTAGCCGCCCAAGCGTTCGACAACGATTCGGGAATCCGGCGAGCGTGCGCGGTGCAGATCGTAGTGCAGTGCGGCCGAATCGCACCTACCGCAGCGACATCGGGGCATGGCAAGTGATCGGGCCGATGCAGCCGGGAAACGAGTCAGTGTATTATCCGCAAAACGTCATGGGCCCCGGCGCGCTTACTTCCACCATGGCTTACGGCGCTGGTCAGTACGATGCAGCGTCGATCAATGAGGCGAACAGTCAATTTGCCGCGCCTTTGGCCGCGAGCTCAAGTGCCCGTAGCAATTCGCTCGATCCGGCCGGCGCGGCGCCACCGATGCGCGATGGCGATGGAAACACGCCGCTGACGTGGAGCGCCGGCGTCCAGCGGCCCGTCCTGGGCGTCAGCATGGCGGCCGGGTTCACCGGTAGCGGCGCGCAAGTTTCTCGCATCGGTAGAAACAGCCCCGCGGAGCAAGCTGGACTGCGTCGAGGCGACGTACTTACGTCTGTGAATGGGCTGGGCGTCTACAGCCATGCCGACGTCGTAGCAGCGATGGAAAGCCTTCCACCGTCGGGTTCGATCGGGATTATTGTCTGGCGAAAAGGACAGTCGGTGCCGTTGACCGTCAACTTCGCTCCAGTCGCTCATCCGCAAAATCGAGCGGCGGCCGACTTCGATCCATCGCGGACTTCCGCTGCCGAAAGTCACGCGGAACGCCTGACGCGAATCGAGTCGCTTATGAGCGAAGTTCAGTCGGAGTTACAGCAACTCCGGGTCAACGAGGCCGGCCGCTGAGCAAGGTGGCTTCGCATCGCTGGATCGCACGCGAGTGCGCGGCTCAATCTTCCTTGGTCCGAACTTTCTGATACGGTTCAAGATCGGCCCGCGATTGCTTGACGAGCATGTCTGCGAGTTGGGCATGGTATGACTGCCGCGCCACCGTGCGCTTGTGCGAAGTCATCCAGGCGAGCAGCGCCCCACCGCAGGCGCAAATCAACATTGCCGTTCCAAGCAGAATAAGTCGCATCGAGCTTCGTCCATGGGTGTAGTTGGCGGAGTGAATTTGGATGCGATGAGATCAATGCCGAGAGCCTTTTTCCGCCAGTGCGATCAACAAAGAACCACATCCAGCGCGCAACCTCAATAAGGCCACGCCATCACGTTTCGCGGAGCATTGCGCGTGCCGACGATGCAAGTGCATCTGCACTTTTGGACGTCCGGCCGGGATGAAGTAAGTAAGTGGCCTTGACGCGATATAGCCGAAACTCTGGGGCGCTTACACATCGGGCACCTTTTTTTGCACAGCCCGCACTTGAGCGTGAGTTGATCGCCCGGCGATCGGATTCTTGAGGCGTTCGTAGACCTACGCTTTATTCCGCCGCACACCGGGGACGAACACAACTTGAGAAGGAAATTGCCGATGTTTCGGACTTGCGCCCGATTCGCCGCGATGGTGCTGTCGCTATCGCCGGGTATCGCCAACGCCGCGATTATTCCGATCGCGCAGTTGCGCCAGGTCGCGACCGGCGGTTCGCTCAGCACGGCGGACGAGACCGCGAGCTTCTACGAAACGCGTCTGGCCGAGAACTTCGGCACGTTTGACGACGCGGTCGGCCTCGCGCTGCGAACCGAATTCGGAACCGCAACAGCGGACGGTTTTACCAAGCAAGTGTCCAGTATTGTCGCGAATGAAATCTCTGTATTCGGGTCTGCCGATTCGTTCGTCTTCGCCCGTAACGCCGAAGACACCGCATACGCCAACACGGCGAGCCAGTTCTCGTTGCGATTTCAACTGACCACGCCCGGCCTGTTTCATCTCGCCGCTTCCGGCTTCGCCTCGAACTCGGCCACGTCGACGTTGACGCTGAAAAACGCCACCGACGAAGAACTCGTCAGCTACGACGCTTCGTTTCATCCCGGAACTGGACGAGCTGCTTGACTTGCCGGCGGGCGAATACTCGCTCGCCGCGACGGTCGATAGCAGCGGCTTCTTCGAATTTGGTTCGAGCGAGCCAGACGGCCGCTCCGAAATCAACGTGCTCTTCACGCAAGTTCCGGAGCCGGCGAGCGCAATTCTGAGCTTGATGGCCATCGCGACGGCG
This sequence comes from uncultured Pirellulales bacterium, assembly GCA_964618485.1. GTDB lineage: Bacteria > Planctomycetota > Planctomycetia > Pirellulales > JALHLM01 > JALHLM01. The sequence continues at coordinate 24,892 of CAZUBB010000002.1, forward strand.
TTCACGCTGCGGCACAAGCTCGCTCAATGATAGGGCGAGTCGCCGGGCCGCGCGCCACATGGCCGTCGATTTTCCCGCCGGACGAAGCGGCGGCCGCCCCTTCGTCGAAAAAGTGTTTCGCCGCTGCTTGCTAACGCCACGGCGCACCGTTATCGTGCCGGACAGGCTGGGGCCAAGCGCGTCGACTATTCACTTTTCACGAGCCATTGAACACAGGAGGAGTGGGATATGTGGCGGTTTTCCAACCCTAAGTACTTGGCTGGTACCGTTTCGATTCCGATCGCATTTCCCGAGGTCATCAGGTTTGCGCTGGCGGGAGACACGATCGTCGCCACGGATACTCGTCCGTTCTGGGAGGTAGTCCGGACAATTCAGAAGGGAGACGTCGCGGCGGTGTTTGTCGCACAATGTCCGGAACCTGACTTGGTGCGCCGTGACTGGCATGACACGAAGAACTGGAAGTTCGTAGACGAACTCAAAGAGGGCGAAGAAGTGCGCGGCATCCTCTACGTGCGCGAACATGCCCCCGTATTGATGAAAGCCGAGTTCGGGATGATCGCCGCAGAAAGCGCCGAGTATGCGCCGGCCGCTGCGGGGCGCGTCTATTGGCCGTGTTGTGAGGGCGTCGTCAGCCATAAACCAGGCGAGGAATGCTAGCCGCATCCGTGATGGAGATCGCCGATGCTGCCGGAAATCGATCTGTTCGTGCTCAGCCGCGACGACTCCCCGCTCACGCCGGAAGTCGAGCGAGGCATCGCGGCGCAACAGGGCGTGCGCCTGCGCGTGCAGCGCGTCTTAGGCCGCGCTTTGCCTGGTGATGTCAATCGTTGGCAAACGATTGCGCGGGCGCGCAACGCGGCGAAGGCGCTCGCTCGCGGGGAGTGGGTGTTTTTCCTGGATGACGACGTGGTCCTGCCCCGGGATTGCATCCGGCGCCTCTGGGAACGCCTGGAGCGCGATCGCGTTTATGGCGCCTTGGCCGCTGACTATCGCGAGGAAGCGCTCAGCGCAACGTCCGCCGTGCATGTCGCGATGGGCGCCACGCTCTTTCGCCGCGAGGCGTTGCGACTGGTGACGTTTCGCTGGAAGACAAAGCGCTGCGAATGTCTTTGCTGTTGTGACGATCTGCGGCGGTATGGCTACGCAATCGATTACTTGCCCGGCGCGCGAGCCCGCCATTTGAAAACGGATCGCACCGCATCGGCAACGTGCGCAGTTATCGCGCCGAACGACGCGTCAGCCGACGCCGGAACTCCGCCAGGATATGTGCTGGCCGCGTTCGATCGCTTTCATCTGCAGCGGTTCACGCAGCAGTTCCTGCCGTCGTTGCGGGCGCACGGCAATCGCGAAACCGTCATCGTCGTGGCCTACGGGCTGTCGCCTGGCGAGCAACGCCGTTTGACACGTTGCAGCGGCGTAGAAGGGCTGTTTCTACCGCGCTCAAATATCGAAGTGCCGGTGCGGCGACTGCAGGATTTTCAAGTAGCGTTGGACCGTCTCCCGGCCGACGCTACGGCAGCTTACTGGGACGCTGGAGACGTCATCTTCCACGGTAAGTTGCAACCGCTGTGGCAGGAGGCTGCGACGTATCCCGAACGGCTGCTCGCGGTGCGCGAGCCGATGCTTTTTCAGGAAAACGCCGCCATGCTCGGCTGGACTTCGAGCATTCGCAGCCAGCCGCATCGACAAAATGTGCGGAACCTACTCGCTGATCGACGGGTCCTCAACAGCGGATTCGCGGCCGGAACCATCGGCGCGCTGCGGCGTTACTTTCGGGCGTCGCATCAATTGCGCCACTCCGATACGCTCGGCGGAACGACGGACTGGGGCGATCAAATGGCGCTGAATGTGTATTGCTACTCGGACGCCGATCACTGCCGCATCGTGGACGAAGGCTGGAACTATTGCCTCTGCGGACGCCACCCCAGCGAGTTTGAGATTGCCGGCGACGGGTGGATTCACAGCACGAAGAGGACGCAGATTCGCGCCGTTCACGGAAACGGCGGCACGCTGCACCTCGTCTCCGGAGTGTGGCGGCTGCGCCAGAAGCTGACGGGATTAGGCGCTTAGATTGTGCCGCAAAGCGACGAGCGGCGCGAGGCACTACTGCTGTTGCAGTCCGAGCCGCGTGAGTTCCTCGTTCAAGCGATCCAGGTTCCAGATCAGGACGCGACCATCATGCAGGCCGACGGCCAGCTTGCGCTCGCTGGGACTCCAGTCGAGCGCAATCACGTCGCACGTCTCCGGCCGCAGCGCATATCGCACGTCCCGCTGATCGAGGTCGCAAACGATCACTTCGTTCCACGCCGGTTTTCCGGCGATCCAGCGGCCCGACCTGCTCAAGGCGATGTGGGGCGCATCGAACAGAATGTTCGGCAGCAGTTGTGCTGTGCGACCCGTGGCGGCGTCCCAACTCTGCAGGCGCTTCTGCGGCGTAACGTACGCGAAGCGCTCGCCGTTCGAGAAAAACGCCAGCGCATGCCATTCCTGCAAGAGCCGCGGCGCGTCCGCGTCAATCGATTGACGCGTGTCGAAGTCCCAGATGCGCAAACGATTCTCGCGGTTCGTCGATTGGGCGTCAGCGCCGGAGGGCGTGACTTTGTGGACCCAGACGAGATACCGGCCGTTCGGGCTGAAGGCGCAATCAAACGCGCGATCGCCTTGCCAGTCGTTGTCCCGGTGGCCGATCAGCTTGAACCGGAGCGTCGTTTGATCCTGGGCGTCCTTCACGCGCGAAACGTTCCAGATTTGAATCCCACGCTCGCCCGCGGCGGCAAAGTATTCTCCGTGGCGATCGTTACGACTCCAAGCGACGCGGCAAACGTCACCCAGATCATGCTTGGACAGCCCATCCACAAACGCTCCGTCCGCCTCGCTCCACCATCGGGTGGGCAAACGGCGAAACGACTTCGCGTCCCAGAATTGCAGATCATCGTTTCCGCGCGTCCATTGTGCCGTCGCGAGCACTGATCCGTCCGGGTCGAAGGCGACGTTCTGCACCATTCCCTGGAAGCCGTCGAACGTATGCAACTCTGCGCCGCTCCTGGCGTCCCACAGTTTGACGGTCTTATCCTTGCTGGCTGTGGCGAGGACGTCGCCGCTGGGATGAAATGCGACGCACGGCACCGCATCGCCATGCTCGTTCAACTCCAAGCGTTCCGGCATCTGTCCCAGCCGCCATACCTGCGCTCTTTCGGCGTCAAAGGCGGCCAGCTGGAGCGAATCGCCGCTGAAGGCGATGCCGCTCGCCAACGTCTTGTAACTCCGCGGCTGCGACAGCGACGCGATCACGCGATTCGTCGCCAGGTCATACAGCTCTACTTGCCCGCGAATGCTGAACGTGGCCAGCAGTTGTTGATTGGGGCTGTACGCCACGGCCTTGATCGGCGTCGATCGGACGCGTGAAAGCCGCCTCAAATCGTCGGCGTCGTACAGGATCAACCCGCCGTCGCACCCGAGCGCCAGCGTCTTGCTATCCGGCGCGAAGGCCATGGCGCCGTCATAAGGAGGCGAGCCCGGCAACGGAATGTCCGCCTGCAACTTCCGCGTCGTCAGGTTCCAAAGCTGTAGCCGTCCGTCGAACTTTCCCACCAGCGCGACTGCCAGGAGTTGTTCGTCGGGACTCAGCGCCAGCGTGCCGATCGACACCTCTTTGTCGACCGAAAAGATCCGTTCACTCTGATTCGAATCGGGTTTCCAGACGACGAGCTCCGTCGTCAGCGCGACCATCGCCGTGTTGCCGTCAGATGTGAGCCGCGCGCTTGTCAGCGTCTGTCCTTCAGGCGCGGTATAGGTAAAACCTGTGCTCACCGCCCAGTCGCCCTTACGGCGCTGGAAGCGCGTCAACTTTCCCGAATCGTCCAGCATCGATAATTGCGCGGCGTCTTTGGAATACCGCAGCGCGCGAATTCGGCCGTCCGTTTTTAGCGCGTCCGACCGTTTCTCGGAAGTGCGCGAATCATAAAACTGAATCTCGCCATTATCGAGCCCCAACGCCATTTCAGACGACGTGGGATCGAGCGCGATCGCCGCGATCGTGTTGCCGTCGACCGCTTGAATGACCGTCGGCTCGTTTCCCACGAAATCGCCCAGGCACGCAACGGCCTCGTGGCGCAACTCGGTCAGATCGCGATTCGACGCGCCGAGGTCGCGCGCCTGATCCAATAAGGAGAACACCAGCGCCCGATAGCCCTGCTGCCGAGCCAGGCGCGTCGCGCGGGCCTGATCGACGAGCGAACGGTACAGCGCGTTGACCGTTTCCGAGCGGCTCTGCCAGGCGCGCGCCGCAAAATACGACGAAACCAGCGTACCCGTCAGCAGCGTGGCGAAAATCGCGCCGCACAACGCCGCGATGGCAGGTTTTCGCTTGCACCAGCGCACGGCTCGCGAGCATCGTCCGATCGGCCGCGAAAGAATCGGCTCGCCGCGCTGGAAGCGTTCCAACTCCTCGCGAAGCTCGCGCGCTGTTTGAAAGCGCGCGGACGGCTGCTTCTCCAGGCACTTGAGGCAGATCGTTTCCAAGTCGTGCGGCACCGCGTCGCTGAATTTGCGCGGACTTGGCGGCGGGTCGTACACATGGGCATGAATGACCGCGCGCTCGGTGCCTCGAAACGGCAACTGCCCCGTGAGCAATTCGAACAGGATCACGCCCAGCGAGTAAATGTCGGCGCGGCCGTCGGCGTCGTGCCCGCGTCCGTCGGCCTGTTCGGCGGACATATACGCGGCCGTGCCGAGTACCTGGCCTTCGCGCGTCATCGTCACGCGTTCCAGGTCGTGTTTCGCGAGTCCGAAATCGGTCAGCCGCGGTTCGCCGTCGTTGTCGATGAGAATATTTCCGGGCTTCAAATCACGGTGAAACACACGACGCTCGTGCGCATGCTGCAGCGCATCCGCGATCTTGATGCACCACTCTACGCTCTGGCGAATCGTCGGCCGTCGGTCGCGCAGCCAATCGGTCAGCCGCACGCCGCGCACCAGATCGCTGACGATGTAGAGCGTCTCGCCGTCGTCCAGAACGTTGCGAATGCGGACGACGTTCGGATGCTCCAGTTGCCCTTGCGCGCGGGCCTCGCTCTTGACGCGCTCCTGGTCTTGTCGCGAGAGCGGTTTCTGATGCGGAATCTTGATCGCCACGGCCGTCAGCAGCGAAACATCGCGGGCCTTCCACACCGAGCCGAACGCGCCGGCGTCCAGAAAATCCAACAGTTCGTAGTCGCCGATTCGCTTGACCGGCGGGCGCAGCTTCGTGGACTTCTGGATATCAACCCATTCCACCGGCCGCCCGCAACTGCTGCAAACAACAGACGACTTCGACTCGTCCGCCGAGAGCTTCATCGAAGCGTGGCAATGCGGGCAGGGGACGACAAACGGCCCCTCGAACGCCGGGGCGTCGGTCACATCGTTGTGACGCCGCGTCCGCTGATCCTGGGCCACGATGGCCTGCAACTCGCGGACGAGTTCCGGCAGCCAGGCGCTCGGATAGGCCTGGGCGACTGCCGCGGCGGCCTCCGCAATGCGGCCCTGTTCGCCGTCATCCGGCCGACTGGCGATGGTGTCGCACATCTTGGCTCAGCCCGCACGTTGGTGAGTCTCGTCCGCTCGTCAGGCGGGCGCCGCAACGGTCGCGGCGCCAAAATTACGATCCGGCGCGAGTACCTCAAGGATACCACCGGACGGCCCGCCGTCACGAACGGAATCGCCGAAAATGTGGGGGGATTTTTTCCTCGCGGGGTGGAGGGAATGGAGTTCGGAGTATGGAGAACGGAGTACGGAGCGAGCCGCGACCACGTAACAATTCCAGAGAGCTGGAAGCGTTAGCGCCCGGAGTAACGAGTCGCAACGCCCCGTGGCTTCCCACTGCCCAACGTCGCCGCTCCTGTGGCAGCGGTTACTCGTCGTCGTCTTCATCGTCCTCGTCTTCATCGTCCTCTTCGTCTTCACCGTCCTCGTCGTCCTCGCCGTCTTCGTCCTCCAGCTCATCATCGCCGTCCTCTTCCACGTCATCGTCTTCGTCTTCCTCGTCGACCTCTTGCTCGTCACTATCGTCGTCGAGCTCTTCCGCAGTGTCGTCTTCGGCGTCCTCGGCTACTTCGTCTTCTTCATCCACGTCGACTTCGTCCGTGGATTCACTGCCCAGCGACTCCTCGGCGGTTCCCGAGATCGCTACGGTTTCCGCGGTGATGACGAGGCCGGCGATCGCGCCCAGCCAGACTTCGCGGCGCCGCTCGTACACCTTCACGGCCGCGTCGAGATCGTAAGGGCGGCGTTCCGCGAATTGATAGGACTTCACGCCTTTCGTTCCGCTTTCCTTTACAAAGCGGATCAGGTTGTATTCGAGATACGACTTGTCGGCCGGAGCCAGATAAAGTTCGAACACCACATCCTCGCCAGGCCTGCTTCCTGCCGGCTCAAATACTTTCGTCTCGCGGACCATCACCGGTTCCAGCGCGCGAAGATATGGCCCGGTGACCTCGGCGATGTTGTCAATTTTTGGCCAAACCCGCACGCCGATGAGCGTCTTCCAGTTTTCGAGCGTCTGTCCGCGCGGGACATATTCGTTCGTGACGGCGCCGGTCTTGTCGACGTTGACGAACGCCAACTTGTACCGGGTCACCACAAACTCCTCCGGCGTCGCACCGACGGCGTTCCCCGCGGACGACGCGATCAACAACATCCAGGCCAACCAGGTACGCATAGGAAGCCTCGTAATCGAATTGTCGAGTGATCGGACGGGCGCGGCGTCTGCCCAGGCGGCCTCGCCGCGATCAGCGCAAACATAGGTCACGCGCCGCGGGAGCGCGCAGCGTTGAGGCGGAAAACCGGGATGCAATCCGGGGCGCTCTACCGTTCGAGCGTCTGCTGCTCGGGGCGCGCGTGGCGCGATTGATGCGGCGTCGACGGCCGCTGAGCCGGGAGCGTGATTTCCGCATCGCCGACCGTGTCCAGGGAGAAGCGGTTCTCAGTGTGCCCGCGCATGCGATACCAGAGCGCAAGGAACGCGGGGACGAGCACCGGGCGGACAAAGAACGTATCGAGCGCGACGCCGAGCGAAAGGGCCGCGCCCAGTTCGATCATGCCGCGCAAGCTGCCGATCATCATCGCCGCGAACGTGCCCGCCATGATGATACCGCAACTGGAGATGATGCCCCCCGTGGAGGCGGTAGCGCGCCGCAGTCCCTCCATCTCCCCGTGCCGCGACTGCTCCTCAAACACGCGCGAGACAAGATAGATGTTATAGTCCTCGCCGATGGCGACCAGGATCACGAAGAGAAACAACGGCACCTTCCAATCGAGTCCGTCGAACGACGCGCCCCATAGCCAACTGAAAATCAGCTCCGTGGCGCCGATCGTGACGAAGTACGTGTAGAGCACCGTCAGGATCAAATACAAGCAAATCCATGGCTGCCGCAGCACGAGCACCATCGCGACCAGCACGGCGATCACGACCAGACGCTGAATTAACGTCCGGTCGCTCTGCGTTACCGCCTCCAGATCGCGCGTCGCCGACGTCGTGCCGCCGAACGAGAATTTCGCGCCATACCACGGCGAATGTTCGTCGGCGCTCAGCTCGGCGAGCTTCGCTTCCAGCAAGTCGAGATACTCGCGGCTGTCGCGCGCGAACGGGCTGATGTCGAGCGCCACGTCGAACCGGGCCACCTTGCCCGCCATCGCGCCGGCCGTCGCCAGATACGTCGCGCGCACGCGCGGACTCGAGAGCGCCATCATCTTCCGCCGGCCGGTCGGCGTGAGCGGTCCGGCGGGCGTCCCCGGCCAATCGCCCAGCGGTTCGGCGAAACTCTGTACGCTGGTGACCTGGGCGATCAGTTGTTCGTCGCGCTCCAGGTAAACGTCGTAGAGATCTTTGGTGAGCAATTGAATCATCGCCTGGCCGTCGTTCTCCTCGAACGCCGCGTGCCGTTCAGGCTGCAAAGCATCCAGTTCTTCGCGCTTCAACAATCGCGAAGACGCGGCATAAACGCCGGGATGCCCATAAGTGCGCAGCAAACGTTCTTCGTCGAGTTTGGCCAACGGCGATTGCAGAAAGGCGTCGCGCGTCCCTTCCGCGGCGGAGGAAACCTCCGCCAGCGTGATTTCATGCCAGCCGTCGTGGGCGCGCCGGAGTTGCCGGGCGTCGTCGAGCGTGACGATGCTCGGCACTTCCTGCTCGGCCAGCACGACGATCGGTCCGGTATCTCCCGGCGGGTAATACTTCATAATCTGCGCGGTGCCGAGCACGCTGGCGCGATCGGCGGGCAGTTCGCCAAGCAGGTCGTAAGTGACGTCGACGTCGCGACCAGCCCAGGCGAGCGGGGAAAACACGAGAATGCTCACCATCAGAATCATGCCCGGCCGGCGCACGATCCAATTGGCCATCTGTTCCCAAAACGCGCTCATCGCGGAGCGCCGCTCGGGCCACTCGGCGCTCGCCGTACGCTTGTTCAATCGCGCGGAGAAGGGCCAGAATACATGCCGGCCAAACATTCGCAGCAAAGCCGGCGCCAATGTCAGGCAGGCTAGCAGGGTCACCGCCAGGCAAAGGCCGATGACCGGGCCGCTGTTACGGTATTTGCCGAAATCGGCGAAGAACATCGTGCCCAGCCCGAGAATCGTCGTCAACGCGCTGCCCACGAGCGCCTCGCCGACAAAGCCGAGCGATCGCGCACTGGCGGCCTGGGCATCACGTCCGGTTTCCAACTCCTCGCGATACCGCGAGATCAGAAACAAACAGAAATCAGTCCCTGAGCCGAACAGGATCGTGATGATGAAGATCTTCGTCGTCTTGAAGACTTGCAGATCGAACCATTCCCAACCTTGCTGGTACTGCACCTGCGTCAGCAGCGCCACGAGATCCATCGCGACCGACACGGAAACCGTGATCGTTCCGAGCGGAATCAACACCAGCAGCGGCGCGCGATAAACCGCAAGCAAGATCACGAAAATCAGCACGAACGTCATGATCTCGGTTTTTTGCACGCTCTCCAACGCCGCCGCGAGCATGTCGCCGCCGATCGCCGCCGAACCCGACACGCCGTACAACAACTTCGGCGCGGCATCCTCGCTCCTGCGGAATTCATCGACGATCGCCTGCACCTGCGCGAGGAGTTCGATGTTGGCCGTGGCCATGAACTCGTTGCGCACATGCAGCACGATCAGCGCCGCCTGCCCAGGCGGATCGCCGGTTTCGCTCAACGGACTGACGAGCTTGTAGCCGACAATCGGATCGGCAGGGCTCCAGACTTCGCTGACCGGTAGCTTGTCGCCGCGCAGCTTTTCCAATTGCGCGCGGAGCTTCTCGACGCTTTGCAGTTCCGCATCGTCGAGCGGTTGATCGGCCCGTTCGACCACGACGACCAGGCGGCTGCGGGAGTCGCGGCCGTCGAAGGCCGTCGAAAGCAAACGTTCGGCGCGGACGCTGCTGACGTCGGCCGGTAAATAGGCCAGATCGCCGTCATGCGTAACGCTATCCCATGCGGGCGCCACACACTTCAAGCCAATCGCGAGCGCGGCCCAACACAGTAAGACCGCGTAGGGTCTGCGAGAAATCCATGCCCCGAGCGCCGCGAACATTGTGCAACCTGCCAGGCCCTTGCGTTGGCGTGACCGCGAAGTCCCGCTGGCGCAACGAGTTGAAGCACTTGATGGTAACCGGCGCGCGAGTCTCCGCCAAGCATCTTCCGGCCCGCCGACGGGCCTGTTGACCCGAAATCTTTGCGCAAAGCACGCAGATTCAGGCCATGGAACTGGAGCAGGCTAATTATTAATAATCGAACCACATCCCCAAACCGAGGCGTTGTTCACTGTTGTTGTAGAACTCGAATTGCTCGGTCTTGCCATTTGAGTATTCGCCGCCGACGCGCACCAGGCGGCGATTGTGCTGGCCGCGCCATTGCCAGCCGGCCTGTACGTTAAAAAGTCCGCCGAAATCGAATTCTTGCTTCAACAGCGCGTTGATCGCCGCGAACGGCGCCCCGTGAAAGCCCGTGAAATGCGCTGGGCTATACTCGGCGCCGGTTTGCACCTCGATCGGATCGGCCCCGCCATCCGTGTAAAACGCATAGCCGATCTCGCCATAGATGCGCAGATCGTCCGTGAGGTAGTACGCGTTACCCCAGACGATCGAGTCGCGCACGTAGTTGCGGCGCACGAAGGTCGGATTCTTGATGAGATACTCATCGCCAATGTGCGAACTGAGATGATAGTACGCGAACTTGGTCTGATACCGGCCGATGCCATACGTCAATGGGATGCCGAACCGGAAGTCGGCCGAAACCAGATCGCGCTCGTCCTCCGGATCGAGTCGCGGGAAAGCCGCCCCTTCGATATCGAGCTGCCAACCTTCAGGTCGCACGTCGTCTTTGTGCGTCGAGCCGAAACGCAATAAACCGACGTGGCCGCCGAGCGTAATGTCCCACATCCACCCGAGCGTTTCGTCGTACGCCCAGACCGAGCGAAAACGGGACTCCTTCGGGCCGGCCAGATAACTTCGATAGATCACGCCATCGGGAATAATCGTCCACTGCCACTGCGAGCGCGTGGGGATTTCGATCCAGCTATTCGACGCGTACGGCGCCTCGTTCGGTTGAAAGTAGTCAGTCGGATCACCCGACCATACGTACTCGCCTTCTTCGGGGACCGTCTCGATCGTCACGTCGCGGCCGGGCATCCAAGTCGGTCCCGCGACGTAATCGGATTCCTCTTGCCAGTTCTCTTCCGCAACTGGCGCGGGAGCGGCCCTACGGGGGCGCCCCTCCGGAGTTCGAATCGCCTCTTGCGTGCCGGCGAGTGCCAGCTGCGCGACGAAAAGCAGGAGCGTGAAGAGGCAGGCGGCTGCCGTACTGCGGCGAACCGTGGCAAAGTGCAAACGCTGATCGATCTGGCGTAGCGGCATGCCCGGATAGACCCGTTGAGCTGTGTCCCGCCAATAAGGTTGGCGGCGGAGTGTAGCGAGAACGCCGAAACGCCCCCAGATGGACTTTGCCAGACCACCCGAAAAATGGGCAGTTTGCGCGAGCACGGTAACCCGCTAGGCCAAAAGCATGGCGGCGAAAAACATCAATACCACGGCCGCTCCGGGCAGCAGGCCGGCAATGGCGCCGAAAAGATCGGTCCAGGGCCCCCATTCGAAACTGATGGCCTTGTTCGCCAGATAAATCGCCGCGGCCAGCGAGACGGCGAGGTTGCTGAAAACGTAAATCAGCCCGACGCTCAAGGCGAGATACCCTGCCGCGGAAGACATGTCGAAGGCCGAATCGAGCCACCAGCAACAAAACAGCACAGTCAACAGAACCGCTAGCGACGCCCCGGGCACCAACCCGGCCGCCTCGCCAAACGACATCGCGGTCCGGCGCCGGCGCCCGGTGAATGAGTGGAGCAGCATCAACGCCGGGTGGCCAATCGCCAGGGCACCGAAGAGCGTGGGCGCCACCATCCCCATGAACGCCGCTGAGCTGTCTACGCTCGCCGTGTTGCCGTACTCGTAGCGCAGAATCAGATTCCCCGCGGCCATCCCCAGGCTGGCGCAACCGATGAGGACAAACACATCCAACAACTGCAGCCGCGGCGCAGCCCCTTCATCCAACGGCGGCGAATCAGCGTCCGACATGGCTGGGGAGCCTGCGCAAAGCGGAACTCGTGAAGGTTCTGACGCATTCACGCTAACTGCATTTTGGCAACAAAGATAGCGAGCCGGAGGGGCTACGCCCCGTATTTTCCCATCCGGCCGGCATTCGAAAGCGCGAGCGGCATCAGGTATTTCGCTTCGAACTGGCCCAAGCCGCCGCGGAGCGCCTGGCTTTCGCTGAAACCGGTGCACCCGTCCGGGCGGCAGCAATCGGAGACGAGCAACGTCGGGACCGGATGCCAGCTATGGCTCTTCAAGTAGCTGGGCGTGCTGTGATCGCCGGTGACGATCAGCACCGTCGGGCCCAATTGCACGATCCCCGGGATCGCGGCGTCGAACTCCTCGATCTTTTTCACCTTCGCGGAGAAATTGCCGTCCTCGCCGGTCGAATCGGTGTACTTGAAGTGCAGAAAGAAGAAATCAAAGTCGTTCCAGTGCTCCTTGATGACGGCCACCTGCTCGGCCAACGTCTGGGCCTTGCCGACGATCTTCATGCCAACCAGCCGCGCCAGTCCCTTGTACATCGGGTAGACCGCCACGGCCGCCGCGCGAAGGCCGTAGACCTCCTCGTAGGTCGGCAGCGCCGGCTTGGCCGCGAAACCGCGAAGCGTCAGTCCGTTGATCTTCGGCTCCGACTTGAGGATCGCCTGCGCCTGTTTGATGAACTCCGCTGCGATCTGTGCGGTGCGTTCGCTGGCCGCGTCCTCGCCGACCGGCGCCAAGGGCGCCACGCCGATCGCCTGGGGATCGGTATCGCGCACGTTGCCCCCTAGTCCCGGCGCGCGAAATACCACGACAAAACGGTGCTCTTTGACCGGTTCGACGAAGACCTCGACGCCGGGAATCTTTACCGCGCGGAGCTTGGTGGCGATCGGCGCGCTCTCTTCACTGGTTGGCCGACCCGCGCGGCGATCGCTGATCAAGCCCGATGCGTCCAGCGTGCAGTAGTTCCCCCGCGCCGCGACGTCGTCCGGCCCCAGCTCGAAGCCGATCCCCGTCGCTTCCAACGCCCCGCGACCGATCACGTACTTGAGCGGATCGTAGCCAAAGAGCCCTAGGTGCCCCGGGCCGCTGCCGGGTGTGATGCCTGGCTTCACCGGGATGCTCAATCCGCTGACGCCGCGTTGGGCCAAGGCGTCCAGGTTCGGCGTGGCCGCAGTCTCGAGTTCGGTTTTCCCGCCAGCCTCGAGCGGCAAGCCCCCCAGTCCGTCGGCAACCAGCATAACAATCTTGGAAGCGTTCGAGAGTTTCAACTCCCGCGTGAGCTCGTGCATGTCCATCGAAGGAATCCCGAGAGATGAGGGGGCAACCCCACGATGTTTATCACGAACGGCAAGCATTCGGGAGGGGGAGCGGGACCGACGCAGGGCGCCTCCCACAAGCCATCGGGAGCCCTCGACTGCGTCTTGACCGGTTGCAGACGGTGAGCGAAATTAGGATTTCGCCCGCCCAAGAGCGCCCTGCTAGTCTTCCCGCCGTTCGGAGCAATCGTTCATGCCCCTCCCCCGATTTCTTCTTGCGCTCGTTCCATGCCTGCTGTTCGGCGCGACCGCTTCGCTGACCGCCGAGAACTGGCCGAACTGGCGCGGACCGCGGAACAACGGCGTGAGCCAGGAAACCTCGCTACCAGAGAGCTGGAGCACCTCGGAAAACGTCGTCTGGAAGCGCAAACTCCCCGGCCAGGCGGGGGCGACCCCTGTCGTCTGGGAAGACCGCATCTTTATTTCTTCGATCGACGGCGATGACCTGGTGCTCATCTGTGCCAACACGGCCGATGGCGAAGAGATTTGGCGAAAAAAGGTTGGCACGGGCAACAAGACCTTTATGAGCGGCGAGGGAAACTCGGCTTCCCCTTCCCCCTCGACCGACGGCGAGCACGTCTGGGTCTTCATGGGCAACGGCGATCTCGTGTGCTACGACTTCGCCGGCAATGAAACCTGGCGTAAGAATATCGAAGAGCGTTACGGCAAGTTCGACATCCAATTCGGGATGACCTCCACGCCCGTCCTGGACGGCGACCGGCTTTATCTGCAGTTGCTCTTTACCGGCAGTCGCAAGATCGTCGCGCTCGACAAGAAAACCGGCGAAGAAATCTGGGTCCACGATCGCCGGAGCGACGCCTACGCCGAAAACGAGCACGCTTACACGTCGCCGCTCGTCTACCGCGACGGCGACCGGGCGTTCCTCATCGTACATGGCGCCGACTACGTCACCGGGCACAGCCTGGAGGATGGCAGCGAAATCTGGCGCTGCGGCGGGATGAATCCCCAAGGGTCGAGTTACAACGAATACCTGCGCTTCGTGGCGTCTCCTGTCGTCACGCCCGGGTTGATCGTCGTTCCCACGGCGAAGAACGGCCCCATTCTAGCCATCAACCCCGACGCCCAAGGGAACATCACGGAAGACCCGGCTTACCGCAAATGGACGTTCCCCAACAGTACGCCGGACGTGCCGTCGCCGTTGATTCACGACGGCCTGGTCTATCTGTGCAATGAAAAGGGGGTGCTACTGTGCCTTGACGCAGAGAGCGGCGAAGAACTGTACAAGCAGCGGCTGCACTCCGATAACTACCGCGCTTCGCCAGTACTCGGCGACGGCAAGTACTATATCGTCTCCCGCGACGGCACGGTCTCCGTCGTGGCGGCGGGCCCCAAGTTCAAGAAACTCGCCGAAATCCATATGGGCGAACCGGTCTCAGCCTCGCCCGTCATCTCAGGCAACACGCTCTACCTCCGCACGTACGACCACCTGTACGCGATCCGAGCGCCCAAGTAGCGGGGAGAGGGAAGGTGCTTAGGTAATTAGGTGAGAAGGTACGAAGTCAGAAGTAATAGTGAAGACGTGAGGCGCATCGACCATCGGCGTTAGCCCTAACGGGGCGGCGCTAGGCAACGCGCGGTCGCAACTCCCGGCGTTCGCGCCGTCGAAACGCTAAGTCAGGAACTCGATCTTAATCGTTTGCCAGACGGGAGGCAGGTCGATGATCCAGCGGAGTACCATCGTGGTCACCACGAAGAATCCGAAATGAATCGCCGCAGATCCGAAATCGAGGTCGTAACTCGCGAAGGCCGCGATCACGCCAAGTGACAGCAGCGGTACGACAAGGAACGTCCACTCCGGAAACCACGCGTTGCCCGCCGCGACGAATCCCCACAGCAGCACATACACCGCGGCGCAAATGGCCGATCGCACCACGAGCGCCAGCCCGCGATGCGGGGGGCGTTCGGTATCGCGTAGCGCCGCATAGAATCCGGCGCAAATCGGCCCCGTGATGATCGCCAACCCCGCGCCGGCCAACATCAAATTGCCCGGCGAAACGAACCGGATCACGAACGCCAGCGCGAACACCGCCAGCCCCGCGGCCCCCATGATCAGCGTCGGCGCCCAGCGGAACTTAACGTCCTCGTGGGTAATCGGCTTGCCGACGAGCTTTCCCTTGGTGTCCTTGCCCCCGCCGGCAAATTCCTCGGGGGCGTGAATCGTGACGTCTTCGAGCGAAATCTCGGGAATTTTGATCGTCTGCTTACACTTGGGACATGGCCCTTGCTTGCCGGCAAATTTGTCGTTGACCGAAAACCGGGCTTTGCACCCGGGGCAGACCACCGAAATGGGCATCGAAGCGACTCAACAGGCGAAGTAGCAAAAGGGGCGTAGCGAGGCTCGAATTCCTAGTCTCGCACAGCCCTGAGTCAAGTCAAGCAGAGGCGTGGACCGGGCGCCCCGCACCTGGAAAAACGCCGTTCCGCTGTTAAGGTAATGGGCTGCCGATGGCCGCGCTCGCGATGCGAAACAGGAGGTCTCGGCGCGACTTGAACGCCCGCCTCCCCTCCCGCCACCTTCGTTCTCGACTGGATCTCCATGTCCTTGCTGCCGCGTTCCGCTGACAAACCGCTCTTCACCCCGGGCCCCCTGACCACCAGCCTGACCGTCAAGCTCGCCATGGCCCGCGACCTCGGTTCCCGGGATGGCGAATTCATTGGCATCGTCCGGCAGATCCGCCAGGAGTTGCTCGAGCTTGCCGGCGTCAGCCAGCGCGACGGCTACGAAGCGGTCCTCATGCAAGGCAGCGGCACGTTCGGCGTCGAGGCGGTCGTTTCCTCGGTCATTCCGGCCAACGGCAAGTTGCTCGTCTGCATCAACGGCGCGTACGGCGAACGGATCGAAAAGATGGCGCAGATCCATCGGATTCCGACGGTCGTCGTTCGTACCGCCGAGGACGAACTGATCGATCCCGCCGCCGTCGATCGCGCCCTCCTGGCCGATCCCGCGGTTACCGACGTGGCGATCGTCCATTGCGAAACCACGTCGGGCGTCATCAATCCCATCGAGGCGGTGGGGAAGGTCGTGCGCCGGCACGGCAAGACCTACTTCGTCGACTCGATGAGCGCCTTCGGCGCCATCGAATTCGATTTCCGCGCCGCCGAGATCGATTACCTCGTTTCCTCGGCCAATAAGTGCATCGAAGGCGTGCCAGGCTTTTCGTTCGGCATCTGCCGTCGCTCGGCCTTGGAATCGACCGCCGGCCGCGCTCGCACGCTCAGCCTCGACCTGCTCGCGCAATGGAAAGGGCTGGAATCGGGCGGGCAGTTTCGCTTCACGCCGCCGGTGCAATCGATCCTGGCCTTCCACCAGGCCTTGGCGGAGCTCAAAGCGGAAGGGGGCGTGGCGGCCCGTGGCGCGCGCTATCGCGCGAATCACGATTGCCTGCTCGACGGCATGAACGCCCTCGGCTTCGAGGAATACCTGCCGCGTCACCTGCAAGGCCCGATCATCACGTCGTTCCGCTACCCGGCGCACCCGAATTTCAACTTCGACGAGTTCTACTCGCGCCTCAACGACCAAGGCTTCGTGATCTACCCGGGCAAGGTCTCCAACGCCGATTGCTTCCGCATCGGCCACGTCGGAAGACTCTTCCCGAGCGACACCCGCGCCCTGCTGCACGCGATCAACGACACGTTGATCGCGATGGGCATCGAGCTGCAGCCGGGAAACGTGGTGTAGACGCCACCGCGGCGTTGCGAGATCAAGCGTGACTCCGGGCCCACGCTTCCGGCTCGCAGGGAGCCTATTTTGAGTCGCCAAACTGGCGCTGCCTCAAATCGCGCCGTGCGATATGCTGTTCCCCCGATCGCGGTAAGGCGACCGCTAAGATCGAGGGAGCGCTGAAATATGGATGCCGCCGTACGTGTCGTGGTGCAGGCCCGGATGGGCTCGACGCGATTGCCTGGAAAGACCGCCGCGACGTTGGCCGGCCACCCGTTGCTGGAGCACGTGGTACGCCGCCTCGAAGCGGCGGGACGCGAGTTCGGTTCGTCCTGGGACGTCCAGGTCGCCACCACCGTTCGCCCGGAGGACGATCGCACGGAGCGTCTCTGCCGCGACCTGGGTGTCCGCTGCTTCCGCGGCGACACGCACGATGTCCTCGCCCGGTACCTGGCCGCCACGGCCGATATGGACGATAACGCCACGGCCGTCCGGGCTACGGCGGACAACCCGCTTTATTGTCCGCGTCGAACCGCGGCGATCGTGCGCGAACACCTGAAGCACGAAGTCGATTACACGTCGATCCGCGAGCTTTCGCCGACCGTGCCGGAGGTGTTCCGCGTCGGCGCTTTACGTCACATGGCGCGCGTGGCGGTCGACCCTTACCAGCGCGAACACGTGACGCCCTTCTTCCGGCAGTTCCCCTGGTCGTACCGCGTGCGTTTACTCTCCACACATTGGCAGGGCCTGCGCCCCGAGTTGCCGCTCACGATCGACACGCCCAGCGATCTGGCGCGATTGCAAGAGTTGTTCGGCGCGATGTCGGCCCGCGACTCGCTGTTCCCCGTCGAGGACGCCTTCCGTTGGTGCGACGCGCACCTCGGGAGTCGCCCGTCGCTCGCCGCTGCGTAAAGCAACTTTATTTCGGCGGATTCTCGAGCAGCCAGTCCTCGAGCACGATGTGCCGCACAAACGGCGCACGCAGCAGTGCGGTGCGCGACGGCAGAATGGTCGTCAGCCACGGCCGGCGGGCCATTCCGGAAACGGCCCGCAGGCCCAGCCCGCCCATCGTGCGTTTGTTGACTTGCGAGGCGATGTTATCGCTCAAGCGCTTGTACGTGGCGGGAATGAGATTCGGCTCCGGCCCCAGATGGATCACCGTTTCGATGTTCCGCGTCAGGGTGGCGTAAATCGCGTCCCAGAGCCGCTGCGGATGATCGAGCCAGCGCGATAAATGCGTGCGGCTGTTGAAGTCGTTGTAGGAAATCTCCCCGGTCACAAGCGACAGTACCCGCGGTGACGGCTCGACGAAGCCCCCCGGCAGTTGAAACATCCGCCACGCGGCGCGATTGGGGATTTCCCGCTGCCACAACAGCGGCGTATGCAGCGGCGGCCAGCGGTGCGCGTTCTTGCGCAGATGGGTCGTCGCCGGCAGCACCGGGCGCATCGTCTCGCGAAAGCGATCGACGGTGTCTCCTTGCCCCAGCAGCAACACCGCATTCGGCGCGAGCTGCGCGGAGATCGCAATCACGCCGTGGCCTTGCGCGCAGATGTGCAGGCAATGCCGCTCAATCGCGGTCATATCGAGCGCCGGCCCCAGCGAAAACAGCACGCCCATCGTGACGTCGGCCGCCAGTTCGGCGCAGTCGTCAGCCATCGCCAGCAGCGGCGCGAGAACGTCCTCCAACCGAAACACGCCCCCCGCCACGAGCGCCGTCACTTCGCCCAGGCTGTAGCCGAATGATAACTTGATGTGACGATAGTCGAGCCCGTGCAGCTCGCGCATGATTTCCAGGTGCGCGAGTTCCACCGACATGATGAGCGCGATATCTTCGGCAAACGTTCCCAAGGATGACTCGCGCCGCGACGCGACGCGTTCCACGAGGTCGAACTTGCGATGTGCATGGTCGGCCGCGATGCGGCTCGCTTCGGAGAGATGCTTGCGGACAATCGGCCCGTACCTCGCGTGGGCAAGCAGGTCCGGCGTCCGGCCGAGATTTGTGACGTTATAACCGCGGAAGGCGCAAGCGGCATTGGCCAAGGTGTCGGGCGAAA
>CAZUBB010000002.1:43559-51777 GCA_964618485.1 uncultured Pirellulales bacterium
ATTCCAGGCTCGGTAAGTGGGCGGCGGTCAGGCGGCGCGGAGGGGATGAGTGTAACCGATGCGGCGCCGCTACGCCAAAGCAGCTGCACGACGCTCCTTGTCGGAAACGCCGCGCGTCGCGACAATTCACCAATGGCGAACGACGACTTTGATATTCACCGGCTGGCCGATTACCTCCATCTCGAGGTCGGCAAACTGATGCGCCTCGCGGAGCGCGGGCAGATTCCCGGCAAACGTCAGGGGGGCGCGTGGCGGTTTTCGCCCGCCGAAATCAACCAATGGCTGGAAACGCGGATCGGCGTTTCCGACGAGGTGGAACTGGCCCGCGTGGAGGATGCCCTCGACCGCGCGAACACTTCGGTCACCGTTTCGCTGGCGGACATGCTTCCGCTCGAAGCGATCGCTATTCCGCTCGAGGCCCGCACGCGCAATTCCGTCATCAACTCGATGGTCGAATTGGCAGGCTCGACGGGGCTCCTCTGGGACCCGGGCAAGATGGCCGACGCCGTCCGTTTGCGGGAGGAACTGCACCCCACGGCGCTGGAAACCGGCGTCGCGCTCATGCACCCCCGCCGTCCGCAACCGGCGATCCTCGGGCAGGACTTCCTGGCGCTCGGCCGCACCGACGGCGGGATTCCCTTCGGCGATAGCCGCGGCTCGCTGACCGATATCTTCTTCCTGATCCTGGCCACCGACGACCGCGTGCATCTCAAAACGCTCGCCCGGCTGAGCCGGCTGATCAGCAACAGCGACTTCCTCACGGCGCTGCGCGAAGCGCCCAACGCCCGGGCAGCGCACGAACTGATCGCCGAACGCGAACAGCAACTGACTTGATCGCGACTACACGGGCGTATCGACTTCTCGCACCACGACGTGCGAGCCGTGAACTTCCACGACGACCACCGGGCGGCCGGGGGCAACGTACTGGCCGAGCGAGGTAACGTCCAGCAAGGCGTCTCCGAACTGGGCCTTCCCCGCCGGAGCGAGCCGCGTCGTCGTGGTTCCTTCGACGCCCAGTAAATGCTGCCAGTTCGCCAGCGACTCGCGCGACTCCAGTTCATCTAACTCTTCATCAGTCGGCGGGTCGAGCATCAGCTTGCTCAGCAGGGGCGTATGGGGGAGGAATCGCCGTAGCGCCACCGCGGCCGCAATAAACGCGAACCCTGCCCCGACCACGATGCCGAGCGAACGCTTGGTTTCGGCCAGCTCCGAGGGGTTCTGCGGCAGCACGAACGTCTGGCTGGCGAGCACCAGCGAAATCACGATCAACGCTCCGCCACCCAGGCCGAACACGCCGAAGCCCGGCAACACGAAGATCTCGAGCGCGAGGCAAATAATACCGGCCAGGAACAGCAGCACTTCGAGCCATCCGGCGGTGCCGTTGAGGTGGTGACTCCAGAAGAACAGCAGGAAGCACATCCCGGCCAGAAAGCCGCCGATCCCCAGCCCTGGCGAATGCAACTCAAAATACAACGCCCAAAGCCCGACGACGAGAATCAACCACGAGACCGCGGCGGAATTAAGCGCATCGATCAACGTGTCGGCCCAACCCGGCTCCACGAGCAACGGGTCTGCTTCCAGGCCGTAAAGCTGCTTGAACTCTTCAAAGTCGTTGACGACGCTCCAGGCCACGCCGAGCTTCTCGGCCTGTTCGCCGGTCAGCCGCAACGGTTGCCCGGCGCGCGTGACTTCATTCCCCTTGCGCCAGTCTTCCCGATTCGGCAGCGCCTCGAACTCCTCGTCCGTCAGATAGTCGACGAAGCCATCGCCGATTCGCGTATACGCATAGACGCGAACCGCAGGATCAAGCATTGCCGCCGCCAGGCTGGCCGAGCGATGCTTCGTTTGCGCGACCGTCTTGGCCTGCTCCGCAACTTGCTTGCGATCCTCGGGTTCGAGCGCACCGGCGGCGCCGTAACCGCCGAGCTGCGCAGCTTTGTGCATCACGATGTGATCGCACGCCAAGGCGACCAGCGCCGCGTCACCCGAGACGTTCGTGGGAATGTACGCCACGGTGCGTACACGATCGGGATCCTGGTTGGCCAGGAAATTCGCGATCGTCGCCGAATCGCGCGGCGAGCCCCCCTCGCTATCGAGCCAAACCACGACGAAGTTGACGTTATTGGCGCTGATCTGCTCGCTGATGACCGTCTGGTTCTGTTCCGCCACGCGCGCCGTGATGGGTCCCGTAATCCGGGCCCGCACGGGACGCAGTACGCCGATAAAGTCGTCGGCGATCGCCTTCGGAGGCAACCCCAACTGTTTGGCCACTTCGGCGCGATCGACGGCCAGCGCCGAAACAAACCCCAGGTCGCGCCCTTGCTGGCCGGAAAACAGCCCCGGCTCGTCCTTCGGTTTCACCACCGTCGGCATAATGCCCGGCGCCTGCTCGCGGAGCGCGTCGAGCTCCTCGCTGAGCAAAAAACGGCGGTCGTTGTTGGTCTCGGCCATCAGCAGCTCGACGCCGGGGTCGAGCATCGCCACGGCCACGGCCGGAGGAACGGTCATCCGCCGCCGCGCGATGTCGGAGTACTCGGCCCGCGTCCCCGCCGGAATGGAAGCTCCCAGCGGCGTCACAGCGCCCAGTTTCGCGTCGGGCGCCATGATGATGTCGTCGCAGGCTAGCGCCAGCAGCACCGCATGTCCCGTGACGGTCTCGGGAACGTAAGCGACCGTCGTCGCGCCCCCGAGTTCGTCGCCGGAAAGAAAACGCGCCAGCTCGGTCGCGTTGCCGTAAGAAATCTGCCCGGGATGCAGTTCGAACACGAGCACAGGCCAGGCGTTGGCGTCGCGTTTCTTCGCGCGCTGCACGACCTCGCGCGCCAGTTGCTCGATGCGCCCGCGCTCGACGTCCCCCATCGTGCCGTCGACGCGGATGAAGCTCCCCAGCCGCTCCTGGCGTTCTGCAGGAGCTGGCGCTTCCGGGTCGGCGTCATCGCCGCGCGCGTGTGCGGCGATGCAAGCGTAAACCAGCAAGCTCCAGCAGAGAACCTGCCGTGTCAGATGCAGGGCGGAGCGAGGTGCGCTGCGCCGGGGCGATCCGTCCCACCCACGAGTCATAAGTCGCCGACAGCTGAGCCAAAGAATGCACCGCTGGGGATTTCCGCTACGCCTCGATTATAGGCCGGCGCTACCCGGAGTCAAACAAAGTGCGACCGTCAGAACCGCTACCACGCGGCTAATTCCGTGCTCACGAAGCGTTTGTTCCGCGCCCTTTGCGCAGGCCGTAAATCGCGCCGCGAGCTAACTTTGGGATGACGCCGCAGCGGCTCGCTGTCCGTGCCGCGCGCCGCCCGTCTGACTCCCCTCTGATGACTCACAGACTCGCCCCCACATGAGTGACGCCACGGACGCCATGAACAAGATCGTCACCCGCGCTCGGGAGCTGTTCACGCTCCCCAGTGTCGCGGTGCGCGTCTTGGAACTCACCGAAAACCCGAAAGTCGACGTCCGGGCGCTCAAGGAATGCATCGAAAACGATCCCGCTCTCACCGCCAAGATTCTGCGAGTCGTCAATAGCTCGCTGTTCGGGCTCAGCCGCGAAGTCTCCGACCTGAACCAGGCCCTCGCGCTCTTGGGCACCAAGCCGCTCAAGTTGCTGGTGCTCGGATTCAGCCTGCCGGATGCGTTGTTTCGCGGCGTCGGGGCGCCGTTCCTCGCCGAGTATTGGCGCCGCACCCTGACCCGCGCCGTCGTGGCCCGCGATCTCGCGGAACAATATTGGCGGGTCCCCGGCGACGACGCCTTCATCGCCGCGTTGCTGGAAGACATCGGGCTGCTCGTCCTCGCGCAGGAGCTGGGGGAGTCGTGGATCGCGTTTTACCAGCGCGTCCGCCACGAACAGGCCGATCTGCCGACGATGGAGGTCAAGGCGCTCGGTTTCAATCATGCGTCGCTGACGGTGCGTCTGCTCGACCATTGGAAGCTCCCCGCATCACTCAGCGCGGCGATCGCGGCGGCAAACGTACCGGAACGCATGTACGGCCTGCAAGGAAGCACGCTGGAACTCGCGCAGGTCGTGCGCCTTTCGAACTGCGTTGCGGAAGTGCTCGCTGACGGCCAAGGCGAAGCCCTTGCCGAACTGCACCGCTGCGGTCTCGAGTACCGCGGCCTGACGGAGCGCGATTTCGACGAGCTCCTGCGAGACCTGGAAACGCGCGTCGGGCAACTCGCCGCGGCGTTGTCGCTGGAGATGACGGCCGGATTCCCCTACGAGCAACTATGGCGCACCGCGCACGAGCGACTGATCGTCACGTCGGCCGAAGTAGCCGGCGACATCGTTCGCCAGCGCGCCGGCGGCGCGCGCGACGAGGAACAAACGCTCCTCGAGGAATGCAACACGCTCGCCAGCGCCGTGCAACGCCTCACGAGCGCACCTCCGCGCCGTGTGGAACGCCCCGCGCCGGTCGTCGCCGCAGTCAGCGTTTATGAGTCGCTGAAGAATCAGCCCGCGCCAGTGCCCATTCCGCGCTTCGCGCCGGAGCGTTCGTTGTCCGAAGCGAACGACCCCGGCGTGCTGGGACGGCTCACGGCGGCCGTGGCGACCGCGCGTCAGTTACGTTGCGCGGTCAGCGTATTGTGCGTCGAAGTCGACCGTCAGGACGAGTTGCTGCTGCACCTCGGCCCGTCCGGCGCGCGCCAATGGGTAGATCGCGTCTTCCGCGCTTGCGACGCCATCGATCACGACCCGCCGGCGCAATGCGCCGATCTCGACGAAGGGCGCTGGATGCTGCTCTTGATCGACTGCGATCGCCGCCAGGCGGTCGATTACGGGCAGCAACTGTTGCGCGCCATTCGCCTCAGCACGCAGCCCAAGACCGACGCACGTCTGTCGATCAGCGTCGGCGCGGCGAGCGTCGCACTCCCCAGCGCCAACTTCCCTCCGAAAGATCTCCTCACCGCGGCGGAACGCTGCCTGCAAGCGGCGCTCGCCAGCGGCGGCGACGTGCTGAAGAGCATCGAGATCTACTAACGCCGTCGGCGCTTTTCGCGCCGCGCCTATATCAAATCCCGCATGCTAGCGAGCCCGATCGGCTCGCGGCACGTAAACGGCTCGCCGTACGCCACGCCGATCGACCAGCCCCAGTAGGCGGCCTGGTCGCGAAGCCGATCGATGAACGTCGGCGGAGTCGTCGGCCTTCCTTCGACGAACTGGCTCTGAAAGCACTCGATCGCCCGGCGCTTAGCGTCCCAAAAAGGGCTGATATCCAGCACGAACGCCGGTTGCAGCAGCACCTTGAGGTGCACGCAGGAGTAATTCAGTATCCGCTCCGGATGATGTGGCGCTCCCGGCAGGTCGGTCTTGGTGAGCTTCGACCAGAACCGGGCCGCCTCGATCAATTCCACCGCGGCTACGTGATCGGGATGTGCGTCGACCCAGTACGGCGCGAGCAACCACCGCGGTCGTTGCTGCCGAATCACCCCCGCCAGTTTTGCGCGGGCTTCCAGCGTGTGCTCCAGGCTGCGATTGGGAAGCCCCAGATTCTCCCGCCAGTCGAGCTGCAAGATTTCCGTCGCGGCGGCTGTCTCGCGAGCGCGAATTTCCAGACTGCCGTGCGGCGTCGGCTCGCCGCTCGTGAGGTCAAGAATCCCGACGCGTTTCCCTTCGGCCTTCCACCGCAAAATCGCTCCGCCGCAACCGAGTTCGGCGTCGTCCGGATGCGGGGCGATGACGAGGATATCGAGCATGGAATATTGATCTAGAAAGTGAGATGGACTTCGTTCAAAAAAGTATACCGGTCAGCGGCATTGTGGGCAGGAACGCGAATGAGGAATGTTGTCCACGGAACACACGGAAAGACACGGAAAAGGAGAAACAAATCAGGCGCCTCGTGCGTCGCAAAGATAGCGTTCGGTCACTAAATCGTTTCTTCTTCTCCTTTCTTTTTCCGTGTTATTCCGTGTGTTCCGTGGACAACATTCCGTACTACATTTCCGTTGCTCACGGCGTCGCCCATGTTCATTCGTTGCTGAGCGACGCCAAGACTTCGTCGATCGCCACGCCGCGGAGGAGCACGCGTTTCTTGTTCGACGTCTCCCCGCCCAGGAGTTCGACTTGCGCGCGCTTCAAGTCCAGCGTCTCGGCCAGCAATTCCAGGATCGCCAGGTTGGCTTTCCCTTTTTCCGGCGGGGCCGTTACGGCCACGCGCAAGTGGCCGTCATGAACGCCGCGGAGGGCGTTTTGCTTCGCGCCGGGGTGCGCTT
The DNA here is from genome assembly GCA_964618485.1 of uncultured Pirellulales bacterium. Taxonomy (GTDB): domain Bacteria; phylum Planctomycetota; class Planctomycetia; order Pirellulales; family JALHLM01; genus JALHLM01. The sequence goes on from CAZUBB010000002.1 coordinate 49,764, forward strand.
TGACGAGCAACACCACGCCTTCCGCGTGCGGTTCCAGGCGAAGCGTCATGGCGTCACGTCTTCAAACAGTGCGCTGCCGACGCGGACGAGCGTGGCCCCTTCGGCAATGGCGACCTCGTAATCGCCGCTCATGCCCATCGAAAGTTCGGCCAGCGACGCCTCCGGCGGACAATCACGAAGCAGTGCGTCACGCAACTCGCGCAGTCGCGCAAAGTCGCGCCGCGCGGCCGTTTCGCCACCTTCCAGCGAGGCCATCCCCATCAGGCCGCGGATTTCCAAGCCCGGCAGTCGCGCGATCGCTTGCAGTGCAGCCGGCGCCTCCGCGATGGCGAAGCCATGTTTCGTTGCGTCGTCGGCGATCTTGATTTCCAGCAGCACCGGCAGCCGTCGTGATTGCGCCGTCGCTTCGACGCTGAGCGATTCCGCTAGCGACAGGCTATCGAGCGAGTGCAGCAGCGCCACGAGCGGGAGCGTGCGCCGGGCCTTGTTGCGTTGCAGGTGCCCGATCATGTGCCAGCGGATGCGCGGGTCCGGGAGCGCCGCCGCCTTGCTCCACAACTCCTGCGGTCGGCTTTCGCCAAGATCAAACTGCCCGGCGTCAAGCAGCGCCTGAGCTACGGCCGCGTCGACATACTTCGTGACGCCGACGAGCGTCACTTCTTCGGCCTTGCGCCCAGCTCGCGCAGCGGCCTGGGCGATCCTGTCGCGAATTTCGCGCAAGTTCGCGGCGATGCGGGCCGATGGGTCCATCGAGGGGTGGCTTCAAGGGCGCGGCTTCAACGATTCACAATCCAGCAACCGTTCAAACATCGCCTTGCTGTGGGCGATCAACTCGCAATAGTCGGCGGTTTCAATTTCTTCGCCCAGCAGCTCGACGTCGAAATCGCCTTCGTATCCTCCGGCAAGTAGCGCCGCGATGATCTCACGGAGCGGTACGGCGCCGTCGCCGAGCCGGCAGCGATTCATTTCGCCGTTCGGTGCCGCGCGGCAATCGCCTAAGTGGACAATCCCAATCGAGGGCACCCAATCGCTTAATCGCTCGCAACAAACGTCGAGTCCGAAATGATACGTATCAAAAACCAGTTTGACGGAAGGGGATTCCACCGCGTCGATCAACTCCAGTGCGTCCTTCACCGTGGACAAAAACGTCCATTCCCCCGCGAAGCTGGCATGCATCGGCTCGATGGCCAACGTGACGTTGTGCTTCTCAGCTAATGGAGCGAGTTCTCGCAGCGCGTCGCGAGTCAATCGCCGCGCGTGGCTATGCGTGTGCCCCGCGCGAGCGCCCGTGTAGACCACAAGGCATCCAGCGCGGAGCGCGCCGGCCAGGCGGATCGCCTCGGTCGCGTCTTCCAAACTGTCCTGGTAGGAGCAGCCGTCACTGCCGGTGAAACCCCCGGCCCACAGCAAATTGGAAACGGCGAGCTTGTGCTCGGCGAGGATTCGCAGTGCCTTTTCTTCCCCGCAATCGGCGATTTTTTGTCGCCAGGCGCCGATCGCCGGCACCCCCGCCGCCGCCAGCCGAGCCACGTCCGTCTCGAACGGCCAGCGATAGGTCGTCATCTCATTGATGGACAAGCGTGCCATCGTCGTCAGCTCCTCCTGTTCAACGCTCGGCACGTCGGCCACGCCGGATTCAAATCCAAGCCGGCAGGTAGTATCCGCGAATCGCCGGGCGCTGTAAAGCAGCCGCCGTAGTCGCTTCGGGCTCGTGTGAATACCCTTGCCAGCGGCGGGGGCGGTTGCGAGAGTGGTCATTGGCAGAACTCCCTCCTTGCCGCGTTTCCTTAGCTTGCCCGGTCTGATGTACGACTCGATTATCATCGGCGCGGGAATGTCGGGCTTGGCCGCGGGGATCCGGCTGGCTTACTACGGGCAGCGGGTCTGCATTTTGGAGCGGCACACGACGATCGGGGGGCTGAATTCGTTCTACCGCCTGGCCGGGCGCAATTTTGACGTCGGCCTGCACGCGATCACGAATTACACGCCGCGCGGGACGAAGAAAGGCCCCCTC
>CAZUBB010000002.1:51787-62363 GCA_964618485.1 uncultured Pirellulales bacterium
GCCTTACTGTTGCGACAGCTCCGCATCGGCTGGGAGGAGTTCGCACTCGCGCCCCAGGTTGGCTCGCGGATCGCCTTCCCGGACGTGAAGCTCGATTTCACCAACGATTTCGACTTGCTGCGCGCCGAAGTGCGACGGGCGTTCCCCTCGGAGCGCGAGAACTTCGAAAAACTCGTCGCTCTGGTGGCCGATTACGAAGACTTGGAATCGCCACTGGCGGAACGCTCCGCACGCGACGTGCTGGGCGAAACGCTTGGCGACCCCCTGCTGATCGAGATGCTCTTCTGCCCGCTCATGTATTACGGCTCGGCGCGGCAGAACGACATGGACTTCGGCCAGTTCTCGATCATGTTCCGCAGTATTTTTCTGGAGGGCCTGGCGCGGCCGTTGGCCGGCGTGCGGCTGATTCTGAAGACGCTCGTGCGGAAGTTCAAGGAACTCGGCGGCGAGCTCCGGCTCCGCGCCGGCGTCGAGCGGCTCCACGTCGAAGGGGACCGCGTGGCCGGCGTCGTCCTCGAGGGGGGCGAAGAAATCGCCGGTCGACGCGTGCTTTCGTCCGCGGGCTGGCTGGAGACGATGCGGCTTTGCCAAAGCGCCCAGCCGCCGGACACGCGCGCGCCGGGGGAACTCTCCTTCATCGAATCGATGTCGGTCCTCGACGTGCCGCCGCGCCAACTGGGTTACGACCGGACGATCCTGTTTTACAATGACTCGGAGCAGTTCCACTGGGAGAAGCCGGCCGAGTTGTGCGACGTGCGGAGCGGTGTCGTTTGTTCGCCGAACAACTTCGCCTACGATGAGCCGCTCGAGGAAGGTCTGGTGCGGATCACGTCGCTGGCGAACTACGACCGCTGGGCGGCGCTCTCCGAGGACGATTACCGCCTGGAAAAACTCCGCTGGTACGACCGCGCCGTGGCCTCGGCAGTACGGTTCCTTCCGGACTTCCGCCAACGGGTCATCGCCACCGATATGTTCACGCCGACTACCATCCACCGCTTCACAGGCCACCTCAACGGCGCCGTGTACGGCGCCCCGGAAAAAGTCAAAGACGGCACGACGCACCTGAAAAACCTCTTTATCTGCGGCACCGACCAAGGCTGGGTGGGAATCATCGGGAGCATCGTGAGCGGCATCTCGATCGCGAACCGGCATTTGTTGGTGGTGGAGTGAGGAGAAAAGAAGAACAGGAGAAAAGGAGAAAAGGAGTTTCGACAGAACGATTTTGGACATTGGAAACGACTTCATGATCCCAAACACGCACTGAATTATCCCACAAGCCTGCACCCAAGATTCTTTTCTCCTTTTCTTCTCTTCTCCTTTTCTCCTCCCCCCATGTCCAAAGACTTCCTCAAAGGCGCCCGCGACGAGTACGACGTCATTGTCATTGGCTCGGGGTTGGCTGGTTTGACTTCTGCGAACGCTTTAGCCAAGGCCGGCCGCAGCGTGCTGCTTGTCGAGCAGCACTATCAGCTCGGCGGCATGGCGACCTGGTTCAAGCGCTCCGGGGGGCACATCTTCGATATTTCGCTGCACGGCTTTCCGGTCGGCATGATCAAGAGCTGCCGGCGCTACTGGACCAACGAAATCGCCGATTCCATCGTGCAGTTGAAGCACATCCGGTTCGATAACCCGATGTTTTCGCTCACCACGACGTTCAATCGCGAGGACTTCACGCGGCTGCTGGTCGAGAAGTTCCAAGTGCCCGCCGAACAGGTAACGGCGTTCTTCGACGCCGCGCGCGGCATGAACTTTTACGACGACCAGACGACGACGGTCGGCGAGTTATTCCAGAAGTTCTTTCCCGGGCGCGAAGACGTGATCCGGCTGCTGATGGAACCGATCACTTACGCCAACGGTTCGACGCTCGAAGACCCGGCCATCAGCTATGGAATCGTGTTCTCCAACTTCATGTCGAAGGGAGTCTTCACGTTCGAGGGAGGCACCGACCGGCTCATCGGACTGATGAAGGATGAATTGATCAAGAACGGCGTCGACCTGCGGATCCGGTGCGACGTCGAAAAGATTCACGTCGAACGGGGCGAAGTGAACGCCGTGACGATTAACGGCCGCACGATTCGCACGCGGGCGGTGATGTCGAACGCGAATTTGAAATCGACGATCTTCAACCTCGTCGGCGAAGAACACTTCGACGCGAAGTTCATCGACGACGCGCGGGCCGTGCGGTTGAACAACTCCAGTTGCCAGGTCTATATCGCGCTCCGCCCCGGTGAGATGATCGACGAATCGTGCGGCGATCTGCTCTTCAGTTCGACCGCGCCGTTGTTCCGCACCGAGGCGTTACTCAGCCGCGACATCACCAGCCGGACCTACTCGTTCTACTATCCAAGAACGCGGCCCGGCAGCGATCGCTGTCTCGTGGTGTCCAGCACGAACGCGAACTACTCCGACTGGGCCTCGCTTTCCGAGGACGAATACCGGGCGTCGAAACAGGACCTGATCGAAACCACGCTCGCCGCGCTGGAACATTACGTCCCCGGCGTCCGCGAGAAAATCGCCCACGTCGAAGCCTCGACGCCGCGGACGTTTCAACATTACACGCGGCACGTGGCGGGGGCGAGTTTCGGCACCAAGTTCGAGGGGCTCGCGGTCAGTCGTGCGATTCCGGAGCAAGTCGCCGGACTCTACCACGCGGGCAGCGTGGGCATCATCATGTCCGGCTGGCTCGGCGCGATGAACTACGGCGTCATCGTCGCGAACGACGTCGACGGTTATTTGCTGAAGCGTTCCGTCGCGGCGCCAGCCCAACCGGTGACGAGCGTATGAGCCTGGAAGCGATCTTGAAAGCGATCCCGCATCGCCCGCCGTTTCTGTTTCTCGACGAAATCGTCGAGCAAAGCGAAACCCGGATCGTCTGCCGCAAGACGTTCACCGGCGAGGAGTCGTTTTACACGGGGCACTATCCCGACTTCCCGCTGACGCCCGGCGTGATCCTCTGCGAAGCGGCAATGCAGGCCGGCGCGGTCCTCCTGAGTCAATTAGTCGGCGAGAGCGGCGGCGTCCCCGTCGCCACGCGAGCCAACGACGTGCGGTTCAAGAAAATGGTCCGGCCCGGCGACACGATTGAGCTGGAGGTCGACCTCAAGGAACGGCTGGCGAACGCGTTTTTTATGAACGCCAAAGTCACGTGCGGCGGCCAGGTCGCCGTGCGGTTGGAATTCGCCTGCACGCTCGCGCCACGCGAAGGGACGGCCTAGTCGCATGGATTTCCTGCAGCTTTCCGGCAAAACGATCGTCGTTTTCGGCGTGGCGAACCGCAAGAGCGTCGCCTATCACGTCGGCCAGGTGCTGGACGAGCACGGCGCGCATGTCGTGTACGTCGTGCGCTCGGAAGAACGCCGGAACTCCGTCGCGAAGCTGCTGCCCGAGCGCCAAATCTACGTCTGCGACGTCGAATTCGAGGACCAGATCGCACGGGTGCGGGACGAAATCGCCGCGCGGCATCAACGCATTCATGGCCTCCTGCATTCGATCGCCTTTGCCGGCTACGAAGGGGGCATGAAACCGTTCCACGAAACGCCGAAGGCCGATTTTCTGCGATCGCTCGACATCTCCTGTTACTCGTTGATCAGCGTCGCCAACGCCTTTCAGAAGCTGCTTGACCCCGACGCCGCGGTCGTGGCGATTTCGATCTCCACCACCCGCATGGCGAGCGAAAACTACGGTTACATGGCGCCCATCAAGGCGGCGCTCGACTCGTCGATCGTGTTCCTCGCCAAATCATTCAGCCAGTTCTCGCGCGTCCGCTTCAACGCGGTCGGCCCCGGTTTGCTCAAGACCTCGGCTTCGGCGGGAATCCCCGGTTACGTCGAATCGTATCTCTACGCTGAAAAGGCAACGCTGCGCAAGCAGGCGCTGAAGACCGAAGAGGCGGCCAACGTCGTGGCCTTCCTCCTCAGCCCTCGCTCCAGCGGCATCAACGCCCAACACCTCGTCGTCGACGCCGGCATGGGCGTAAACTACTTCGACCAGGACATCGTGCGCCGCGCGATGGAGTGAGGGAACTTCGCAGGGAGCGAGCTTCAAGAGTCTCAGGCGATCGCGCTTGCAACTTGGTAACCTGACGCTCATGAGCCTTGCGAGAGCAATCGACGGTTGTTTGATCGGTGGCGCGGTGGGCGATGCGCTGGGTTTGCCGCGCGAATCGATGTCAGCGCGGCGCGCGGAGCGACTTTTCGGCGCTACCCCGTATCGCATGTGCCTCGTGGGGCGCTGGAGCACGACCAGCGACGACACCGAACACGCGTGCTTGACAGCACATGCGTTGCTCACACAGCCGCACGACGTGGAGCAGTTCGCTCGTCAACTTGCCTGGCGCTTGCGGTGGTGGTTCGCGGCGTTGCCATGCGACGCGGGTTGGGCGACGCTCAAGGCGTGCGCACGACTCTGGGCCGGATGGTCACCGCGAAGATCGGGCGTGCGATCGGCCGGGAACGGCGCAGCGATGCGGGCGCCGATTCTCGGCGTTTACTTCTGGGATCACCCCGAGCGACTGCGCGAATTCGTCGACGTAAGCACGCAGATCACCCACCGCGATTCACGGGCGATCGACGGTGCTTGGCTCATCGCGTTGGCCGCGTCGATCGCCGTACGAGACGCAGCCCAGCGCGCATCGCCAGAGGACATTTTCGCGCAACTGGTCGCGGCATGTCGGACCGACGACCTTCGCGAGGCGTTAACGCTCGCTGAGGCCGCGCATCGCGAGCGCGATCCGGTGCAGTCGCTGGCCACGAAACTTGGTTGCCGTGATCGCGTCAACGGTTTTATTTGCCACACGGCGCCCGTTGTAATCCTCGCCTGGCTCTTGCATCGATCCGACTTTCGAGCCGCGGTTGAATCGGTCATACGACTCGGAGGCGATACCGATACGCACGCCGCGCTCGTCGGCGCCTTGTGTGGGATTTCCGCGGGTGTCGAGGCGATTCCGTTAGAATGGCGGGGCGCCGTGGTGAACTGGCCGCGCACCATAGACTCGATGCACCAGTTCGCCCGCGATTTCGACGCAAGTCGCGATGCGCACGTTACGCCGCGAGGTGTGTTCTGGCCCTTGGTCGTGGTACGCAATCTGTTGATGCTGATGATCGTGCTGGCGCACGGCTTCCGGCGATTACTTCCGCCTTACTAAGCAATCGCGAAATCTCCAGACCCGCGCATGCGGCGATCCTCGCGTAGACTCCGGGCGCTGACGCTTCCGGCTCCACACGATCCGGCGCACCTATTCAATCAACCGGTGATAGCGCCCCATCCAGTACGGCAGTAGGATAAACGTGCCGTCGTCCCGTTCCTGGCCGTTGCCATGGCCGTCGAGTTCGTACGGATCGCCGTTCCATTTCATCGTGCGGCGTTCGCTGACGGAAAGTACCTCCGCGGCCAGCGCCCGGTCGCCGCGGCTGTGATGCGGCGCTTTGCCGACGTCGCGGCGATCGCTGTTCTCAACGTGCCAGCAGAAGGTATCGACCGGTACGTCGCAAAACCACTCCAGGCACGCGTCGAAATCGTATTCCTCCGGCGCGAGAAACGCTTCCGCCGGACGCTCTTGCGGTTTCGGCCAACTGCCAGCCTGACGACCGGCCGCGTAAATGAAATTGAAGAACGGGCTGCGTTCCGGCCGCTCGATGCGCCAGGAACGCTCCAGGCTGGCCATATACACGGCCCGCAGCTTGGGGTCGCGTTCGTACATCAATAGCGGATAATACGCCAGGAACGCCAACTCGTCGTCGCTATGGTTGACGGCCCCCGGCGGCCAGGTGATTTTCTGCTGCACTGCGTTCGTGGCGTAACTTTCGCGCACGATCAATTCCTTCGCCGCCGCGGCATAGCGCGGATTGCCGGTCATGTACTCCGCGACCTTGAGATGTGAAAGGATCTCCAGCGAATTCAGCCCCCGGTCGTCGATCCATTCGAGATCGTGATTGAGTTTCTCCGGCGCCCAGACGCCCCACGTCGTCGGGCGGCCGGGGGGACCGACGTAGTAATAACCGTGATCGAGGATGTGATCGGTAATCCGTGTGACATACCCGCGAATAAGCTCGCGTTCCTCCGCATCGGCGCACAGATCATAATACACGGCGTACGCAAAGTAATGGCCGTCCAACTCGTCGCTCGACGTATCCCCCTTCCACCACCACTTGCCGTCCGCGGAGCGGTGCCACTCGCCGCCATATTTCTGCGGGTCGTCGTCGATCGGCACAAAGCTCCGCGCCACAAACCCCGGGATGCCCGTGATCCGCTCCTGGAACATCAGCGCGTCGAGCGACTGCCGCGCGTTCTTCTTTGCGTCAGCGTCGCCGGTGGCGCCATAGCGAAAGGCTTCCGCGGCGACATACATACTCGTCCATAAACCATCGTTGTCACTGGAAGGTTGCACATGGCCCGAATCGAAATCGCCCGGTTCTTTGAAGTACGACTCCGCCACGAGGCCATGCCTCACATGCCAGCGCCGAAGGTTCGCGAGGACCTGCACCATTTTTTCGTCGAGCGAGGTCGCCGACAGTTGAATCCTCACCGGTCCTGCTTTCGTGTCGACGATCGCCGCCGGCGACGTTCCACCAGAAACAACGGAAATGCCCGTCACGTGATCGTCCGGCAACCAACGTCGCGAATGAAATAACTTCCAGCGAGTTTCACCGGGCAAGAGCAGCATCAACCCGCGTTCGGAGCCCAGCCAGATCGCCCCTTCCGGTGCGCGCACGCCACAGGTCAGTTCCGCGTAGGGTGTCACCGGCTTGCCTGCGGCCAATTCGTTCAACTCAGCAGCGGATAGTGTCTGGCCGGCGGTCGCGGGAAGCGTTGTCTCGCCGAATGGCGCAACGATCCAACAAGAGACCTTTTCGTTCGGCGCGGCAAGCAACGCGCAGCAACACAGCAACGAGATCATCGCAGAACCGGGCAGGAGGATGGAGGCGGGAAAGGCGAAGGGGCGTTCGTCTCAAACGCCTGTGCAATCGGAGCGTTGGCAAGTAGGTCTCGACAGCGCTGGCATCCAGGATAATTGCTCGCCGCCTGGAGAGTAAAGAAATGACCCCAACGGGAATCGAACCCGTGTTGCCGGCGTGAAAGGCCGGTGTCCTAACCGCTAGACGATGGGGCCGTGGCTCGCGATACGGTCTGACCGAACCGGCAAGTACGAACTTGGAACAGTGCTGTATACGGAGACCGCGCCAGGCCGTCAAGTGCCGCCGGGGGATGCGCTGTCCGCGATGGAGCGGCGGGCAAAAAAACTTCCGCAAGAACACGCCCGCGGTGCTTGACGCAACGAAAGGCGAGAAGCCACAATGTGACCGAAGTTGCAGGGCAGGCGGCTTAACGAACTGATCGATGGGCAGCGATGATTTTCATGCAGCCGCGATACTTCCGTTGCGAACGTCTCCCGAGCGAGACTCGCGAAGGTTCTCTCAACTCGAAGCGCCACTGCTCGAGGCATCCGGATTGCCGGCGCCATCGATTGCCTGTTCGTTACGACGGATGGCGTCGTACACTTCGCGCCGATGGACGGGGACCTCTTTCGGAGCTTCCACGCCCAGCCGCACTTTGTCACCACGAATTTCCACCACAACGATCGTGATATCGTTGTTGATGACAATGCTCTCGTTCTTCTTGCGAGATAAGACCAACATCGCCGAACCCTTTGCTTTCTGCCGAGGGGCTTCCATGTGACGCGCCGCTAAGTGCCAGCGCATCTCCCTTCGGGAAGCTCCGCGCAAGCAGCCATTTACGCATCAAGGCGTCACTTGCGCTCCCCGCTAGCGTGCGCGCAAGTTTTTCCTCACTTCACTCTACGTGGTTGCTACGTGTAGTCAAGCGCACCGCGGCTCGATGGCGAGCATTTTGGACGAAAATTCGCCAGGTTTGGCACGCGATTCGTTCGGGAAACGAACGAATTTCCATCGACATTTCGAAGTGCGACGTGGAAATAGTTGCGCAAGTCTATAGACTGCAAAGACTTGCGCCGCTGATTGCGATTACCCACCCTTTGGCCGGTGAAGGCCCCAAGAAGGCGGGCCCAAGCGTCGATCCGCAAGCTCTGCGGGCGTATTCAAGCAAACTTGAGCTATTTTCCGGCAGGACGCTTAGGAAACGCATCTTCTTGAGCACGACCTGCCCAGCCCACTTGCGCTCCGTCGGATCGCGCGTCCAACCATCGCTCGAAGTGGCACGCTCTCGGGGATGAATCCGCTTTCGATTGTAGGAGGCGTCTCCGACGCCGCACGCGTGGGGCGCAGGGGAAATTCGGGCCTTCACTCGAATCAACGTCCGCTCCTTCGGCGTCGGAGACGCCTCCTACAAAGTGGCGAGTTCCCGACGTTTCGATGGTCGAATCGCCCTGCACAAGTACCAGGCGGCGTTTTCGGCGTCGCGCGCCGGGGTGAGTTGCGTTTCCGTTCGCGCCCGCGCACGTCCGCTTGAGGTTCCGTCTCGAATACCTATAATTCATCGCGATACGATACGATACAACGTGGTTGCGAGCGGCTGGCGCATACTCCGTGTTTCGTAATGATTGGGGCGTTTCCTTCCTTTTGACTGCCGATCCTATGCGAAGCGATTCGCTTCACGAAGATCGAGCGGCTGTGCGAAACAAGTTTGAGCTATGAGCCTCGTCGAGCGATTGAAGCGCATTCCGTGGTTCGGCGACATCGTGGACGCTGTAGTCACCGTCGGCGAAGGAATGGTCGTCACGCTGCGGAACTGGGTACTCACGTACGATCCCAAGCGCAAAACCTTCACCGAGCATTTCGAGTATCCCGAGCTGCCGGTCCCCGTCGCACCCCGCTACCGCGGCTTTCATCGTTACGACCTGACCACGTGCATCGCCTGCGATCAGTGCGCGAAGGCCTGCCCGGTCGATTGCATTTATATCGGCAAGGAAAAGGTCGTCGGCGGTAAAGGTTTCAAGGTCACCGGCTTCACGATCGACTACACGAAGTGCATGTTCTGCGCGTTGTGCGTCGAGCCCTGCCCCGTCGATTGCATTTTCATGGGGGCCACGCACGACCTGAGTTGCTACAGCCGCGATGGGTGCATCGTCGATTTTGCCCGCTTGCCGGTCGAAGTGGGCTGGGGCCGCGCTACGCTCAATCCCACCGCGGTGTCGGCGGCCAAGGTGATCGCCGAGCCGGTCCACGGCGGCCCGAATCAGTAACCGAGAAATGTAGGCTCAACATGACCAGCGAGACGCGGGCGTTAAAGCGACTGTTCACGCCGGCCGAGGCGAACGCCGCGCTGCCGCTGGTACGCGCGATCGTGACCGATCTCGTCCAGCTCTCGCGCGATGTCATCGACCGCCGCGAGCGCTTGGAGCAGTTGAAAGCGAACCGCGCGCGTCGGCCGCACGGTGTCTACGACGAAGAGCTGACCCAGATCGAAGAAGAGTTGCAGCGCGACGCCGAGCAGTTGCAGGGGTTTGTCGACGAACTGCTGGAACTCGGCGTCGAGCCGAAAAGCGGTCCGGAAGGACTGGTCGACTTTCCCGCGCAACTCGACGGCCGCACGGTCTACCTGTGCTGGAAGCTCGGCGAGCCGGAAGTCCGCCACTGGCACGAACTCGACGCCGGCTTCCGCGGCCGGCAACCGCTGACGCCGCAAGCGTTGGGCGAATAGGCCGCGGCGAGTGATCGTCGGCCGTCAGGCGCCGGCGTCTTTGCGGAACCTTCGCGCGTTATCCGCCGTATCAAGGCAGTCGCGTTGACGCTTTATGGCCCGATTCGTGTCGAAGTGGATGCAGGCGTGTATCAGATCAAGCACAAGACCAGCGGCGAAATCCTCTACGAGTTCGCCGCCCGCAGCATGGAGGCCGCCCGCTTCGACGGAATGCAATTGCGCGGGGCCGCCTTTGGCCGCTGCGTCTTGAACCGGGCTCGCTTCGTCGGCGCCGACCTCGAAGGGGCCGATTTTTCGCGGTCCTCGCTCGCGCAGGCCGATTTTTCCGACGCCAACCTGCTGCGGGCCGCCTTTCAGGGCGCCACGTTACTGCGTGCTAAGCTGGTCAAAGCGGATTTGGGGAGTTCCAACCTCCGCAACGCCAGCCTGTTCCAGGCCGATCTTTCCGGAGCGAACCTGGAAGGCGCCGACCTGCAGGGCGCCGATTTCGATCAAGCGGAGTTGGCCGACGCGGAGCTGGGCGGGGCGAAATACGACCGCCGCACGCGCTGGCCCGAGGGGATCGATCCGCTCGAGCGCGGCGCCGTGCTGGTGAACGAAAACTAAACGCGCCGCTTCTTCGAGCGGCTTCCGAGACTTCGGCGGGCGCGCATGTCAGAACCTGTTTTCGATGTGGCCATTATCGGCGGCGGGATTGTAGGACTGGCCTCGGCCCTGGCGCTGGTCGAGGCCGGGCATCGGCGTTTGATCGTCGTCGAAGCCGAAGGCGAACTCGCCGCACATCAGACCGGCAACAACAGCGGCGTGATTCACTCCGGCCTGTACTACAAGCCAGGCTCGCTAAAGGCCCGCAATTGCGCCGCGGGGCGCGAGCTCATGTACCGCTTCTGCGCCGAACACGGACTGGCGCACGAGCGCTGCGGAAAGCTCGTCGTGGCGTGCGACGCCAGCGAATTGCCGG
>CAZUBB010000002.1:62373-63093 GCA_964618485.1 uncultured Pirellulales bacterium
CGAGCTCGAACGACGCGGGACCGCGAACGGGCTCTCCGGCATGCGTCGCATCACGCCGGAAGAAGCTCGCGAGCACGAACCGCATGTCGCCTGCATCGCGGCGCTCCACGTGCCGGAGACCGGCATCGCGGATTACCGCCAGGTCTCGGCGAAGTACGCCGAGCTGATTCGCACCGCCGGCGGTACGGTGGAGACCTCGCGCCGCGCTGTTGGCTTCCGTCGCATGGCCGATGGCATGACGCTCGAAACCACGACCGTTCCGCTGCGCTGCAAGAATTTGATCAACTGCGGCGGACTGTGGTCCGATCGCGTGGCCCGCATGTGCGGCGTCGATCCGCGACTGCAGATCATTCCATTTCGCGGCGAATACCACGAGCTCAAGAAAGATCGCGAGCACCTGGTCAAGAACCTGATCTACCCCGTACCCGACCCGCGGTTCCCCTTCCTCGGCGTTCACTTCACGCGGATGGTCAAAGGCGGAATCGAGTGCGGCCCGAATGCCGTGCTGGCGCTCGCCCGCGCAGGTTATTCGTGGCGCCGCATCGCACCTCGCGATTTACTGCAACTTGGCACGTACTCCGGCTTCTGGCGGATGGCTTCGCGCTACTGGCGGATGGGCTTCGGAGAAATGTACCGCTCGCTCTCCAAGGGGGCGTTCGTCGCCGGGTTGCAACGCCTCATTCCCGACATTCGCGCCGAACATCTGGAAGAAGCGCCGGC
>CAZUBB010000002.1:63103-68348 GCA_964618485.1 uncultured Pirellulales bacterium
TCATTCCCGAAGTCCGGGCTGAAGATATCGTCCCGGCCGGGGCGGGCGTGCGCGCTCAGGCGGTCGAACCGACCGGCGCACTCGTGGACGACTTCCGCATCGAAGAGGCGGACCACATGGTCCACGTACTCAACGCCCCCAGCCCAGCCGCGACCGCCTCGCTCAGCATCGGCCGTTCGATCGCCGAACGCGCGCTCAAAAATTTCGCGCTGACATAGCCACCGCCGCTCACTGCCCGAGGAGCCGAATCTACGGCTCTTCGCCGCGCTTCACCGGCGCTCCGACCAGGTTGCCCCATTCGGTCCAGGAGCCGTCGTAGTTCTTCACCTTGGGGTAGCCCATCAGGTAGTGCAGCACGAACCATGTGTGGCTGGAGCGCTCTCCGATGCGGCAGTAAGCGATCACCTGCTTGGTGCGCTTGATGCCGCATTCCTTTTGGTAGATCTTTTCCAGCTCGTGCAACTTCTTGAAGGTCCCGTCCTCGTTCACGGCGCGGGCCCAGGGGACGTTCACCGCTCCGGGAATATGGCCGCCGCGGAGCGCCCCTTCCTGCGGATAGTCTGGCATATGCAGCATTTCGCCGGTGTACTCGCCGGGGGAGCGCACGTCGATCAGCGGCTTCTGCGCCTTCTGGTGCTTGGCCACTTCATCGCGGAAGGCGCGAATCGAAAGGTCCGCGTCCTTCGCCGTGTAGTTGGTCCGCGGATATTGCGGCGCAGGGCCGCGGGTCCACTCCCGCTGGTCGAGTTCCCACCTCTTCCGGCCGCCGTCCATGATCCGGCAATCGGCGTGGCCGTAGAGCTTGAAGACCCAGAAGGCGTAGCAAGCCCACCAGTTGTTCTTATCGCCGTAAAACACGACCGTCGTATCGTTCGCGATCCCGTGCGCGGCGCACAATTCCTCGAAACGCGGCCGATCGATATAGTCGCGAACCAATGCGTCCTGCAGGTCGGTGTGCCAGTCGATTTTCACGGCTTCGGCGATATGCCCCTGCTCGTACAGCAGCACGTCCTCGTCCGATTCGACGATCCGCACGTTGGGGTCCCGGCGGTGCTCTTCCACCCAGGCGGTGCTGACGAGGACTTCGGGGTGCGCGTAGGCTCTGGCCATCGATTCCGCTCCAACTCAGGCATCCAGGGAAACGGTGCAAACTACCCCCCGGCAGCCCAGGGGACAAGTGAGCCAACTCGGCGGCGAGTGCCGGCCGGTCTCGGCATGTGAATCCCCCGTATTCGCCGCGAACGGGCACATCCGCGGTTGTAATTGGCCGCGCTGAGCCGGAAAATCGCCCGTGCAGCGGTCGTCCCAGATGCCGCGATCGCCCTAACTGCCCAATTTCTTTGCCGTTCGCCCATCCTCTCTTGGTGAAAACGGCCCCGCCAAGATATCTTTCCCCGCCTGCCGTCGCACCTTGCGCGGCGGCAGTTGGCATGGACGCCAGGAGTCGACCGCATGCACGCGCCCGAACACCTCCTCGACGTGTTTGATCATCTCGGCCGCCCCCGGCTGCTGGTGATCGGCGACCTGATCCTCGACCGGTACACCTGGGGGAACGCCGAACGCGTCAGCCAGGAGGCCCCCGTGATCCTGCTCCGCGCCGACCGGCGCGAGCACCGCCTCGGCGGCGCGGCCAACGTCTGCCAGATGCTTCGCGGACTGGAGGCCGAAGTCACCTGCGCGGGGGTGGTCGGCAATGACGCCGCCGGACGCGCTTTACGAGAATCACTTGAAGCGGCGGGCATCGACACCGCGGGCGTGGTCTATGACCCGACGCGCCCCACCACGGAAAAAGAACGCTTCATCGGCCGCGCGGCGAACCGCCACGGTCATCAGATCCTTCGCGTCGATACCGAAGAACGCGCCGCGGTCCACGAGGCGATCGAACACGAACTGGTCGCCTTCCTGCATCAGTTCGAGACCTGGCGCGACAGTGATTCTCACGGGAACGACACCGATTTCACACTCGCCGACGAGCTCCCCGCGGAGCCCGACTTCGCCGATACCGAAACCCCAGAGTCGTATCGCGAGGTGATCGTCCCCATTCACGGCGACTGGCGTTCGGCCCTCGCCACGCAGACCGTGATCGCCGAGCATGGCGCTGCGTTGCCGCTCCGCCCGAGGTCACGGCGTCCTTTCGACGCCATCCTGATTTCTGACTACGACAAAGGGGTCTGCACCGAACGCATCATGGGCGCCGCGGTCGCCCTCGGACGCCGGCTGGGCATCCCCGTCGTGGTCGATCCCGGTCGCGGCGTCGACTGGACGAAGTATCGCGGCGCGACGGCCATCAAGGCCAACCGCGTGGAAGCCGAACTCGCGGTCGGGAAGAAATTCCAACTCCGCGACACGCATCGCGGCGACCACGGGGCGCTGCGGCTCGTCGATCCCTTCGCGGCCGGCGAGCAGCTCTGTCGCGAGTTGGAACTCGATATGGTCGTGATCACGCTCGACCGCGACGGCGCGACACTGGTCGAGGGCGCTCACCTTCGCGACGCCCACCGTGGCCCCTTCAGCTACGAAACGCATCATTTCGCCACGCGCCCGCGCGACGTCTACGATATCACCGGCGCCGGCGACATGGTGTTGGCGATGATCGGCGTAGCGCTGGCCGCCGGGGTTTCGCCGAGCGATGCCGTGCGGCTTGGCAACGTGGCCGGCGGCCTGGAAGTGGAAAAAGAAGGGGTGGTTGTCATCCCGCGCGAGGAAATTCGCCGCGATCTGCTCGTCGAACTCGGCGACCGCCCGACCGACGACGGCAAGATCCTGCCGCTGGAGCGGCTGGTCGCCAAGCTCGCCGAACACCGCGCCGCCGGACAGCGGATCGTCTTCACCAATGGTTGCTTCGACTTGTTGCACGTCGGGCATATCGCCTCGCTCGACGAAGCCGCGGCGCAAGGCGATCTGCTGGTCGTCGCCGTCAACAGCGACTTGAGCGTTCGCCAACTCAAAGGCTCCGGCCGCCCGCTGATCGCAGAACAAGATCGCGCGCGGATGCTCGCTGCGCTGTCGGTCGTCGATTACGTGCTGGTCTTCCACGAAGACACCCCGCTCCAGGCGATTCGCCGCCTCCGCCCCGACGTCCTCGTCAAAGGGGGCACGTACACGCCGGGCGAAGTCGTCGGCCAAAGCTTCGTCGAGTCCTACGGCGGCCGCGTCCACCTCACGCGCGTCGTCGATGGCATCTCCACCACTGACCTGGTGAAATCGATCCACGGCCTCAATGGCCCGCACTACTTGCGCCGCTCGCTCACGGGACTGTCGCGCGAGGAGTTGGATATTACGAAAGACTAACGATTGAGCTGTCAACGATTCTTGGGAGGAGAAAAGGAGAAGAGAAGAAAAGGAGAAAAGAAGGAGGAATCGAATAGCCCCTACTGTCTCCGTTCTCCGTTCTCCGTTCTCCGTTCTCCGTGCTTCTAACTCCTGGCTCCTTCCCCCATGACCATCGCCGTTTTCTTGCCCAACTGGATTGGCGACGTCGTGATGGCGACGCCGGCGTTGAGGGCGTTGCGTAATCGCTATCCAGACGCGCAGATTGTTGGCGTATTGCGGCCGTACGTGGCCGACGTGCTGGCAGGAACGCATTTTCTGGACGAGCAGTTGTTCTATGATCCGCGCGCTCGTGAAGCGTCGCTCGGTAGTTGGTCGCTCGTGAAGAGGCTCCGAGAGCGCCGGCCAGAGATGGCTGTGCTGCTCACCAACTCGTTGCGCACGGGGTTGCTCGCCTGGCTCTCGGGCGCGCCGCGCCGCATCGGGTTTGTGCGGTACGGCCGCGGCATGCTGCTGACCGACAAGCTTTACCACCTCCGCGCCGAAGGAAAATACGTTCCCAGCCCGGTGCTCGACGATTATCTCCGCCTGACCTACGCCGCGGGTTGCGATCAGGAATCGGCGCGCATGGACCTCGGCACGACGCTCGACGACGAACGCGGCGCGGACCTGGTGTGGCGGCAGTTGGAGTTACCGCGCGGCGAACGCGTGGTGGCCTTCAACTCCGGCGGGGCCTTTGGCGCGGCGAAGCTTTGGCCGACGGAGTACTTCGCCGAGTTAGCACAGCGCGTCGCGGAGTCGCTCGGCTACACGGTCCTGGTCGTGTGCGGTCCGAGCGAGCGCCGTATCGCGGATCGCATCGTCCAAGGCGCGGATCACCCGCGCGTGAAGAGCCTCGCCGACGCACCGCTGTCGATCGGCCTCACCAAGGCCTGCATCCGCCGCAGCCGGTTGCTCGTCTCGACCGACAGTGGCCCGCGACACTTCGCCGCGGCCTTTGGCGTTCCCGTCATCACGCTCTTCGGACCCACGCACATCGCCTGGAGCGAAAACCACTTCCCCGGCTCGATCCATTTGCAAGAAGACGTCCCTTGCGGCCCCTGCCAGGAACGCGTCTGCCCGTTGCGCCATCACCACTGCATGCGCGAACTGACGGTAGACCGCGTGTACACGACCATCGCGGCACAACTCGCACCGCAAAAGCAATCCAAGGCCGCGTGACGAGGATTTTTCACCACAGAGGCACAGAGGCCACGGAGGGAGACGTCGAGTTCGTTTTGAAACGCAGAGGCGCAGAGACGCAGAGTGAAGAGAGGCGGAACTCCGAGAAATCATGACCAAGCATTCATCGTTCGTCATTCATCGTTCGTCATTCATCATTTCCTCTCCTCCGCGTCTCAGCGCCTCCGCGGTTCAACATGATTCCTCGTTCCTTCCTTTCGTGGCCTCCGTGCCTCTGTGGTAAATCCTCCCAATCCGCCCTCCACTGAAAACTGAAAACTGAACACTCCCCCATGCCCTTCCTGAAGCCTGAACCGCGCGAAGTCTGGATGGACGATGAGTTCGCCTCGTCGTTGCGCGCCGCGGGCCTGATTGATTTCGATTCCTTCATGGAAACGGAGCGGGGGCGTTGTTTGCGGGCACTTGACGATCGCGAAAACTGGCGGCTCGACTTGCCGCATCCGGCCGGGCCGCGCGGCGCTTATCTGAAGAAGCACCATGTTCGCTCGTGGAAGTGGTGGCTGCGGGCACGGTTGGGCAAGCCGGCTCGAAACTCGCCCGGTCGCGTGGAAGCGCGCAACATTCATCGCCTTGCGAAGGCCGGCGTGGCCGCCATGCGGCTCGTCGCGTTCGGCGATCGCTTGCATGGCGACGGTCTGCTGGAGTCGTTCGTCCTCACGGAAGAGTTGACCGGCCATACGCAGCTCGATCATTTCGTGCGCCGCCGCTTCGCCGAGCGAGATTTCACCTCGTC
>CAZUBB010000002.1:68358-72420 GCA_964618485.1 uncultured Pirellulales bacterium
CGAGACGCCGAGCTCTCCGCGCTGTTGCAGACGGTTGCCGACGTCGCCGCGCGCTTTCACGCCGCCGGCTTTAATCATCGCGACTTTTACTGCTGCCATTTCTTCGTGCGCGAGGAGCGTCCCGGCAACTTCGCCGTGCGTTTGATCGATCTGCAGCGCGTCGAACGTCGCCACCGGCTCCGTTGGCGCTGGGTGGTGAAAGATCTCGCTCAACTCGCTTACTCGGCGCCGCGGGAACGCATCGGCGCGACGGCACGGATGGCGTTTATCAAGCGGTATCTCGGCGTGAAGAAACTTCGCCCCGCAGACAAGCGCCTGATCCGCGCGGTTTTGGCCAAGCAGATGCACATGGAACATCATCGCGGACCGCACCCATGAAAATCGGCCTCGTCCTCGACTGCTATGATCCTCGCCGCGGCGGCGTCGAACAGTGGACGCATCAGTTCGCGAACCAAATTCTGCACGCTGGGCACGAAGTACACGTCGTCGCGCGGTCGTTCGCCGTTGGCGCCGCGTCGCCGGAACTCGAATGCCACGCCGTCGATTGCGGCGCGTCGCGCATGCGCTTCGCCGCCGACGCCGAAGCGACCTTGCGTAGATTGAATCTCGACGTCGTTCACGACACCGGCTGCGGAACCTATGCCGATGTCTTTCAGCCGCACGGCGGCTCGCGCGTGGCGGCCTTTGAACAGAATCTCGCGCTGATGCCCGCCTGGCAACGCCCCTGGAAGCGCGCCTTCGCCCGCTGGTTGCCGCGCTACCGGGAATTCGCCGCGTTGTCGAAGCGCCAGTACGCGCGCGACGGCCGCATCGTCCTGGCCTTATCACGAATGGTGGCCGCTGACTTGAACCGCTTTCACGGCGTGCCGTTGGAACAACAACGGATCATCTACAACGGCGTCGACACCGTACGGTTCTCGCCCGCGCGTCGCGAGGAATACCGCGACGTGATTCGCGAGCGCCTCGGACTGCTGGATGAGGTGCTGTTGCTGATCGTCGCGCACAACTTTCGTTTGAAGGGCGTTCCCACGCTGCTCGAAGCCGCGGCGCAGCTCTTTCGCGCCGGCTTGCCGATTCACGTTGCCATCGCCGGTGGCAAGCGCGTGGAGCCATATGCGAGCAAAGCCTTTCGGCTCGGCCTCGGCGAATGCACCACCTTTCTCGGCTCCATCGACGACGTCGTTCCCTACTACGCGGCCGCCGACATTTACGTGCAGCCAACGTTCTACGATCCTTGCAGTCTCGTCGTGCTGGAGGCCCTCGCCTCGGGTCTGCCGGTCGTCACCACGCGCCACAACGGCGCCGGCGAGTTGATTACGCCGGGACGCGAAGGCGAAATCCTGGCCCATCCCGAGGACGCTTCGGCCCTCGCCACGGCGCTCACGCCGCTGATTACGTCGCAGGAGCGCCGGCAATCGATGGGCGAGGCCGCACGACGGCTAGCGTCCAATCACACGCTCGAAAAGAACTGCCAGCAGATCACCGCGGTGTACGAGCAAATCGCCGCGAGCAAACCAACGCGCACTAAGTTCGCGGCGTAATGGCAATGCTGCGTTGTATCGCGAAACGAGCGTCACTCCGGGCGCTAACGCTTCCGGCTCGCATGTTTACAACTGAAAACCGAACACTAAAACGCAAACACCCGCTGAATTTCCGGTGCCCCATACTGCGCACCGCCGGTGAAGACCTTCAGATTCGGTAAAATCTCCGCCTCGCCGCGGCCGTGTGTGTGGCCGCAGAGGACCGTGAGGCGGCGCTCTGGATGCGCGAGCATCATTTCACGCAGGACATCGCCCACGGCCTTACACGTAAAGTGCGGCAGCCAGTCGTCGTCGGAGATGCGGCCGTCGTACCAGCAGGACTCTTGGAATGGCGGCACATGCGTCAGAAACACGACGTGTTCAAAGCGTTCCAGCGCTTTCGGCAACGCGCGCTGCACGTCGGCCGCGGCCTGATCACCGAGCGATTTGAGTAACTCCCAGCGTTGCAGTTTCTCGAGCGCCGCCAATTCCGTGATGAGCCGATAGTCGTTGAGCATCACCAGCGAGCGGAGAAAATCACCGCAGCGCCCGTCAGCCCAGCCGTCGTGTCCCACGAGGCCGACGTTCGGCGCCAGCGCAACGGGGTCCGATCGCGTCAGCCAAACGAGCCGTGGCTCCTCGTCGCACAACCGCTCCATGTACCGCCGCACCGTGGCGATCGAGCTGAAGTAATAGTCGTGATTGCCCAGCACGAAATAAATCGGCTGCGCACAGCGTTCGGCGAGCATCCGCAGGTAATTCGGACCGTCCGGCCATTCGGAAACATCTCCGCCCAGCAGAATGCCGTCGGTCTTGAGCGCAGCGACGCGCTCGACGAACGCGGACACGGTATCCGCGGGCGGAAAGTTCAGATGCAGATCCGTCAGCCAGGCGTAACGCTTCATACGAGCGTGGCCTCGACCGAGCCGCCGCGCTCGGCGCCGATCGGGCCCAGCCGCCCGCAATGTGGACAGGGGGCGTGCCTGGCCTGATGTCCGCAGCGTGGGCAGAGGCCATGGCGCTCGAAGATATCAAACGGCTGACGGCAGCCCTGGCAGAGCCAGAACTCGCCAATGACCGGCGAATTGTGACAGTTCGGGCAGCGCAATCCCTCGCGCCGCGGCAGCGACTCCAACTTGGCGATCATGTTGCCGCGCTTCACGCCGTTCCAGGCCTGCATTGTGACGAACAAAGCCAGCGCCAGCCCGAACCAGTCGCCTACGTATCCGAGTCCAACGGTAAACAATCCGCCAATCAGGAGGCCGATCACGCCGGCGATCCGCAGACTGTTCGCCTGCCCCACGGCAAACCACAGCAGCGACTGAAATATCTGTCCGCCGTCGAGCGGATAAACGGGTAACAGGTTGAAGATCAGCAGACCGGTGTTCACCTGCGCAACGGCGAAGAGATAATTGAAAACGGCGGCGTTCGTTTGCTCCCAGCCAGCCGCCGACGCCGCGGCAAAAGCGCCCCACGTGACCGGCAGCAGGGCGACGTTCACCAGCGGCCCGGCGGCAATGGTCCACAGTACCGCCCCGGGGCGCGGCGGCGGCGACGCAAAGGCGATCCCGCCGAGCGGCCAGAGAATAATCCGCTCCGCCAACCCGCCGACGCTGCGGCAAGCGAAGGCGTGGCCGAACTCGTGCAACAGCACGATGGCAAACAACGTCACATAGACCGCGGCGTTGAGCGCAATCTTCCCGGGGTCGTTCTCGCCCCATTTCACGACGTAAAGCGCACCCAGAATCCACGTCCAATGCAAAAAGACGTTGATCCCCGCCACGCGAAACAACCGAAACGCGCCGCCTTGCAAGAAACCCATTTGGCCTCCCCTCGAAGGGCCCGGCGTTGTGCCAAACCCATTGGGGGATTATACGTCGCGAGAGGCCAACCGGCAGGGCGAGACTTCGGCGCTTCGGATACCGCCTTTCGCGTGTTTCGCGTGTTTCGCGGGCAGTCTGCTACTCCGTCGGCTTGGGCTCCTCTTCGCGGCGGAGTGTGAAGTTGATGTATTGCCAGCCGGTTTCTTCGTCGACCAGCAGCGCACCCGACGGTGCGAAGTACTTCGCCAGCACTTCAAACGGCGGCAACGGATTCTTCTGGAGCGATTCGTTCAGCCGCGCGAAGTACTCGTTGTCTTCGCTCTGCTCCTCTAAGCGTTTGCTTGCGGCCTCGGATGTGGCCAGTTCGTAGACGAATCGCATGCTCTCTTCAGGTCGAGCAAAGGTAATCGCCGTCGGCTGCTCGCCGCCGGGAAGTTGCTTGATCACGTCCATGATGAGCTGGTAGTCGGCGGTTCCGGTTAGTGAGTGCGATGTGTCTTGCGAGGCCAGCACTGCTTGCTCGAGTGCCGCCGGCTGGTTGCCGATCAAGAAGTAGTCCCCCAGGATGCCGAAGCACGGCATAGGCTGCCTGGCCAAGTCGGGATTTTCCTCCACGCCCGGCGGAGAGAACCGGTAGTACGTCATAGCGACGTAGTTTTCTTTCTTGAACGCCTCGCTGAATTTCTCGACGACCTTGTCGAGCACCGTTTGAAACTTCG
>CAZUBB010000002.1:72430-74053 GCA_964618485.1 uncultured Pirellulales bacterium
AGCCGTAGACCGCGGTTTGCGACGTCACCGTCACGGGGCGCGTCATCGACGACATGATGCTGAACCGTCCTTCCAAACAGGGAAGCACGTCCTGCTCGAGGTCGATGCCGATGTCCTCCTTGGCGCGGCCGTTGACGCGTTCGGAGAACGCCCCTTTGCCGCGGAAGCTGTCGTACAGGTGCGCCAGATCTTCGTAGAACTCGGCGAAGTCCCAGTTCACGGTCATGTAACTGGCCACGCCCTCGCCAACCCATGGCTCCGGAGTCACATCGCCGGGACGCGTGGCCACGAGTTCCACGACGCCGCGCCGCGGAGAGTCGATCAGCACGGTCGCGCGGTGAATCGATTCATACTGCCCCGTTTGCAACGTGATCGAGCCGCCCAGTCCCCGCAGTCCGTCGAGTCCGAGCGGCGCGAGGAACGCTTCCCCGAGGCGCACCATGGCGTTGTCTTCGCCGACCGCCTCGAAGATGCCGATCGGATCGGCGAAATAAACCAATTGCGGCGCCTCTTCGTTTTCGCCACGAGCACGATCGCGAATCTGCTGGAAGGCCTCGTCCGCCGATAGCGGATCCATCTTCTCGCCGTCCCAAGCGTGAATGATGCCGGCCATCGCTACGGCGCTCGTCGAGACGACGAAGGTGTCTTCACGGATGAAGTACATCACCTGGTTCTGACCGTCGCCGGGCAGATCAAGGATCGTGACTTTCGTCTCGCCGACTTTTTCCTCGCGCGGTTCAATCCCCTCGTCGCGAGCCTTGTCGAGCCCCGCTTCAAGCAGCTTGTCCGCCAGGTTGTGGTCACTGCCGAGGTCCATGAACAGCACGAACGCAGGCCGGCTCTCCTTGACGGTCACGAGCGCGAGGGCGATCTCGCCTTGCGGCAGGTCGATCAGCCGCTCGGTCGGCATGCCGATCTTTTCCTTCGCCTTAGCCAGCTCGGCGAGGCCCTGCCCGTACAGGTCTTCCGCCAGCGGGGCCACCTGGGGATCGCGCAACATCTGGGCGATGGACGACTCATTCATCCGGGCTTTGAGCTCGATGAAATCGGGAATCGACACGTACACCTGGGTGTCCTTCGGCAGCAGCTTGGTCGTCGCGGGTCGGGCCCAGGCCTGCGAGGCGGCCGCCGTCGCCAAAAGCAAAGTGAATGCGATCCGAAACACCGAAAGCCGGACGGTTAAGCTCGAAATGCGCGACATAGACGATCCACCTGCCAAAACGGGTGCGCGAAACCAGCCACCGTCGGCCGGCATCCAACCAGGATACCCTACCGGAGGCCGGGGTGTTTCATGCCATGGCAAGCGGAGGGGAAAGTCTGCAAAGGAGCGAAAACATGCCCCGCGAGTCGAACTTCCCGTGGCGGCGCTTGAACGATCACCCGGAAGAAGTATCGCCGGGCTCCCGTCCGCCTGCCCGCCAACTCGAAAACCTCCCCGATAGCCGGCTCCTCGACGCCTATTCCCAGGCGGTGATTAACGTCGTTGAAGTCGTGTCGCCGGCCGTGGTCAGCCTGACGGGCCGCCCGGGCGAACCCAATGCCGGCTCCGGGTCGGGATTTCTCATCACGCCTGACGGTTATGCGGTCACCAACAGCCACGTCGTCGCGGAACGGGAACGCCTC
>CAZUBB010000002.1:74063-75862 GCA_964618485.1 uncultured Pirellulales bacterium
ACGGCCGAGGGCGATCGCGTCGACGTGCAGGTCATCGGCGACGACCCGGCCACCGATATCGCGCTCGTTCGGCTCGTGGCGCGCGATTTACCCTACGCGAAGCTTGGCGATTCCGACGCGCTGCGCGTCGGGCAGTTGGTAATCGCCATGGGCAGCCCGCTAGGGCTGCACGCTACGATCTCGACCGGCGTGGTAAGCGCCCTCGGGCGCAGCATGCGCGGACGCGATGGACGATTGATCGAGAACGTCGTGCAGCACGCCGCGCCGATCAATCCCGGCAATTCGGGCGGGCCGCTCGTCGACTCGCGTGGGCAAGTGGTCGGCGTGAATACGGCCATCATCGCCTTCGCGCAGGGCCTCGGCTTCGCGGTGCCGAGTAACACCGCGGAGTGGGTCGCGGGCGAGATCCTCGCGCACGGCCGTGTCCGGCGACGGGTCTTCGGCATCGCCGCGGGCTGGCGGCGCGTCCCGCGCCAGCAGGTGCGCGAGCTCGATCTCCTTGCCGATCAGGTGGTTGAGATCATGGACGTCGATCCCAAAGGCGTAGCGGCGCGCTCCGGGTTGCGCCCAGGAGATTTGATCATCGCCATGAACGACCGCGTGGTGTCGAGCGTCGACGACTTGCATCGCCTCCTCGCGCGGTGGCCGCACGATGCACCGATGGAGCTGACGATCGTCCGCGGAGATCACAAACAAACCGTGACGATCGACTGGCAATCGGCTTCCTGATGTGTACCATGGCGGGCACGGCGGCGACGAACTCCGCCGCGCTCGCCTGGAGACATCATGATGACGTTACGATTCATCGGTTTTGTGTTGCTGTGTTGCCTTGTTCTGCTGACGGCAACTTCTGTGACCTCGGCGGCCGATCGCACGACGACGCTAAACATCGTTCTGATCTTCTGCGATGACCTCGGCTACGGCGATCTCGGTTGTTATGGTGCGCAAGGTTACGCGACGCCGCATCTCGATCGCTTGGCCGCGGAAGGAGTGCGGTTCACGCGTTTCTACACGGCCCAGCCGGTTTGCTCAGCGTCGCGTGCGGCGCTCCTGACCGGCTGCTACCCGAACCGTATCGGCATCGCCGGCGCGCTGGGGCCGAAAGCCGAGAACGGCATCGCGGACGGCGAAACGACGATCGCCGAGCTGCTCAAGACGCGCGGATACGCAACCGCCATCTTCGGCAAGTGGCATCTTGGGCATCTCCCGCAATTCTTGCCGACGCGGCATGGCTTCGACGAGTATTTCGGCCTGCCGTACTCGAATGACATGTGGCCGCTCCATCCCGATTACCTGCCCGCGAACCCCGGCGAGCCGAATCGCAAGGCGGGCTATCCCAGCCTGCCGCTCTTCGACGGCGGGCAAGTCAAGATCGCGGAAGTCACGTCGAAGGAACAACGCCAGCTCACCACCTGGTACACGGAACACGCCGTCGACTTCATCGACCGTCACCACGACCAGCCGTTCTTCCTCTACGTCCCGCACGCGATGGTCCACGTGCCGCTGCACGTGAGTGAAAAGTTCGCCGGCAAGTCCGAGCGCGGCCTGTTCGGCGACGTGATGCAAGAGGTCGATTGGTCCGTCGGCGAAATCCTCGCAGCCCTCCAGCGACACAACCTCGGCGACGACACGCTCGTTATTTTCACTTCCGACAACGGCCCCTGGCTCAGCTACGGCAAGCACGCCGGCTCCGCGGGCGGCCTCCGCGAAGGAAAGGGCACCGTCTGGGAAGGGGGCGTCCGCGAACCCTTTATCGCCCGCTGGCCCGGGAACGTGGCGCCGGGTAGCACGAGCGATCA
>CAZUBB010000002.1:75895-81264 GCA_964618485.1 uncultured Pirellulales bacterium
CCCCGCTGCCGATCGACGGCCTCGACATCACGCCGCTGCTGACCGATCCCGAACACGCCCAGTCGCCGCACAACGGGCTTTATTTCTATTACAACGACAACGAACTGCAGGCCGTGATGCGCGGTCGCTGGAAACTGTACCTGCCGCACACCTACCGTACCCTGGCGGGCCGGGAAGGGCTCGACGACGGCCGTCCCATCGCATACGAGCAGCGAAAAATCGAGTCGCCGGAGCTCTACGATCTGGAGGCCGACTTCGGCGAGACTACGAACGTCGCCGAGCAGCACGCAGACGTCGTGCGCGATCTGCTCGACCTCGCGGAAAAGGCCCGCTCCGACCTGGGCGACCGTCTCACAAATCGCCCCAACGCCGGGCGTGCGGTGAATGCGCTGTAAATGCAACCTCGCAGTGAATGAAGCGAGCCGGAAGCGTTAGCGCCCGGAGTTCCGGCTGCTTTCGCGACTTAGCCGCTTCGTTCTTTCTGTGGGTCCAGCTAGCTCCTCGAATTCATGTGGTGGCACGGTCTCCCGACCGTGCCAACGCCGCGACCGCAGGTCTCCCGCACCGTGGCATGGTCAGGAGAACAAGCCAAGACGAAAAAGGAAGACCAAGCCACAACCACAACGTGCGACCAAGCCACAACCAAGTTGCCGCTACTTCGATTCCTCGCCGGCTGCCGCTTCCTCCGCGGGCGGCATTAGCAGTCGCACCACCACCGGTTGTCGTTGGCTCTCGGCTTGCTCCAGCTCGAGCTCGGCGTCGAACATGGCGTCCTCCAGCTGCTCGACGCGGCGGGTCATCATGCCGACCTTTTCTCGCAGCGGCTGAATTTCTGAGGATTCCAGCCGCAATTCGGCGCCGAGCAAGCTGGCACGATTCTGCGCGAATTCAAGCCTACCGCGACACTCTTCCTGTCGAATCGTGCATTGCGTGAGCTCGCTGTTCAGCCACGCGAATGTCCCGGCGTTCTTCACCGTGTGAGCGTCTTGCTGGGCTTGCGCTAACTCCGCCTTGGCGGTCGCCAGTTCCACGGCCGCCTTTTCGATGTCTCCCGGCGCGCCGCGGCCGACGTCCACCGCCCGCCTTACGATCTCCAGTTCCTGCGTGCGCAAATCGACCACCTCCTGCAGGTTCTTCACGACTTCGTCGCCTTTGGCCCGCTCCGCCGTTTCTTTGCCCATCTTTGCGATCCACGTTTCAAGCGCCTCGTGGCGCGACTGCAAACCCGCG
The DNA here is from genome assembly GCA_964618485.1 of uncultured Pirellulales bacterium. GTDB lineage: Bacteria > Planctomycetota > Planctomycetia > Pirellulales > JALHLM01 > JALHLM01. Next base: position 77,126 of record CAZUBB010000002.1, read on the forward strand.
CGTTCCAGTTCCAGGCTTTGCACTTGCGACATCGCCGCGGTGAGCTGTGCTTCCAGCACGGCGGCCGGCAGCGAGACCTGACTTTCACGTTCCCTGAACGACTGCCGCAGTTTCTCGAGTTCATTGGTCGCCGTGGTGAACCGATCGCGGGCACGCATGCTCGACTCCGCCAGCGACTCCTCACGACGCTTCCCGCTCGACACGAAGCGGTTCAGCGCCAGTTCCAGTTGCTTCGCCCAGGCGGCGGTCATTTTGCCGCAGAGGTGCGTGAGCTCTTTTTCTTGTTCCGGAGTGCGATTGATCGTGCCGTCCTGCCACGGATAGATACTCAACAGCCCCCAATACACGTCAGGCTCTTTGTTCTCCTCCAAAATCGCAACGTGGAACACGACCTGCTGCTCATTTCCCTGCGCATCCTTAAACTTGAGCACCGTGCCGCCTAAGTTCTGCGGCACTTTGATCTGTTCGATGAACTCGAGATTCAATTCCTTGAACACCGCGTCGCGCAAGGCGGACTCATAGAGCATCGTGCTGAGAATATGGCCCGGCGGGAGATCGCCGGGCGCAGCCTTGATTTGCAGCGTCTCCGCCTGCGCCGACGGCGCGGCAACCGCGATGACCAGCAACAGCCCCACGCCTCCGACGAATGATCGCAATCGGCTCATGTTCCTGTTCCTTCAACCTGGAATTAGTTGATTTTTAATTGCGCCAACCGCTCCTCAGCGAGCGCCGAGGCGCGGCTTGTCGGGAAGAGCGCCAACACGCGCTCATACGACTGCGCCGCACTGCGCACATCCCCTGCCGCCGCCGCCCGTTCCCCTTCGGCCAAACGCCGCGCCGCCGTGGTTTCCACTTGCAACTCGACCAGCAGGATCGGGTCCGGCACGATTGACGCGCGTTCCGCCGCGGCCTCCAACTCCGCCAACTTCCGCCGCGCCCGGATCGCATCCGCCGCGGCCTTCGCATCGCCAGCGGCCCGCCGGAGCGCAATTAGTTGCGCGGCGGGGTCCACCTCCACCGGCGCGACGTCGACCGGCGCCACGACCACTTGCGGCGCCTCACGATTCGGTCGCCACGTCACCAAAGCCACCAGCGCCAAACAGGCGGCGGTACCCGCTGCGACGAACGCCGTCTGCCGGCGTCTGCGCCGCGCGGAGAGCTGACGAATCCGGTCGCCGTATCCCGCCGGCGAATCAACCAGCGACGGCGTTGGTTCCGCCCGCTGCAATTGCGCCCGCAACTCGTGTTCGTTCATCGCTGACCGTCCCCCTGCTTTTCCAGCAGCGCCTTGAGGCGCGCTCGGGCGCGACTCAAGCGCACTTCCAACGCCCCGCGCGTGAGTCCCAGCGCCGTGGCGATTTCTTCGATCGTTTGTTCTTCCAGGTACCGCAGCACTAGCGCCTCGCGGTCGCGCTGCCCGAGCGTTGCAATTGCCCGGCGCACCGTTTCGCTCGCTTCCTGCGATATAAGCGACGCGTCCGGCGTCCGCTGCTCTGAGGGCCGCACTAACTCGGTCAGCCGCCGCCAGACCTCGGCCCGCAACCATTGCCGCCGGCCGTACGTCCGGCACGTATTGATTGCAATCCGCGTCAGCCACGTTTCCGCGCGGCTCTCCTCGCGAAAACGCGGCCACGCCCGCCATGCCGCCACGAACACTTCCTGGACCAGGTCGTCGCGATGGCCGCTCCAGCCGGTCAATCGGTCCACCAGCCGGGCCGTCCGCCCATAATGCTCCGCCACGAGCCGGTCGAACGACGCGACCGCATCCCGCTCGACCGCCGGGCGAAGTACCGCGTCCTGGCCGTGAATAAGCAACTCCGCCGCTCGAAGGTCCGCGTAAGCGTTCATGGCATGGGAGATTAGACGCGCGCGGGGGGAAAGGCTTACAGGGGAGGAGGGCGTTAGGAGTACGGAGTTAGGAGTACGGAGTTAGGAGCACGGAGGCGGAATCTTGTTGTGCGTTTCTTACGACCGCGCACCATTTGGTGCTAGGACGCTGAAAACCCCCGACAGGGCGACCTGCCGGAATCCTCCTTACTCCGTTCTCCGTACTCCATACTCCCCTCGCTTCACCCGCTCCCGGCACCTTTCGAAGAACCTTCCGTAATCCTCCCTCCGATAATCCGGAAACGTCCAATCGCGCGGCTGCGAGCGGCCGTGGGAGAAATGGAGCGTTACCTCGGCGAAGATTCCCCGGTCGAGGTAGAGCCGATGTGCGTGGTCCTTGGTCGAGGCCAACACGAGCTTGGCACGTGTGAGGTAGCCCGGATCGAGGTTCAGCGGCCGCGGCTCGTCGTGCCGCCCGAGCGCCGCGTATTCCGCTTCCCAGGCGTTCGTGAGCAGCTTGATCTCCACCAGCCGCTCCGGCGCGATGAAACGCTCAAAGGCCCAGAACGTCTTCTTGATCTCGGGCCCCATTGTCGCTTCGTAGTAGTCGGTCTCGCGAAAGGCGAACCGCTCGCTCTCCAGCTCGATCGGCCCCCACGTTTCCACGGCCCGCGCCCGCGCCCAATCGAGCGCCGCGTCGTAACGGCTGAACGCGGCGACGATCAACATTACTGGCGGATGCGCGCGAAGCTCTCCCATGCGCGTCGATTATAGGATACAGTGCGCGCTTTGCACGCTCAAAGCGGCTCGTGGGCCGATCGACAAGCTCGCCTCCCTTGGAGTGAGGGGAGATTACGAAGCGTCTGAAGCGGCGGCGCGCCTCGGGAGCGGCAGCGGAGGTCCGGGCCAACCATCATGGTGCTCAGTTCGACTTTTACTGTGCTGCTGTTGATCTTGATGTGTGCGACGCCGCTGTTTGCTCGGCGGGTGGTCTTGCGGCCGGTATTTCGGGCTGGGACGGGACGGCGGGCGTTCGCGCGGTTTACGGTGACGGACATCGCCTCGCTGACCGCTTATTTTGCGATCGCTTCAGGGCTCACGACCTTGGTAGCGGACCTGCTCGGCGAGGCCCTCATGAGCTACGTGATGCTCGTCTCGCTGCTGTACGTGCTGGGGACCTGGTATCTGGGGGTGCAGAGCCTCGACGCGGCGGGCGTTACAAATGCCCGGCGTCGCCTGGTTTACCTGAGCCTGGCGGTTCCGCCCGCTTATGCAGGATCGATGACGATCGTGGTGATCGGCGTATTTGGGGCGTGGTTTACGTTCTTCGAGAAGCGTCGTTATATGGGCCCCGACGCGATCTTGGGGGAAAATAGCTGGATCGCGTGGGGTGTGTTGCTGGTTTTGATCCTTTGGCTCGTGATGGCCTGGCAGATCGCGCGTTGGACGGTCCGCCCGGCAATGGCGGCGGCTTAGCCGCAAAGTCGTCGGAGTTTGGCTAACTTCACTTGAGGCTGACGGGGCGAGCGGCTTTTTTGAAGTGCGACGGGTGCGGCAATCGATTTCTATCGTAAGCGGACTGCTTACTTCGATTGCGAAAGGATGCGCACGCCGATGGCCTGGTATCATCTGTTTGTTCCCCGCCCGAGCCACGCGCAACTTGTGAAATTGGCCCATTCGCTGGCCCGCACTTGCCACCACGAGGTGCTCGCGGTTTCGCGCCAGCGCGGCGTGGGGATGTCGGCCGCGGAATCGTGCGGCTACGTGCGCGTGAAGGCGGCGATGCTGCTGCGGCGCGAGGTGAAACGCGTGATCCGCGCCAATCGCGATCTGGGCGACTGGGCGTTCGAGACGCTCGTGCAACATGCCGTGGAAGCGGCGGTGCAATTGGTTTCCGCCGATTTGAAGCGGCTGCGCACAGCGCCGGCGGTCCGCCGGGCCGCGTAAAGGCTGTCATTCGAGCGGCGGCGGTATTTTGCCGCGGGGTATCCCCTGGCTGGCGGATAGCTGTTATCCTAACGGATGCAGTTCCCGCCTTCGCAGAATCCCGCCGCATGATTCGATCGCTCGCCATCATCGCGCTTGGATTGACGCTTGCCTTCACGGCGGCGGCTCGAGCGGACGACGTGAATCGCGAGGATCTGGAATTCTTCGAGAAGCACGTTCGCCCGGTGTTGGCGGAGCGTTGCTTCGAGTGCCATTCCAGCAAGGTCGATGAACCGGACGCCGGGCTACGGCTCGATTCGCGCGGAGGTTTGGAAACCGGGGGCGACAGCGGCGCGGTCGTCGTGGCCGGGGACGTGGAGTCGAGC
>CAZUBB010000003.1:0-5063 GCA_964618485.1 uncultured Pirellulales bacterium
GGATTTTGGCCATGGACCCCCTATGGTGGTGGATCATCGGCGCGTTTGTCATCGTCGTGGCGATCTCCATGGCGCTCCTCTGGCAGCCATTGCAAAAAGCGTGGCGCGCGGATGACCTCGTTCCGGCGCAGCGAGCGTTCCGCTTGCAGCGCGAGCGACTTGAGCATCGCTTCTTCGAAATCGCCGCCGCGAGCGGCAAACCGCGGGGCCTCCGCTGGACTGATTGCGAATTCGATGACGAAGTGACCTACGCCCGGAGTCGCACGCGCCGCGGCGAGTTACAGGCGTTCGTCGGCGTGACGATCAGCTTTGAAGCGATCGAAGGGGGCGTCATGGAACACGTCGAAGCGGTCGGCAACTTGCGCGCCGCGACTGCCGTGTTTCATTACGACGCCGGAACCTGGCGCACGGACGGGCGCGCGATCTTCAACCTGAATCCGTCCGAAGCGATCGACTACTACCACGACAGCCTGCAACGGGTCGTGAATCCACAACCCCGCCGCGTGTAGTTGCGATTGATCCGGCGCTCCCGCGCCTACAGCCACTCGTACTTGTGCAACAACTGCACTGTCGCCAAGCCGGCCATCGCCAGGAAAAACGCGCCGGCCATCGCGATGCGGACGAACCAGCCGGGGCGCAGTTCTTTCGGCAAGAGAATCGTATTCACGCCGATCGTGTGCCAGCAACTGAAGCCGAGGGCGTAGTTGTAAAACAGCCCAGCGATTTCGATGAGCTGCTTCGGCTTCGCGAAGCTCAGCGCGAGTAGCCCGAACGTGGCGTAGCAGCACAAAACCGCGAAATACAGCCGTCCGATGTGCGCGGGGTCCCATTGCCGCAGCCGCTTGCTGCCGGTCCAGAACACGTCGACCCAGCGGCGGAGAAACCCATCGGCAGTGACCGTCATGCTGCCGGCGAGCACCAGGAAGCCGCAGAACAAAGTTAGATGCCAGAACGCGCCGTCGAACGGTGAACCGACCGCGTCGGCGACTCCTTGCGCGGTCATGCCGGCGGCGCTCCAGTCGTCGGCCGTCGTGCCGCGCTCCAGGAATTGCACGCTGAGCATGCTGGGGAGCGCGAGGCCGATGAAACAGGCCGGCATCCAGACGACAAGTTGATCGCGCCGCACATGGCGCAGCCAGCGCCGCCAGCGCGGAAGCGATTCCTCGTTCACCTCGAACACGACGCCGGTGTGCGAGAGCTCTAGCCGGCGGTTGCCAATGATGCTCGGAATCGCGCCCACCCAGTGCCCCATTCCCCAGCCCTGGTCGCGCGTGTAATTGCTGATGGTCGTGTTGGTGAGCCCGCCGGAGCCCGCGACGGCGACCATCGCGCCCAGGCCCGCCATGATGGCGAGATTCACCGTGGGGAAATCCCGTCCCTCCCACAGCGCGACAAGAAAGTTATCCAGATTATCCCCGTCGCGTCGACCGTCGCCGTCGATGTCTTCGAACTCGCCGGTATCCGGACGCCCGTTGCGGTTCTTGTCGTTCCAGGTTTCCTGCGCGTCGAGCCGGCCGTCGCCGTCCCAATCTTCGCCGGCATCGAGTACGCCGTTGCCATTGCGATCCTCGCCGCGTTCGATCGGTACCGTGCCGAACCGGAAGAACCCGGAACCGATTTCCAGCCAGGTCGCCGGCTTGGAATAGAAAAAGGCCAGGAACAACAGAAACCCGACGACGACGACCAGTTTGAAGGTCATCAAGGCCCGCACGGAGTTGTAAATCTTGCCGCCGATGATGAGCGGCGTCATGCCGAGCAGGAAGATCGCGTACGACAGCCCGCGCATCAACCAGAAGTGACTGCTGACGTGATCGGGGTCAGGCACGATGCCGAGAATCATCATCGCGACCGGCGTCGCGGCGTTGGACGCGAGGTACGGAAAGAGCGCGCCGAAGTCGAGCACCACGTACAGGCAAAGCCAGAACATCGGCCCCGGCAACAGGCGGAACTTGCCGGTGAAGATCGGCTCGCCGGAGTACAGCGTGTAGCGGCTGATCTCGAGGTTGTAAAACACCTGGCCGATGATGCTCAGCGTCGCCAGCCAGAGAAGCCCGCCGCCGTAGCGCGCGGTCACGACCGGCCCCTGAAGCCATTCGCCGCCGCCGATCGCCGCGGCGCCCATCACCAGTCCGGGACCGATCAGCGACGTCCAGTTCCGCCAGGTGAACTTTGGCGCATCGACCAACGCGTTCGCATCCCAGCGCGGCATCTCCGGAGAGCCAGGGTGCGGCGGAACAAAGGCAGCCGATTCGGGCGCAGTCGTGGCAGGCGCGGAACTCACGGGTCCTCCTCGGACGAGGAATGACAAGATGGGGGTGGGCGCGAAAAGCAGGACCAGGGCCCTAACAGCTTGGCAACTATTGGAGGGGGATGCAAGCGCCGAAGAAAGACCGCAAGCTGCATTTTCGGACGGCTAGTCGTCGCGCAGTGGATTAGAATCCGCGGGTATGGACGAGAAAAAATTCGGCGAACCTGAACCCTACGCTCCGCTTTGGTACAAAGCGTTCGTTCTCGTTTCCATTTGGGCCGTGTCGTTTCTCGGGGACGCGCTCGGCTGGAGCTGGAGCGCATGGCTCGTTGCCATTCCATGCTTGGCCATTTGTCACGGGGTTTTCTCCTATCTGCTAGAGAGGCCGAGCTTTCGAGCGGCGGTCGAGCGCCAAAGGTCAAATTAGTGCTGTCCCCCGTTTCCCCCTGTGTCGCGTTGTCCTTAGCCGTCGCGCCGCTCGTAGACTACCGCTTGACCCCTCTTTTCCCAGTCTCTACAACCGGATTAAACCCCCATGCACTGCTTCCGTGGGTTACCGGTCGTCGAAGAACTGAGGAGACGAGTTCAAGGGGGGAACCATGTACGCGCTCGATTCGCCGGAACCTCATAAGCTGGTCCAGCCGCTCCGCCGGCCAGACAACACGACCAATTGGCTCTACCTCGCGATCGACTACGCGTGTCTGATCGCGGTTCTCGGAGGCACGATCGCCTTCTGCACTCTCCACCAGGAGTGGGGGTTTTCGTCCCTTTGGCTCGTTCCGGTCGTCACCTTGGCGATCTGCCTCGTGGGGGCGCTCCAGCATCGGCTGGCGGGGCTCGGGCACGAAGGCGCCCATTACATTTTGTTCCGCAACCGCGTACTCAACGAGCTGGTTTCGGACCTGTTCTGCATGTTCCCGGTGTTTTCTACCACGGAACAGTACCGGCAGATTCATCTCGGGCATCACGAACACGTTAACGACTGGGAGCGCGATCCCGAGCTGCTCAACCTGGGCCAGACACGGATGATGGACCGCTTCCCGATGACGAAGCGGGAGTTCATCTATCACTTCACCGTGGCGCTCTTCGTCCCCAAGCGCCTGCTGCGCTACATGTGGGATAACATTTACGTCACCGCCGTCGGCAACGGCGTCCACCCCTATACACTGCCGCCGGGGAAGGGCGCCCCGCTGCTGCTGGGGCACTTCCGCATCACGACCGTCCTGGGGGTCGCCTACCTGGCCGTGATGATCGGCGTGATGGGCTACCTGAGCCACTTCGGCACGACGCTCAGCATGTCCGTAACGCCGATCGCCTTCCTGGCAGCGGCCGGCGCGTGCATCTACGTGCTGCCGTCGCAGTGGTTTTTCGGCTCGCGGATTCGCTCCACCTACTCGAACAAGATCACCAGCTTCCTGCGGCTCGCGAGCCTGACGGCCTTGGAAACGGTGCTGGCCTGGTCGTTCTTCCTCACTGGCTTCGAATGGGGCATCTACTTCTGGCTCCTGTGGGTCGTGCCCCTCTTCACGGTGTTCCCCTACTTGATGTTGCTGCGCGACCTATTCCAGCACGCTAACGCGGATGACGGCCGGCTGAGCAACAGCCGCGCGATCCTCTGCAACCCGTTCTTGCGCTGGGCGATGTTCATCTACGGGCAAGACATGCACGTGACGCATCACCTGTTCCCGTTCGTGCCGCATTATCGGCTGCAGGCGCTGCACCAGTTGCTCAAAGAGCATTGCGAGGAGTACTCGCGCGAAGTGATCGAGACGCAGGGCATTCTGCGCGGCAAGAACGGCTTGCCGACGCTGCTGGACGTGATCTCCCCGCACTCCGGCGCGCACTAAGTCGGCTTATAGCAGCTGCACGATCGCCGCGCTGGCGGCGAGTACGACAAACACCAGCGCCGATTGGGCCGCGAAGCGTGCTTTGCCGTTCAGTTGCGCGATCGGCCCGAAGAGCGACAGCCATAGCATGGCAGGCGCCAGCGGCGCGAGCAGCAGGCCCCATTTCGCGGGATTCGGTTGCACCGTGCCGAAGAACGCCCAGCCGCCGGCGAGCGTGGCATAAACCAGCGCCGCGCCCAACGGCCGCGGCGGCGTGGCCGATCGCCAGAACGTCGCCACGTAACCGGCCGCTGCGCCGAAGGCGATGAGCGCCACCTGACCGTTCACGAGCGATACCGTGGCGCCGATGATGGCGCTCACGGCGAAGAGCGTCCCCGCCATCGCCGTAAGTAACGTCGCCGGCGCCACGCGCGCGGCGAGCGGTTGCACGAGCGCAGCAATCAAGAGCAAGTAGCCAGCCAGTAAGGGAATACAAACCGGTCGCGGCGGCCAGAGGTTTTTCCAGGTCGGCGTAAGGGCGAACGCGCTCACCAAGGCCAACGCGATAAAGAGCAGCCACCGCACGATCGCAGGGATGCGTGACGAAGTGCAGAGCGGACCGACGATGCCGGCCGCGGGGGCCAGGTAGAGTGTCCAATGCCAGCTTCGCGTCGGCTTGATTTCGGTCAGCGACGGGAGAAACAAATACCCGGCCGCGTAGGCCAGCGCGATCACGAGCGCCGCTTCCCAACATTCGCGAGCGTCCAGGCTCAAGAATCGCCGCAACGTAAGAGCGATTCCGATCGCCACGATGGCCGCCGGAAGAATGCTCCAAGCGGCGTCTTGAATCGCTACCCAAGGATCCATCGGTGCGATTCGCTAGGAGAGTGAAAAATCAACGCCAGCGCAGCGCCATGTTGTGGCACGGTCGCGATGGTTGTGGCACGGTCAGGAGACCGTGCCACAACTCTTATTTGACGTCACTTAAC
>CAZUBB010000003.1:5088-7184 GCA_964618485.1 uncultured Pirellulales bacterium
TTCCGGCAGCTTTTCGGTCTTTTCGCCGAGGACGATTTCCAGCTCGACGTCGTCGATGACCCCTTCCAGCTTTTTGTCCATACCGAACTCGGAGCGCTTCAGCACAAAGTTCGATTTCAGATCGACCTTGCCGTCGGTGACGGAGACCGTGGCGGGGAACGTGATTTCCTTCGTGACCCCGTGCAGCGTCAGGTCGCCCGTGATGTTGACTTCGCCTTCTTTTGCGCCCGGCTCGATCTTGGTACTTTTGAACGACGCCGTCGGGAAAGCGCGGGTGTCGAGGAAGTCTTCCGAGTTGAGGTGATTCGTCAGGTTGCCGAATTGCGTCCACAGCGAATCGGCCTCGATTTCGACCGTCACGGACTTCAACGACTTGCCGTCGTCAGTCAATTCGGCCACGCCCTCGAAGCGCTCAAAGCCGCCCGTGCGCGGATTGGGTTCCGCGCCGGCATGCTTGCCGACGAAGCCGATCTTGGCGTTATCCGGTCCGATCTTGATCCCTTCGACGACTTCCTCCGTGGCGTCGGCCGGCGCATCGGAAGCAGTCGAATCGGACGAGTCCGCCGCGGCCGCTCCACCTTCCGCTGGCTTCGCCGCCGTCGAGGTGTCCGCAGCCTTCGAGCATCCGAGACTCATCGCTCCGCAAACCAGCAACGCGGTGAATGCAATACGCATAAATCCGTTCCTTCAGCAAGTAAATGTGCAATTGGGCCCCCAGCAATTCGGCCCCGGCAATCGCCCGGTAGTGTATAGGATGCAAGCGGGAGGGGGTAGGCTGCGGGCGGAGATGGTCGTTGGACGGCAGCGTGGCCGCGCTGCTACTTCGGCGCTTCGAGTGGGCCGTTGTCGTCCGTAATGAATAAGGACTCCAACGTCGCGGGCGGCGTATATTTGTCAAGGAAAGTGACGTGCCCGTCGACGAATCCCACGACGCCGCCAGCCTCATGGTTTCCATGCGTACCGGCGCGACTTCCGGCCAACGGTCCGTCCATTGCCGTAATACACCAATCCAGTTGAATATCGCGCGGCTCCATCCAATGGATGCCGCTGTCGTGCGTTTCGACCAACAGGATCGTGCGGTCGCCACCATCTTTGGCCTCGATCTCCGCCACGCTCGTCGCACGCGCGCCCGGCCAGGCGGTGCGATCACCGATTACGGCCACGTAGCTGGTGTGCATGTCACCCGGCCCACGGACATCCATCGGACACGCGAAGAGATCCACCATTTCTGCGTGCAGCAAGCGGTTATTCGGTCCGTCCCACGGTTCGTCGAAACGATAGGCGCGGTACAGATCGATGCGATCGAGTTGCGGCAAGATCAAGACCCGCCAGCTGTGCATTGGCTTGCCATTGGCGTCGGCCACATAAGCCGGAGGAAATGAACCCCATCGCGACTCGTAATTTTGTAGTGCGAGGACGATGTTCTTGAGGTTGTTGATGCAGGTGGCGCGAGAACCGGAGGGGTGCGAACCCATGCCGACCGGCGCGAGCAGCATATAGAGACCTCCCAGAAGGAAAATCACTGCCAACGTCTTGGCCGCCGCAAGTACGCCGAATTGCGCCGAAAAACCTATTGATGTGACCGCAAGGAGGGCGAGCGTTGCGTACTCCGGAGGGAGTGATTGATACAGCGCGACCGCCGCACCGCACCATGCCATCAATGCGAAAAGATGCCAAAGGCGAAACTGGGGCGCGTCGGCAAGCTCGCCGGACTGAGAATCTGGCAGGTTAGAAGCCATTCGCATGAAACGTCACTTGCTCGCATGCCCCGCGGGTTTCATGGTAACACGACGGAACAAGCATGTCAGCGATTTGACGATCGCTGTTGACTCACCGACGGCCCAACGTTAGCTTCCGTCAGATTCTTTCTCCGGGACGCACTCGCTGGAGGCCCGCATGTTGCGCCGCTTTGCGTTTCTGGCTCTCTTGCCCCAACTACTGGGCTGCGTGACCGTCAACCGGTACTCGCTGTTCGATGCCGAGGGTTTCGGCATGGCCGCTAGCGACGCGGGGGTCACCGGAACGTTGCTCACCGTCGCGGCCTGCTCGGGGCTGATTGGCGGCATCGCGGTCTGGCTGGGTTTCAGCTTTCTGCG
>CAZUBB010000003.1:7194-43978 GCA_964618485.1 uncultured Pirellulales bacterium
CGATCGGATGCTTGATTGCTGCAGGCGCTGACGTTGTTTCCGTTCGATCTACGCGCCGATAGCGCCACGCCGCCAACAGGCCGCCGAGCAGGCCGAATAGGAGCGCCGCGTTCAGCGCCGCGACGGTGCTGATCACGTGCGAGGGATACGTCGGGATCGTGGGGCTGACGACCAATTGCCCTGCGCTGCCCGGGAAGCCGCCTGAGAATGCCGATCCATACGGTTGATTGACCGTGGCGGTTCCTTGAAACGTCTGCAAGAGCGTCGTGACTGAATAGACGGAGTTCTCTTCCGGCGCCCACCACGCGGCGAACCACTGGTGCGGCAGCAGGTCGTTCGGCGTTGCTGGCAGCAGCGACAGCGCCAAGTATGCTGCGACGCACCCCAGCGCCACCCGCCCAAACGTGGCCCGGGGACGCTTCAGCGGATCGGCGGCCAGCACGAACAGATACGCTACGACCGCCAGCCAGGCGACCACGGCCACATGCCGCCACCAGGAATCGGGCGGCTGAATCGCCGCCAACACCAGCGCCACGTACCCGGTCGCGAGGAAAATGGTGAGGACGGAGAATTTCATGGCGAGCAGCGCTCCGCAAGTTTCGAGCGGTTAGAATCGATTATCCAGCACGCGATCGGTCAATGCAAACATCGCTTCGACGCGCATTACGCAAGTCGACTGCATCGGCGAAGAACCATGGACGCACCACTAAGACGTCGCGGCCTCCGGTTTGGATTGCGAACGTTGCTGCTTCTGGTCCTGATCGCCGCGGTCGCCACCGCCGTTTACCGCAATAGCCAACCGCGCGACGACCTGACGGCCAAAATGGCGGACCTGATTGAACCGGGAATGACGAAGCGACACGTACGGTGGCAACTCGGCGTTCCGTGGAGCGCGGAGATCGGCCATGCGCCGCATCACTGGTTCTATCGCACGAAGGACGGCGGATTGATCGTCGTCCATTTCGACGCATCACCGCCTGGCAATGAAATGGACCCCGAAGGCGATAGCATGAGCCGCCAAGCTTTGTATGCGGAGAGCATTCCACACGGCAGCCGGTTTCCGGTCCGCACTTACCGCGAACTGAGAGCTGAGTTGCAGCGTCGTATCGATGCCAAAGAAAAACAGGCCGCCGAATAGTGCATAGCGTGAATAGGGCAAGCGCAGACTAGCGATCACCGCGAGCATCACGAAACTCTGATAGCTTCGACGGCGGGCCTTCGTTTGTGCCCTGAGAATCGTGCCGGACATTGGACGAGTTGCTCATTTACCAAAATACTCGAGGGCGCGCGGCCTGCGTTAGGGCGAACCGGGCGCGATTACGGAAGCTATCAGTGCACCAGTCGCCGCCAATTCACGACCGCTTAAAGCCTGTCAGATAAAGCCCGCCGTCCTGGTCAAGTCGCGGCCACTACTCAGGGCGCTAACGCTTCCGGCTCGTTCACTTTACGAATCGGTCACCGGAAGCATGTCTCCTACTCCCTCGGTGTCCTCTGTGCTTCGGTGGTGAATCCCCCCGCCTAAGACCCCCAGTCGAGCGCCACGTCGAAGTTGATTGCCGAGTGCGTCAATGCGCCGGAGCTGATGCGGTCGACGCCGGATTGGGCGATCGCCGCCACGGTATCGAGGGTGACGCCGCCCGAGGCTTCGAGTTCCACACTGGGCGCCATCGCATCGCGCTGGGCGACAGCCAGGGCGAGCGTGGTCGGATTCATGTTGTCGAGGAGCACGATATCAGGGCAGACCGGCAACACCGCCGCGAGCTGCTCCAGCGAATCGACTTCGACCTCGATGATCATCGTCGAACGCTGTAAGCCAAGCGGCGATTCACGAAGAAACTCCCGCACCCGCTGCACCGCTTCCGCGGGCGAATAGTGTGACGTTCCGGCCGCGTCGGCGCCGAACGCCAGGTGGTTGTCTTTGATCAGCACCGCGTCGAACAACCCGGTACGATGATTATGCCCGCCGCCGGCGTGGACGGCGTATTTTTCAAGGCGTCGCCAGCCCGGCGTCGTCTTGCGCGTGTCGTAGATGCCGGCCTTGGTGCCCGCGACGGCATCCGCAAAGCGGCGCGTCAGCGTGGCGACGCCCGAGAGTCGCCCCAGAAAATTGAGGAGCGTACGTTCGGCGGTTAATAACGTTCGCGCCGGACCGGCGATCGTCGCCAAGACGGTCCCGCGCGAAACCCGTTCGCCGTCGTTGATGTGTGACTCGAACTGCGCATCCGCGTCGAATTCCGCCAGCGACAGTTGCGCGGCCGGAAGCCCGGCGATCACCCCGTCCTGCCGCGCCACGACCCGGGCCGTGGCGGCCGCGCTTTCCGGGACGAGGGCGACCGTGGTCCAATCGTACCAGCGGTCGAGGTCCTCGCGGATCGCCAGGCGGACCAGGTCGCGGCAATCGGCCTCCAGCCGCTCGTCCCACGTCAGAGGTTGAAAATCCTTCATCGCCGCTTCTCGGAGTGCAAAATCGAGTGCCCGCGCGGTCGCCCGGCGCGCATACTGATACCGTGTCGTTGCGGGGATTGTAGCGTAGTGTCCAGGCTGGGGAACGTAAGGTGCCAAGTGAAGACGTGGACCGCGGCGATTCGGTTCCGCTACCGCGATTTTTTCTGAAACGCGGCGACCAGCTCACCGCGGCCGTGCTGACGGCAATAGCACTGCTGGCGATGGCGATCTACTGGTGGCAGCAGGGAGGTCTCCAGGGGCGGCTGGTCGAAGTGGAGCAGCTACCCACACGCAAGGCCGAGTTCCTGGTCGACGTCAACACGGCCGCCTGGCCGGAACTTGCCCAGATTCCCGAGATTGGCGAGACGCTTGCCAAGCGCATCGTGGAATACCGCCTGGCGCATGGCCCGTATCGTAGCCTGGAGGCGCTCCTCGAGGTTCCGGGAATCGGTCCGCGAACGCTCGAGCGAATGCGCCCCTCTCTCCAGCCGCCAGCAGTGGGCACGGAGAAAGTACCGTCCCCCGCGCCTTGATCTGGGCTCCTGGTGCGCCCCACGGCCGCCGCGAAGTGTAATCGGGGTGGTGATTCGTCCGCCGGCGGCGTTCGGATAATTTTCATGGATTTTTCTCGAACCCACGCGGCCGCGTATGCGTAGACACTGGCGACACGATCGATCTCCATTCTCCGTGTGGCGCCAGCGACCGGGGGATGCGGCGACTTCCGCAAAAAGACTGGATCGCGACCCACGACCCAGCGCCGCATACCCCGGTCGTCCCACGCCGGACGTGTCCCCTCGCCGAAAACCTGCCCGCTTGTTGACCTGAGCGACCGATGGAGCGACACTTTCCTCGGCCGACGGCATCCAAGGACTGCATCCCGCCCCAGGTGGAACCTGCGGGGAACGGTCGCCGCGGCACGACATTCGCGGCACTTTCGGCCTTTTCCTGGGTTGAACCCAGGGACCCTGCACCGTGTTGGCATGACCCGTCGCTGCCCGCGTGATGGCGTCGACGGTTTTGAGTTTTCCCCACCGTTTCTCGAAGAGAGAGGATTCCCCATGAAGCGTCGCTTATTCTGTCTGGCCGCCCTGGCCGTGGCCGGCCTCGCGTTCGCGAATGTGCAAGCCGCCGAGGAAAAGGCCAAGACCGGTCTGGAAATCGGCGACGCCGCGCCGGAATGGACCGCCCTGCCCGGCACCGACGACAAGGAACACAGCCTCAAGGACCTGGAAGAAAAGAAGGCGATCGTGGTCGTCTTCACCTGCAATCACTGCCCGGTGGCGGTGCAGTACGAGGATCGGCTCGTCGCACTGCAGAAGGATTACGAAGAAAAGGGCGTGCAGGTCGTGGCGATCAACGTGCAGGACAACGAAGCCGATAACCTCGACGCGATGAAGCAGCGCGCCGAGACGAAGGGCTTCAACTTTGAGTACCTGTTCGACGCCAGCCAGGAAAGCGGCAAGGCGTTCCACGCGCAGCGCACTCCGGAAGTCTTCCTGCTCGACGCCGAGCGGAAGATCGCCTACAAGGGCGCGATCGACGACAACAACGAAGACGCAACGCAGGTGAAGAAGCAATACCTGCGCGACGCCATCGACGCGGTCCTTGCCGGCAGCCTGCCGGAGACGACCACGACCAAGGCCGTCGGTTGCGGCATCCGCTACACCAAGAAGTAGTCGCCCCGCGACGTTTTCTTTCGCGACCTGGGATGCATGCCATCCCGGGTCGCTTTCATTTTTCTACTTCGCAGGTGAACGTCTATGCGGCAAATCGTCAGCTTCGGTGCGTTAACGGCGATCTGCGTTCTCTTCGCAACCGCGTGCGGCACATCGTCGCCCTCCGCGAATTCAAGCGGCACCGCGGAGCCTAAGATCGTCGACGTCGTCATCGACGGAATCTCCTTGGCGGACGCGTCGCACGAGGACTTTCGTGAAGTGCTGAAGCAACACGAAGGCAAAGTCGTCTTCGTCGACTATTGGGCCACCTGGTGCCCGAACTGCATGGAAGAGTTTCCGCACACCGTGGAACTCGCAAAAAAGCATGCCGACGACCTGGCGGTAATCTCCGTGGCGATGGAGATGGACCCTAAGGATGCGGAAACGCGGAAAGCGGTGCGCGAATTTCTCACCAGGCAAGGCGCCGCGTTCGATAACCTCCTCTTCACCGGCGACGGCACAACGGAAGAAGCGACCGCCGGCTTCGAGATCGATTCCGCCCTCCCGCATTTTCAGCTCTATGACCGCACCGGCAAGCTGATCCGTAAATTCACCTACAGCGACGCGGATAACCCGCTCTCCCGCGAAGACATCGACAAAGCGATCGCCGAGGCGCTGGCGGCGCCGAAGAGCTAACTTCGCTCACAGAATGGGCGCCTCGAATTCCAACGACGGCGGTTCACGTGAATCTCGAATCGTTGCGGCGACATGCCTGGTTGCGGGGGGTTGATTATCACCAAGAGTTGCCGTCCACGAATCTCCGCGCGACGGAACTGGCCGCGATGGCGGAGATCGAGTGCCCACGGCTGATCGTCGCGGGACGGCAAACGGCGGGGCGCGGGCGCGGGGCGAATCGTTGGTGGTCGGCCGATGGGGCGCTCACTTTTTCGGTGCTGCTGGAGCCCGAACCGCTAGGCCTTGTGACCGAACAATGGCCGCGCACGTCGCTTTGCGCGGCGCTTGCCGTGCGCGACACGCTGGCAGATTACGCGCCGACGATCGAGTGCGGAGTCAAATGGCCGAATGACGTGTTCCTGGCGCGGCGCAAAGTTTCCGGCGTGCTCGTCGAGGCGCCGCCGCGCAAAGGCGCCGCGTTGAACCGGCTGGTGATCGGAATCGGCGTCAACGTGAACAATTCATTGGCAGGCGCTCCCGACGAAGTGCAATCCTTGGCCACGTCGTTCGTCGATCAGGTCAGCGAAATCCACGACGTCGGCGAGGTTCTTGAGGCAATCATTGCGCGCCTCGCCGAGAATCTCGCATTGCTCGCACAAAACGATGACGAATTGCCGACGCGCTGGCAACGGCATTCGCTCCTCGACGGCCGCACGGTGACGATCGACCTCGGCACGCGGCTCGTCACGGGGTATTGCCTCGGCATCAACCGCGAAGGCGCCCTCGACCTCGCCACGAGCCTCGGCGTCGAACCCATGGTGAGCGGCGTCGTGAAGAGCGTGTCGCCGGATTTCCGCGCGGGTTGAGCAACGCGACGCGGCCCGCCGCCCCTGGGCAATTCCGTCTTCAAGCGTGTACAACGGACCGACCACGTCGACCGCGAACGCACCCCTGGGGAACGCCGCTTGACTGCCACTTCCGCCGGAACGAGCCAGCTCAATATTGGACTGATCGGCGCCGGGTTAATCGCTCGCGATCAGCATTTTCCCGCCTGGCGAAAGATCCCTTACACGCGCGTGTTGGCTGTGGCCGATTCCTCGGCCGATGCGCTCGTGCCGTTTGGCGAGGAGCAGGTGCCGCTCCGCTTCGCCGACTACCACGACCTGCTCGCGGACGAGCGGATCGACGTCGTCGATGTCTGCGTCCCCAGCGGTCTGCACGCCGAAGTAACGCTGGCAGCCCTTCGCGCCGGCAAGCACGTACTGGTCGAAAAACCGATGGCCACGAACCGCGCCGACGCCGAGGCGATGCTCCGCGCGGCCCGCGACGCTGGCCGCAAGCTCATGGTTGCACAGCACATGCGGTTCGGACCGTCGATTCAACAATTGCGCAAGTATCTGGACCGCCATCCGCTGGGAGACGTCTACTACGCCCGCGGCCAATGGCTGCGCCGACGACGGTTGCCGGCCCGGCCGGGCTTCACGCGTCATCAATTGAGCGGCGGCGGCGCCATTTACGATCTTGGCATCCACATGTTCGATCTCACCTGGTGGATGATGGGCTGCCCGCGTCCGGTCACGGTCACCGGCGGGATGTACGATCACCTTTCGCGCCGCGCCGATCTCGGCAGCGAGTGGGGCCAATGGGACCACACGCAGGTCGAGGTCGATGACTTCGCCGCGGGACTGGTGCGCTTCGAGTCCGGCGCGATGATGTCGCTCGAAGTCAGTTGGCTCGGATTCATGCGCGAGCCCGAGTTCTGGCGCATGCAACTGTTCGGGAAGGAGCGCGGACTCGCCTGGCCCGATCTCGTCGTCACCGGAGAAACCGATCGCATTCCCTGGGACGTACAGCTCAGCGAGCCCGACGGGGAAAAGGCGCATCACGAAGTGATCCGCATGTTTGCCCAGGCGGTGCTGACCGACGAACCGGTGCCGATTCCGCCCGAGCAATCGGCCACCGCGATCGCCGTGCTGGAAGCGCTGGCCACGTCGCATCGGCTAGGGCGCGAACAAGCAATCGCACCGCTCGCCGGCGTCGAACCCAACGCGACGTGAGTGGAAATCCGCTAAGCAACGCTTCTCGCGCGCCGCATGCGAAGTGAGTCCGCCAACTGATTATCTGAACTGACGCTTACCGGAATTCGGCCGCGCGGCGCGTTCCTCGGTTCGCGGCGACCACATACCGAACACCGCGTCGGCGGCTGCCGGCCGAGACACGATCGGGTACGGCGGATCGTACGGACCTGCGTTGCCGGCGAGGTTTGCTCGGACCGCATTCAAGTCAGCCAGGTCGACGATGCCGTCATCGTTGACGTCGCCTTCGATTTGAGCGCCTGCGCGCCCCATATTGGCGCGTACCAGATTCAGATCCTCCAGGCCCACGGCACGGTCGCCGTTGGCGTCTCCAGGATCGCCGATCCCGTAGACGAGGAAGGACCGTGATCGTCCGTCGATTTCTCGCACGATCAGATTCCAGCCGCGCCGCAGATCGATCAATTCCTCCTCGACGACCGTTTGGCCGTTCGCCTCATACGACAGCCGATACCCGCGAAGCGTTTCCGTATACGCCGGGCTCAAGAGACGGATCGCTTCCAACTGTTCCACGGGTGCGCCGATCCAACCGTTCACGCGCGGGATTCTCGTTAATGCGCCTTGCGGCGGAGCGCCGCCGACGGCGACGCCGAATTGTTCCCACAACTGCTGATTGGTAAGACCGTAGGTCTGGTACGGAATGTGGGTGCCACGGTCTTCCGGGCCGAACGCCGCGAAATCCGCCAGTTGATGATCGAGAAAAACCTGCTGGCCGTTGAAGAGGACCACATCGGGGTTGAGATACGTGTTCGTATCGAACACATAGAACTGTTGCCTGATCATGATTGACGGCGACTGGTCACCTTCGGGAATCAGGTCGTACTGCGGCACGCCTCCGCGGCGCTGCACTTCGTTGAGTTCGCCAAACGTGACGTCATGCACGTCCACTTTGCGGCCGGCCTCCCACGGTTTCTTCAGGCGAATGTTGTGGAGGTTATTCAGATAGCCCCCCACGACGGCATTCTGGCCGCCTGGCGCTACCACGATGCCGGTGCTCCAACCGACGATCTCCGGGTCGAAGATCTCGATGGAGGCCGAATCCTTGTTGACGTGGACGCCCTTGCCGAAATGCACCGTTTCGTTGGTGGAGAGATTGCCGTACAGCTTCACGTTCTTGAGCACGACTTGCTTCGAATACGCGAACTCGACGCCGAGGAAGCCCATGTTCCAGGCGGTAAAGCCGTCGACGACGCTTTTCAGTTGGTGCGGCACCGTTTTTTCCATGTGCCGCCAGAAGCGCAGTCCGCGTCCCGAACCATACGCGACATTGTTAGCGAACGTGAAAATAGGCACGAAACGCACGTCGACCGTGGGGCGGGTCGCCCAACTTGAGTCCGGAAGATTTGCCGCGAGGAATCGCCCCAAGCCGAGACCTGGTTCGCGGAGCGCAAGCGTGCCGTAGTAGTAACCGGCATTCGTCGCTCCCGCCACGACGTTGTCCGTAACGTGCAATCCGGCGCCCTGGAACCAGAAACCGATGCCCTGGTGACCGAAATCGCCGCCGTATTGACGATCGTCGATGATTTCGCCCGATCCAACGCTCCGTACCGCCAGGTTGCGGCGAAACGCTCCGACTTCGTCGCCGACTTCGGACGCAAAGGCCGCGCCCACGGCGCCATAAACGACGTTGTCCTCCACCGCGACTTTACTGCTGTGATTGACGATGCCCCAGCCGGGGCTCCCGATCACCACGCTCCCCGTGATCGAAGCTTCGGCGCGTTCCGGCGCCGTGCCCGTGCGGTGGAAGTGGACCGGATAGCGCGACCGGGGGTTGGCGCCGGTCCCGGGAATCAGGCGTCCGAAGGGATCCAGGACCGGGTCATCGAGTGGGCGGCTCTTGTCGGTGCGCCCCAGACCCTCAAATGTCGCGAATGCCGCGTCAACGTCTGGATTATGCATGAACATCACATGCGCCCGGCGAGCAATGTCTCCCTGCTCTACCGACGAGAGCACGACGTTCCGTGTGAGATTCGCCACGTGCACCGCCAACTCGTCTTTCGGCGCAGCGTGATCGTAACGCAACGCGGCCACGCGCAATCGGTTACCGTCGATCTCCAATACCTCGCGCAGTTCGTCTTCGTTCACGAAGGCCAGCGTCCCTGGCAGCAGCAGCCGATCGCCAATTCGCCAATTCAGCGGCGCGTCGGTGAGCTCCAGCCATTCGTCGCCGGCTTGCGGATGACGGGCGAACGCCAGGAACGCGGACTTCGCTTCACCGCGGATGGACACGTGACCGTGCGAAATCAGCCCGCGACCGATCGCCAGCGGATCGCGCACGCGGTCCATGGCTTGCTCGCTCCCGAGTTTGAGCTCCGCGACGACATCGGCGCGGATGGGTTCATCGACCGTGCCGATTTCCAGGCTGCCATGCGGCGCGACGACCATCGTATCGACCGTCAGCAATGTGGATACGTCCGTCGCGAAGCGCAGTGTTCCGTCAACGCGCAACGTCCGAATCGATCCGGTCAGTCGCGTATCGACCGTCACGGCCAGTCCTTCGTCGATCCAAACGTGGTCGTCGTTGCCCGGGATCGCTCCGCCCCACGTCGCCGGATCGCTCCAGTCACCGCTCTGCACGGCGCCGATCGTCACCGCGTTCAGCGGCACCAGACGCATGGCTGCTTCATGTTCGCGATCCAGAGTCGGGTGGTTGTGTCCGCCCGAAGTCTCTTCCGGAATCGAATTGCGAACCAGGTTCAGATCTGCCAAATCAACGACGCCATTCTGGTCCCAATCGCCGAACTCTCCAAATGGCACGGAGCTTCCAAAGTGATTCCGCGTGAGGTTCAGCATCTCCAGCAGACTAAGCGACTCGTAGGGGTGACCGGAAATCCAGAGCTCCTGGCCGAAATATCCGTCGGTCGCGCTGAACAAGATCGAATCGCGCCATACGACAGGATCGAGCACGTTCGAGGAGCGAAACCCCGGGTAGACGTCGCCCAAGAGTACAATCTCATCGGAAGCCAGGTTCAGCGTGCGCGGTTCGCGCCCGGCGACATCATCCTCCGCAGTGAAAAAGAGGAATTCCGAAGTCCGGCGAAGCTGCGCCGGCGCACGCCCCACCATCGCCGCAGCGTACTGGAAGGTGCCGGACTCCGAGCCGTCGGTCTGCCAGAGACCCGAGGAACCGACGCTCCAGGCAACAAAAAAGAGCCGACCCTCGGCTTCGGTCAACTCCATGCGCGCGGCCGGCTGCCCGTCCGGGCCCGGCTCGATGTCGCGCAGCAGTTCCGCATGGTCGCGCGACGTATTGAGTCTCCAGAGCTCGCGTCCATGCGCGGCGTCTTCGGCCGTGAAAAAGACCTCCTCGCCGACGCCGACGAACTCGCGGGGCGCGGAACCTGCGGGACCCGCGTTGAGATCGCCGCGGAACCGCGTCCCCTCGCGCGTTCCATCGGTGCTCCACAGTTCCCGTCCATGCTCGGCGGTTACCGCGGAGAAATACGCAGTCGCTCCCACGCTGACCATGCCGGCCGGATCGCTTCCCAAAACGCCAGGCGCAATCTCGGCGAGCAAATGCGTCCCCTCGGCGGCGCCATCGCTGATCCAGATCTCGCGACCGAACTCATCGCTCGGAGCGCTGAAGAGCAGTTTGTCCCCGAATGCGGCCAACTCGCTGAGCCCCAGGCCTTGCGCGTCGTGCTCAAACGTCGCCAAGCGCACCGCGGACGTGGCTTGCTCGTCGACCACCCAGAGGTCATCGCTTCGCGCCTGCGAGGTCACCAAGAAGAGTGAATCGCCGACGCGCGTCAAGTGACGCGGAAACGAGGAAGCCGTGCCCGTCGCAAAGTCGAATGCCAGTCGCGTGCCGTCATCGTTGCCGTCGCTGGTCCACAACTCGCGGCCGCGATCCAACGTAGTGGCGACAAAAAAGAGTTGGGCGCCGACCGCGGTGAGTTCGTCAGGATCCCCATCCTCAGGGCCGCGAACCAAGTCCGAAAGCCGATGCGTGGAGCCGCCGTCGCCGCGCGTGAACCAGACTTCGCGACCAAAGTCGGCATGATCCCCCGTAAAGTACACGCCGTATGTCGCGGGCGTGAGATCCTCGGGGTAGAAATCGTAAATGCCGGGAACGAAATTCTCCACCATCTGCGGCGTATGCGACAGGAGATGCCGCGATTCAAGCCGCTCGGATTGGAGTTTGCCGCGAAATCGACGCTGACATTTCCTACGCATGATGGATAGCCCTCCAGCGCATACGACCACGTGATTCGTGAATCGACTGGAAGGCCCATTCCAATCCGCCGCGATCCTAGCAACGCCGATCGCAACAATCAAGCATTTTTCGGAACTTCGCTGCTCAAACGGCGTATCGACACGCGGCAGAAGCGCGAGCGCAGCGAAACGTCAGATAATCGATCGGCGAAAGCGATCTACCGTGCGGCTCCGCTCAGCCGCCGAGGTCGAAGCACATCAGCTTGTCGTCTTCGCGGAGATAGAGCTTGCCGCCGGTGACCACCGGATGGGACCAACTGGGTCGCTGTCCGCCGCCAGGAATCTTGAACGTGCCGACTTCTTCAAAATGTTCCGGGGAGCCGTTGACGAGCGTCATCGTGCCGTCGGCGTAGCGGAAGTAGAGGTGGCCGTCAGCCGCCGCGACGCAGGCCGATTGCTGGCCGCTGCCGCGCAGGCGCTTGACGATCGCACCGGTCATCAACTCCGCGCAAAACGGATTGCCGCGGTCGCCGGAGTCGCCGTAAAGGTAATCCCCTACGAGCACCACGCCGCCGTGCTTGTTTTCCACATCCTTGGTGAGGCCGTAGATTTCTTCCACGGTCACCTCGCCATTCTCACCGGGCACCTGTCGCAGCAGTGCGCCGCCGCGGCCGTAACCGGCGGTGAAAAAGACGAGATCGTCGCGGACGATGGGCGTGGGAATGACCGCCGTCGTTTCGTCAATGTCGTATGCCCAGAGAAGTTTTCCGTCTTCAGCGCGAACTCCCATGGCGCCGCTGCCGGTCGTCTGGACGTAAACCCTCGTGCCGCCCACCTCGGAGATCACGATCGACGCGTGCCCCGCGCCGCGATCGCCGGGACGCGAGCTGCTCCAAATCAGTTCGCCCGTGTTCTTGTTCAGTGCGACCATGGTGTTCTTTTCCTGGCCGGGCGTTAGCACCAGCTTTTCGCCGTCGATAAGGACCGATTCGCTGTAACCCCAGCCGTCGGCCTTGTCGCCGCCGAATTCGTCCTTGACGTTCTTCCGCCACAGTTCCTTGCCGGACGTGTCAACGACGATCAACTCGCCGTGCGCGGTGAGGACGTAAACGCGGTCGCCATCCACGGTCGGCGTGCTGCGCGAACCTTGCCACGAGGGATCGCCTTCGTTCCACGCTTCGCCGGTCTTCGTCTTCCAGAGTTGTTCGCCGGTCGCCAGATCGAAGCAGAGGAGGTATTCGTCCTTATCTTCCGCCGTGGAGGGGCCATCCCCCATCGTGTAGATGCGACCGCCGGCGATCGCCAGGCTCGCATAGCCCCGCCCCGCGCCGGCCGATTCCCAAACCAACGGGGGGCCCCCTTCGGGCCATGCGGCGAGGAGGCCGGTATCGGGGGCGACCGCGGTTCGGTCGGCGCCGCGGAACGTCGGCCATTCGTGCGCCGGCGAGGCGGCGAACGCCGGGTTCCAGAAGATTGCCGCCACTCCAATCGCCAAGCCAAACGAGAGCCCACGACGACGCATAACGATTCACTCCACGAAGCGGTCTTGATCGCTCAAGTGCGCAGAATACGCACACCTTCCGGCTAACTAGAAAGGTTTACCACGCCAACTGCCCCGTGGGAACCCAGTGGGGTTTGTCGAGTTTTCTGGCGACGAACGTGGGGACAGACGGGTCCGCTGCAGAATTGGCCGCTACTCAGCGCGCTGACGCGGCCGGCCCCCTTAGTAGGTCAGCTCGACCCCCGAATAGAAGCTGATGCCAGGCTGATAGACCGACTGGCCGGAGGGGGAGCGGAAGTCGAGGTGCTCGCGGTATTGCTTGTTGGTGAAGTTCTCGACCCCCGCGAGCAGCAACAATTGATCCCGCGCCTGCCAACGGCCGCGCAGGTCGTAAGTAGTGAAGCCGGGCGTGGTCTGTTCCAAGAGGCTGGTCGCGACGCGGTTTTGCGCCGCCACGACGCGGGCCGTGAATTCCAATTCCCAACGAGGTTGCGGCGCCGCCTGGTGGTAACGCATTCCGAGGCGGCTCTCCAACGGCACAATACTCGGCAACGGTTCCGCAGGCGCTCCGGGGATGCCGCTGAAAAACCCGCGCGGCAGGCCGTACACGCGGCGACTCGCCTGGTCGCCGTTTGCCTCTTCCGTAGCGAATTCGCCGTTCCGCGTTTGGTCGCGCCCTTCGATATACGAGAGCGTGGCGAATGGCGTCCACCGCGGTTTCCAATCGTACTCGGCGATCAGTTCCGCTCCGGTGAGCGTGGCGAGATCGGTGTTCACGTACTTGAGGTTCTCTTGCTCGATCTGCCCGTTGGGCGGACCGCGGAAGACGCTCATGGCTTCAAACGTGACGTAATCATGCACCCAAGCGTAGAAGGCGTTCGCGCCGGCGCGAAAGCGATCGTACTGACACTGCAAACCGATGTCGATCTGCCACATCCGCTGCACGTCGAGTCGCGGATCCCCCGTCACTGAGTTCTGGCCGTTCTGCAAAACGAAGAGGAACGTTTGCGCGGCATACATTTCCGTGAGCGTCGGCGCTTGTTCGGCATGGCCGCCGGCGACCGTTAACATCCAATTGTCCGACAAGTCATACGAGCCGCTCAAATAGGCGGCCCAGAGGCCGTAGTTGTTGTCGAACTCGTCGGTGCCAAGAATCTCCGCGTACGACGATTGTGGCTGCTGCAGCCCGAGCGCTTGCAGGTCGGCCAGGTCCTCGAGCATATGTGTCGGACGGTAGTCGGCCCGCGCGCCGGCAGTGACCACGAAACGATCGCTGAGCACTTCGCGATACTCCGCGAAAATGCCGGGGTTTTGCGCCTCGGATTTGGGAATCGGGGAATTGGCGTTCTCAAAGATATTGAAGCCGACACGCCCGGATGATAGTTCATTCAACTCTTGCCGCAGGTAGCGCAAGTCAGTCCCGATCGTGAGCGCGTAGTCTTCGTCGTCGCCCCACGTCGAAGCGAGCCGATAGCCGGTCGAGGTCGAGTCGACGTCGGTAAACGCCACGAGGCGCAGGAAATTGAAGAACGGAAACTGCTGGCGCTTACTGGGACGTTGGGCGTCGCCGTTAAAGCGCGTGCGGTTGTACCACATGTTGAATTCCATGCGATCGTAGTACTCCTGGTTTTCAATCGCGTAATCGACATCCACCGCGTCGGTTACGAGATCATCGATATCGAACGCGTAGCCGGGAAACTCGACGTCGGTCTGATCGAGCCGCAGATAGCTGACGTTCACGTGACGCTCGTCGGAGAAATCGCGGCCATAGGCGACTTCCAGGTCGCGAGATTTGTAGCTACTGGGAATCTTGTCGCCATCGCCGTCTTTGTAGTCGTTGCCGATGCGATGCCCGTAGCCGACGCGATAACCTTGCCGCTCGTCGCCGCCGGCGATGACCTGCCGGCCGTAGAATTGCTGCCCGTTCGTCTGGTAATCGAGGCTCGTCAGCCCTTCGATGTCCCGGCCGTTCTCGTAACGCGGCGCGGGCAGAAGCTGCACGTCGATAAAATTGAAGCCCGGTCCGTACAGCACGCTGTACGGACCGCGAATCGTCGTGATGCTCTCGATGGCGCGGCTGTCGATCTTGCTGAGCATCGTATCGAGGTCTTCCCGCGCGGGAACCCAGTACGAACCGGAGGCGGCCAACTGACCGATGCGGCTTCCGCGGACGCGCGGATCGTTGACAATCGGCGTGCGGCGCTGCACGCCGACGCCCACGGCGGCCGGTGATTTGTTCAGCACGCTGCCGCCGTCGGTCGGCATCCGCGGTCGCGCCAGCCGCCCGTAAATCACGGACGTGGCCGGGGAATAGGGGCGCCGGGCGCTGCCATCATCCAGAAAGCTGATGGCTAATCCGGACTCTGCTACAAACTGCGACGCGGCCGCGGGCCGGGCAATGCTGGGGGTTATTTCCAGCGACGGCGTGAGCGGCGGTTGCGGTTGAAAACTTACCGGCCGGACGTATTGGCCGTCTTCCGTTATGAAGGGATCGTCGCTGGCGACGGCCACATCACTATCGGTCGCAAAAGCGACGTCTTCTCCATCTTCCCAATCCGGCGACTGCCCCCGCGACCGCGAAGTAGCGAACGTAAACGTCGATATGGCCAGCCAAATGAGCGTTACCACCGTTCGCCAGCGATCGAAATGGCGACTTGACGTGATCATGCGCCTCACCGGTCCATGGCGGAAAAGTGACCCCAATCGCTTAATGCGCACCACGTGCACTAAACGGCAAGACGATCACAGTCGACCTAATCGCCATCATCGTCCCCGTTTGGGTGGAAACTTGATTTCGGAAAAATGAGCCAATTTGCGCGCTTCGCGGATCGATTTCGTCCGCTTTGACATTGGCGGGTGCACGTTTTGACGGTCCGAAGCGAATTCCGGCGAATTGCTGTTCTCCGATTCTCGCCGTGTTATTATGAGGCGGATTTTAGTCTTACGACGACTTTAGCGGCACGCATGGGCATTCGCCCTGATCGCACACCTTCACTGAATTGACTCCCATGACGCGACCTGCTCACTCGCGGCGCCGTCTTCAGCACATGGCCCAGCGCTTCCGGGTTCCTGGATTGGAGCCGCTCGAAGACCGCCGGCTTCTGGCGATGCTCGGCGCGACTTCATGGGACTACGACGCTCCCGCGCCGGCCTGGTTCGCGGCAAATGCTCCGACCGACCTGTTGGAAATTCAACCGGCTCGCCCCGCCACGGAATGGATCGTGCGGCTCGGCGAGGAATGTCTCTCGTCGGCCAGCAAACCGAGCGACATCGCGCCGCTCCTCGGCAGTTCCGCGCATGTCTCGTTCCGAGTGCTGCAGGGACTCGGACTGCCGGGGCAGATTTTGGTGTCGTCGACGAGTGACCCAGCGACGATTGAAGCCGCGCTGCGCGCCAACCCGAGCGTGGCGAATTTCTCCCTCAACAGCGTCATCACCGCCGCGAAGATGCCCAATGACTTGCGCTTCGGCGAGATGATCGGCCTGAATAACACTGGCCAACTGTTGGTGCGGGATCCAGACGACCCTCCACACGATCCGGCGACGATACCCGATATTGATGCGCTCGACGCCTGGGACATTACAACGGGAAGCGACAAGGTCGTCGTGGCGGTGATCGATTCCGGGATCGACGTGCATCACGAGGATCTCGTCGAAAATCTCTGGACAAACTACGCGGAAACTCCGGGCAACGGCATCGACGACGATGAGAACGGCTGCGTGGACGACGTACATGGGTGCAGCTTTGTTGACCTCAAACTTGTTGACGTCCATAACACGCCTGAAAGAACGGACGATGACGAGTGGCTGCCAAGCGGAACGCTCACCGATGAATCGGGGCACGGCACGCATGTGGCGGGAACGATTGGCGCGGAAGGGGATAACGAAAAAGGAGTGACCGGCGTCGCGCAGACAACGTCGTTGATGGCTCTCAAAGTCCTCGGCGCCGACAACACCGGCTTCACTTCAAATGTCATCAAGGCCGTGAACTATGCCACGATGATGGCCAAGGAGTTACGCAAGTCGTCGACGCCGGACTCGCCGCAACTACGGGTGATCAACGCCAGCCTCGGTAGTTATTCGCCGGACGACGAGTTGGAAGAGTCGATTCGCACGGCCGGCGAGCACGGTATCCTGTTCGTCGCCGCGGCCGGCAACGGCGTCGACGGCGTGTCCGGAGTCGATACCGACGCCACGCCGTTCTATCCCGCCGCGTACGCGCTCGACAACATGATCTCCGTCGCCGCCGTCGACAACTTCGATGTACGGCTCCGCTTCAGCAACTTCGGACGCAATTCAGTCGATATCGCCGCGCCGGGTTCGGGCGTGCTCAGCACCCTGCCCGGCAACAAGTACGGCGACAGCAGCGGCACGAGCATGGCGGCGCCCCTGGTCAGCGGCGTCGCGGCGCTGCTGTGGAGCCAGTTCGCCTACTCCACGGTGGAGGAAGTCCGAAACGCGATCCTGCGCAGCGGCGACTCCCTGCCCGGCCTCCAAGACACCACTAGCACCGGCAAACGGCTCAACGCCGCGAAGGCGCTACTCGAAGACACGGCGCGCCCGCATGTGGAGATCGAGGGCACGCCCAGGGTCAGCGCGCCGAACGATCCGGCGCTGATTCGCGTCACGGTTCGCGACAATCATCGGCTGAACGCAGCGACGCTTGGCGATTCCACGTTAAGAGTACGGCGGCTGGGAACCACACAGACGTGGATCGCGACCGAACGCGAATCCGTTCAAGATGGAACGGACGGGCGAAGCTTTATCGTGACTTACTTCGTCGAACCGGTCGGCGGCGACGGTCTATGGGGAGAAGAAGACAGCGGCTTCTACGAAATCACGGCGCCCAACAACATGATCTTTGACGAGAACGGCAACTCGACGGTCAGCCAATTCCTGGGCTACCTCGATGTCGCTGTGAACGAACCGAACGTGCTGCGCGTGGACACCCGCGATGACAATGCGCCGCCGAGCAGGCTCTCGTTGCGAGAGGCGATCCAGGAGGCGAATTTGTTGAGCGGCCCGGACCGCGTCATCAAGATCATCCTCCCGAATCTGACGCCTGAGAATCCCGTTGTGCCGGTGTACCAACTCACGCGCGGCGGCCCGGCGGATGACGACGCCGTTCGCGGCGATCTGGACATCACCGGCAACATCACCATCGTTGGCGAAGGATTCAATAACTCGATCATCGATGGCGGCGGCCTGGATCGCGTCTTCGACGTTCATCCCGGGGCGACGCTTCGGCTGTCCGGCGTGACGGTGCGCAACGGCGCGGCCCCTTCCATCGCTGATACCGAAGGGGGCGGCATCCGGAACCAAGGAATCTTGGAACTGGACGACGTCGTTCTCCGTGAAAACAAAGCCGACCGGGGCGCAGGCCTCTACAACGCGCCGGGAGGAAAAGCAACGGTTCGCAGCACGTCATTCGTCGCTAACGAGGCGCGCGTCGTCACGGCAGAGGCGGAAAGTCTCGGCGGCGGCGTGTACAACGCCTCGAACGCCGGCGCGGAGTTGCCCGAGCTCGAAACATTGGCCGCGCTCGGCGGGGAACAGTCGGTCAATTTCCCCGACGCGGCGCCTCAATGGCTACCTTCGGTGGCGATCGACACGACCGGCAATTCGCTGGTCGTCTGGGAAAGTTTCGACGGCTCGAGCCTTGGCCGTGTCTACGCGCAACGATTTGACAGGTCCGGCGCCAAACTCGGCGGGCAGATTCCTGTCAGCTCGCCGGGAGGAGAACACGTTCATCCCAGCGTAGCGATCGGTCCCGACGGAACCGCGACGATCGTCTGGCAGGGCTCCGACGCCGATGGCGACGGCTGGGGCATCCATCTGCGACGGCTCGACAAAGACGGCAACTGGCTCACGGCGTCGGAAGAGTTCGTTTACGGCGACGAGTACGCGCCCGGCCATCAGACGGATCCGCATGTTGTGATCGGCGGTGGAGGGGGCGAATTGATTGTCTGGAACAGCAACGACACGCAGAACGGGAGCAGCGTCTATGCGCGCTTTCAGCCGCAGGACGGCACGAGCGCGATCACCTTGCGCGCAAATGCTGGAATCGGCGGCACTCAATCCGGCGCGACCGGCGCTGTCACCGATGACGGCCGCGCGCTGATCGTCTGGTCGACCGAGCGACCCGACGGCAGCCACGCGATCGTCGCGCGGCGCTTGAACCACTTGGGGATTCCACTCGGCAGCGAGTTGGTCTTGGCGAGTTCGACCGATTCAACACTCCTGGCGAGCAGCGTGATCGCCACGCCGGACGGTTACATCGTCTCCTGGACCGAGTCGAGCGTCGGCGGCGACGTCTCGCGCGTGCTTTATCGGCAACTCGATCGGCTGGGGACTCCGCTCAGCGAACCGCTGAAGCTCAGCGACTCAGCCGCCACACGGGAGCGCGGCGCGGCGCTTGCGCGGCTTCCCGATGGCGGTTTCGCGGCCGCTTACGCCAGCTTCGCCCAGGACGCCAGCGGGTGGAACGTGCTTGCGCGGCAGTTCGACGCCGACGGCGTTCCGCGCAGCGGCGCGTTTCCGGTCAACACGACGAAGAACGGCAGTCAAGCAAATCCGCATCTGGACGCGAACGCCAGCGGACTCATCGCCATCGCTTGGGACGGCGCGGGAGCGGACGATTTGAGCGGGGTATCACTGCAGCGCTTC
The DNA here is from genome assembly GCA_964618485.1 of uncultured Pirellulales bacterium. Taxonomy (GTDB): domain Bacteria; phylum Planctomycetota; class Planctomycetia; order Pirellulales; family JALHLM01; genus JALHLM01. The sequence continues at coordinate 26,384 of CAZUBB010000003.1, forward strand.
GAGGCGGCATTTAACGAGGAGTCGGTCCTTGCCGCTACGACGCTCCGCCTGGAAAACGTGACTCTTTCCGGCAATCGGGCCGGCGACAACGGTGGCGCGGTCTTCAGCGCGACCGGCGCGTTGACGACGCTCGTGCATACGACGGTCCACCGGAATATTGTCAACCAGGCGACAGGAGGCGCCGTCGTTGGCGAATCCGAGGGAACGCTGGCGCTCAAGTCGTCGATCGTCGCGGCGAACCTGTTGAACGGGGACCGCTGGTCGGATCTGGATGGTCACATCACCAGCTTGGGATACAACCTGGTCGCGTTTCCGGGCAGGAGTGCCAGTTTTGAGCGCGGCTCCGATCTCGTGCGAGACAATGCCGGCGCCTTTCTTGAAGCGCTCCCCGCGCAGAGTTTGCCGCAAGTGCATCAACTATTGCCGGGTAGCGTGGCCATCGATCATGGCGACATGGCGCGTGCTCCCTTGGAGGATCAATTGGGCTCGCCGCGTCCACAGGATGGTGACGGCGACGGCCAGGCCGCGCCCGACATCGGCGCCGTGGAACGGTACTATGCCGAGATTCGTGGCCTGCGTTATTACGACGAGAACGCCAATGGCCGCCGCGACGGCGACGAGCGGGCGCAGCCTGGTTTGGTAGTCTACCTCGACACGGACCAGGACGGCGTCCAGGACGACGATGAACCGACGGCGATCACATCAGCGACGGGCGAATACGTCTTCAAGAACGTCCCACCGGGCGAACATTTTGTCGCCATCGCTGAGCAGAAGGGTTGGCAACGGACATCCCCCCCGCAGCAAGTGCCGGCCGATCAACCGGAGCTGCCGCTCGGTCGCCTGACCATTGACCATCTGTCAATCGATGTCGACGGCGATCAGGAACTCGAGCTCGTGGCGCTGGAGCGCAATACACAGACCAATGAAGACGTCGTGCTCGTTTACACCAAGAACAGTTTGGGAAACTTCGAGCAATTCCCAGGCCCCCCCTTTTTGACCGGCGTAGCTACCTCGTCGGGGTTCGCTGCCGGCGACATCAATGGCGATCATTGGATCGATCTGGTGATTACGCACGACATGACTTCCGGGCCGATCACCTGGCTTCAAAATTTAGGTGGCAGCGGTTTCGCTGCTCCGCAGAGCGCCGTTGCCAACCTCAATTCGCCGCAGGCGCCGATTCTGGCGATGCTCAATCAAGATCTCTATCCTGATCTCGCCTGGCTCAATTCGTCCGGCACAGGTACTTCGATTTCGATCGCGCTGAACGACCGCTTCGGCCATTTCGGCGAAGTAACGACGGTATTGTTACCGGCTCCTGCGGAGACGATCGTCGCTAGCGACGTGGACGGCGACGGCTCGCTCGACCTCATCGCCGGCACGCGATACCTGCCCAACGTGGAGGGCGATGGAGCTTTCCAGGACGTACGGGAAGTCCCCTTACTGAATGCGGCGATTCAAACCTCGGTCGACCTGGATCGCGACGGCGACGCCGATTATCTCGGCTTACGAGCGGCGCGCAATGAACTCCACATCTTGCGCAACGATGGCGGGCGGGGCCTGGTGATCGAAGCGCCAATTGTATTGGGCGGCACGCCCCGGTCGCTGCAATTGGGGGATTTCGATCACGACGGCGACCAGGATGTCGCTGTCTTACTTAGCGATCCGCGCGCAGTGCAATTCTTGACGAATGATAACGGAAAGCTGCGGTTGGCCGCCGGCACGCTGTCTTTCGACGCCGGCGACCAACCGGTCGCGCTACGCGCCAGCGATCTGGACGGGGACGGCTATCCCGAGGTGAGCGTCACCGTCGTGTCCGGCGCTGAGTCGCGCCTGGAGCTCTTCCGCAACTCGCGCGGTGCGAATCGCGTCGACCTGTTCGCCGGGCAGGTGAAAGGCGAAGTGAATTTCGGCGAGGAAGCGCTCGCCGCGGAGATCTCCGGCTTCGTTTTCAACGATCTCGATCGCGACGGCTACTTCGATGTCGGCGCGGAAGGACCGATGCCCGCCGATCAAAACGTCCAAGTGCTCTTATATCACAACGGCATTCAAGTAGCCTTCGCCAACGTGGATCGCATCACGGGCCGCTACGCATTCCCGGACGTGACGCCGCTCTTGAATTACACCGTGCTTCTCACGCCGCAATCGGGCTGGACGCAGTCGGTGCCCAATGATCGGAACGACGAAACCATTGATGGCTACACGATCGAAAAACTATCTGCGGACGGCGTCCTGACAGGTCTCAATTTCGGCCGCTACAGCCCTCGGACCGGTGGGACCGAACAAAACGGCCATTTCCAGGGCGTCGTCGTCCGGGACGTCAATGCAAATGGCGTGAATGACGCGGGAGATGTCCCTTTGCCTAACGTCACGGTTTACGTTGACACAAACGAGTCCGGAACCTTGGACACTGGCGACGACGTCACAACCACAGACGAAGATGGCCGTTACAGTTTCTCTCAACTCGGAGGGGGCGAGTATGTTGTCCGCATGGACGTTCAATCGGAGATGATGACGACCGATCCGGCTGGCAACGCCTTTTCACCGAGTAAGACCGATGTGGGAAAAGCGCCGCAGGGCGTGGCGTTGATCGATTTCGACGACGACGGCGACCTGGACATCGCCACGCCCAACATCGAATCGAACAACGTGACGATTTTGCGAAACAACCACGGTGTGATGGAACAGCTCCCGGACCCGCTTTCGGCCGATCTGGCCGCCTCACCGTCCTCAATCGTCGTCGCGCAGCTCGACGGACTGCACGGACTGGACATCGCCGTTACGAATCTCGATACGCGCAACATTACGGTCTACTTGAGCGATTGGGTCGGCGACGACTACCGCTGGTTCCGCTGGGGAGGAAACTACGCCGCCGGACCGCGTCCGACCGCGATCACCGCCGGGGACTGGGACAAAGATGGAAATATCGACTTGGCCGTCGTCAACGAAACCGGCGAGCAAGGCCTCGGTCCGGGGAGCGTTGTGTTGCTGAAAAATGACGGGCACGGGGCGTTCAACCCAATGCAAAGCCCGCTCGTGGTCGATCATGCGCCCCGCGCGGTGACGGCCGCGGACTTCGACGGCGATACTCGAATGGACCTGGCGGTGGCCACGTTCGAAGCTCCCGAAGTGCTGGTCTTCTGGAATGTGAATGGCCAATTCTTACCGGGTGCGGTAACAAAGGTCCACACCGGCCAAGGGCCCGCGAGCCTGGCGGTCGCCAATCTCGACGACGGGGAAAGGCCCGATCTGATCGTCGGCAACTATTTCAGCAGCAGCGTCACCGTACACTACTACGGCGGGAACCGGCAATTCGCCGCGACGGATGGGTACACGCTGCCGCTGTCGCCGACGTCGTTGGCGGTCGCCGATGTCGATGGCGATAGCGACGATGACATCGCCGTCGGGACGCGTTCTAAGGATGGTGAGGCGTTAGACTTCAGCCTGCTGCGGAACCGGCGCAACCGAGGGCAGAACTTCGCTCCGGCAGAATCGATCAGCCTCGGCGCAGGAACGTTCCCATACTCGCTTTTCCTGTCGGTCGCTGCTGGGGAGCTGAACGGCGACGGCCGCGTTGACCTCGTGGTTACCGATGGCAAGAACAATACCGCGCGCGTGCTGTTAGGCGGCGAGGCTTGGGGCGCACATCGCGTCGCCTTGAGCGGTGACCGCGACCAGAACCTCCCTGATTTCAACTTCGTCCTCCGCTCGATCTACAACCCGCCGACGATCAATCCAATTGATCCCGTGACAGTCAACGAGGACGACGCGAACATCACGGCAGTCCCACTGAGCGGCATCACGGCTGGAGAAAATGAGGCGGGGCAGCCGCTTTCGATCGCAGTTTTCAGCAGCGACGCCTCCTTCTTCAAGGTGCTCGAGCCCTCGCTCGCAGCGCCCAATGGCATGATCAAGTTTCAGGCAGCATCGAATCGTTTCGGCACGCGGGCCGTCACTGTCACCGTCACTGACGGTGGCCCGGACGAGAATCTTGACACGCCGGAAGACAACGGCGTTACGTCGCGCACCTTCAACGTGACGGTCGTGCCGTCAGATGATCCACCGGTTCCCGCGTTGCCAAATGGGACTCTGATTGAACTTCTCGAAGACGCGGGGCCACAATCCTATAATTGGGTTACCGTGACCGATCTCGACGTCCAGCCCGGATTGCCGCCGGGACCGGTCACTTACCTGGTTGAGACCGTTGAGGCAGCGTTGTTCCAAGTGGCGCCGTCGATTGCGCCGGATGGAACGCTGACCTTCACGCCCAATGTCAACGCGTTCGGCACGACGGAAGTGCGTGTCCGCGCGCGAGACGCCGGCGGCGCCCAAGCCACGTCGGCGGAATTGACGTTCACCATCCATATCGAGGGCGTCAACGACCCGCCTAGCTTTTCCCTCAAAGGAGACGTGGTCGCCAGTGAAGATCAAACAAGCACCTGGACCGTTCCCTGCCAGGCGTTCGCCATTTCGCCCGGCCCGCTCGAACCTGGTCAGACCGTGAGCTTCGCCACGCGATTTGAAGGCCCCGCCGATTTATTCCTGCCGGGACAGGAACCAACGATCGATGCCACCGGGAAGCTCAGCTTCAGGGCGCGGGCGAACGCTTTCGGAAGCGGGCGCGTATTCGTGCGCGCGATCGATAGCGCCGACGGCGAGAATGCCTCCGCCGAACAAAGCTTCAGCCTGACCGTTGCGCCGGTGAACGATCCGCCGACGCTTACGCCTGGGCCAGACGTTTTCGTTCTGATGAACAGCGGCACGTACTCGGCGCCTTGGGCCACGAACATCAGCAACGGTCCCAATGAGCCGGCCGAGCCACGTCCAACGTTCAGCATCTTCGTTGCATCGGGGCAGTCGCTGTTCGCGCCGGCGACGGACACGCTGCCGAGCGGTCAACCTCGCGTATTGGACGACGGCACCTTGACGTTTCGCCTGCAGGACGGCGCATGGGGACGAGCTGAAGTATTCGTCTTCATTCTCGATGGTGAATTGAATTCGCTCTACACGCTGCATATCGCCGCAGTCATTCCCGGCGACACGGATCGCAATGGCCGCGTCGACCTCGAAGACTTGAACGCCGTGCGCAACAACTTCGGACGGAGCGCACCGGGGATTGCCGGGGACACATTCCCGTTCAATGGCAAAGTCGATCTCGACGACTTGAATGCCGTGCGGAACAACTTCGGGGCCACGGCCGCTTCGCCCGGCACATCGGCGCAATCGCCGCTCGCGACGGACGCGGTATTTCAAACGTGGAACGCCTCAGACGCGCGGCTGCCGCTGACGCCGTCGAAACGCTCTTGGCGACGCTGGCTAGGGAATTAACCTGCGACGCGAGCCGCGCGAAACGCACGCGCTCGTCCACGGCCGCGACGTCTCTTCGATCGCCCAACGCGCAAAGACAACGTCCTCCGCGGCGCGCTGCACGTGCTGCGACGCTTCATTCCGCGATCCCGCGACGGCCTCCGAAGGCGGCGATTTCATCGATGGCGCGGCGCTCGCGCCGAAGTTGTTGCGCACGGCGTTCAAATCGTCGAGATCGACGATGCCGTCGAACGGATAGGTGTCTCCTGTGATGCGCTCACCTCCCTCGATCCCTTCGCCGAAATGATTCCGCACGTTGTTGAGGTCGTCCAAGTTGACGCTGCAGTCGTCGTTAGCGTCGCCAGGGAGCGCGCAGGTTCGGATTCGCACCGTGGCGGTGGTCATAGAGAACCCATCATCCTTGTCTGAAACCGTGACGATAATCCGGTACGAGCCACCCTGGGGCGGCAACGTTGCATAGCTATGCTGCAGCGCGAATACCGTGGAGCCGCCCGCCATCTCGACGCGAGAAGGATTTGTTGCATCGCCCCACTGCACTAACAGCACGGGTGCATCCAACACGCCAGGATCAACGATGAGTCCGGACAACGTGAACGGTTCGTTCAGTCCGACGACATTCGCCGACACGGCGAGTTCGGTGATGCGCGGCGCGACGTTTTGTACGATGACTTCCCTCGTCGTCCGCGTTAAATCGCCGGAATCATCGTTGACAAAGAAGTCGATGCGGCGTCGAGCTGCTTCCGCGTCGATTGATTTACCGTCTCGGTACAAGTGAGTCGCCACGAACTCACTCGACGGATCAACCGGCACATACTCAGGCGGCGTGCCGTCTCCCCAGTCGACCAGCACGGTGGGGACGTCATCCAAGCCCAGATCATGAACCTTGCCGATGATCGTGAGCGATTCGCCTTCGAGAATCGCCTCCGCGCTTTGGTCCTTGAATTCAATCGTCGGCGCCACGTTGAGAACGACGATCGACGCGAACGCCGCGGCGCTCGATCCGCCGTCGTCGTCGGTTACGGTCACGCGTGCGGAAAACGCTCCCGCGCCGGAGTCATCCACGTAACGGCGCCTGACTTCGAACTCCTGCTCACCGGGCGGGACGTCGTAAGTCTCCACGACGCCGGGCGCCCATTCGACTTGAATCGTATGCGTATCCGCGAGCCCCGCGTCGGTAAACGAACCGCGGAGGATTGCCTCGGAACCTTCGTCGACGGGCGCCACCGCTTCGAGCGTCAGGCCGGTTGGTGACGCGTTCTGCACGGTCAAAATGCCTTCCGAGACGCTCGTCGCGCCCAGCGCATCCGTCACGCGCAGCCTGAGCGGATAGAGGCCGTCGTCACGAATGCCGGCCTCGGCCAGCTGCGCCCAGGACACGTCGTGCAGCGCGGCGACGCCGACCAGATCGTCAAAAGCGCCATCGCGGTCGAGATCCCAATCATATCGCAACGACGCCGTTTGCCCGGCATCCGGATCGCTGCTCCCAGCGGCGTCGAGCCTTAGCGACTCCCCTTCGCTCAACGCGTACGGACCTCCCGCGTCCGCCAGCGGCCGCGCGTTGACAAGACTGGCAAAGCGCCGTGCGTAGAGCCCGCCCGCGTCGCCGTCTTGCCCAATGCTGGTCCAGGCGAGCACGAAGTCGCCCGTCTGTCCCATGGCCAGGCTCGGCGCGCGTTGATTGCGGCGACCGCCGTCCACGATCGCTGCGTCGTCGCTTTGCGGCTCGCCGCTCCAGGCGAAGCGACGATACACGATATCGTCCAGCGTCGCCCCGGCATTCGCGCTGCTTTGCCAGGCGACGACGAAATCGCCGTCGGCGTCGATGGCGACGGAGGGATACTGCTGTGAGCCGCCCGCAATCAAGTTCACGCGGAAGGGAACTTCGTCGAGCGGCTCATCATTTTCGTCAAAGCGCCGGGCGTAGATATCAGCGGGATCCGGCGCGTTTTCATTCGATTGCCACGCGACGACGAAATGTCCGCTCGCAACGACCGCCACACTGGGATTGACATGATCGCCGGTCGCCAGGTCTTCGTCCTCGCCGCTGACTCGCAAGGGGAGGTTGAAGCGGTCGAGCGCGGAGGAAAATCGCCGCGCCAAAATCCGCCGTTGCGTCAGCCCCGCCGGCATTGCGTCAGTCCAGACGACGACCACGTCGCCATGAGCGTCCATCGCGACGCTGGGTGCGGTCTGATCGCCGGTCGGCGCCTGGTTGACTCGCGTTCGAGCGCCGATCATCGATCCATCGCTATCGAAACGCTGCATCAGAATCTCGAAGCCCGATGCGTTGGGCTGGCCGGCGCCCTGCCAGACGACCGCGAATTCTCCTAGCTCGTTGATCGCGATCGTTGGTCGCTCCTGGCGGACATCCTCGCGCTCGTAAACGTTGATGCGCGAACCGAGCGGCGTTCCGTCGGCGGCATAGCGTCTTGCTTCGATGTAATAGTACTTCTCGTCGTCGCTGACCTGCCAGTTTCGCAGCCAGGCGACCACGAATCGTCCGTCCGCCGCCATGGCGACGGTCGGCTGCGAGACGTCGCCGTTCACGCCGGCATCGCTCACGCGCTCATCGACCAGGGTGGCCGGTTCGCCTTGCGGGTTGAATCGCCGCATCCAGATCGCGGACGAATCAGTGCTTCCTTTCCAGACGGCCACGAAATTGCCGAGCGCATCTCGAGCGATCGTCTGCGCCGCGCCGCCGACGAAGGTCTGGTCGCCTTGCGTCGTTTGATTCAACCGGAACTCGTCGCCGACCTCCGGTGCGGTGACGCTGAAGCGGCGCTCAAAGTTGCCGCCCGCCTCGCCGTCGTAATCGCCATCGAGCGCGTGCCCTTGCATATCCCGTAACGTCGGCAAGGCGTGCAGAACATACTCTCCGGCGGACAACGGCGTCTGGAAATCCAGGACCGCCTCATAACGATTCGCGGCGCCATTAAAGACGTGCGTCGCCACGGCGACTTGCTGGCTTACGTCGACGCCATTTCGATACAGCTTCCATTTCGACCGGGCGTTCGTCCCGGGGTCGACGTCGATTGCTTCACTGAACGCCGCGACTAGCCGCGTCGGCTGTTGCAGGACAATCTCGCCGTCGGCCAGCGCATGATCGTCGCCCACGAGGTACACGTTCGTCACGGTCGGCGGCGCAAGATCCTCTCCGCGAGCATAACGCCGTGCATAAATGCCGTTGCCATCCCCGTCTTGACCCGCGCTCGTCCAGGCGACAAGAAAGTCGCCGTTGGCGCTCATGCCGATTGAGGGCAAAGATTGATCGAGTGGAGTCTGTTGGTTGACCTGCGCTTCACCTCCGATTTTTTCGCCTGCGGCGGAAAACGCTTGCTGAAAAACATCGTAGGATGAATTCGCCGAGGCGCGACTCGCCCAGGCGATGGCGTAGTTGCCAACCGCATCGATCGCAATCGAAGGGAACCTCTGCTCAGCCGCTGAAACGGTTGCATTCGCCAATCCGTCTGGCCCCAGCGGCTCGCCCGATCGCGAAAAACGGCGAACGAATACATCGACGGGGATGTCTGGGCGTTGCGTCGACTGGTTATACCAGGTGACGATAAAATCCCCGCTCGCTTTCATTGCCACCGTAGGGCGAATCTGCTGCCCTGCAGTGATTTCCGGCACACGAAACTCGCCGCTCAGCGGAGTGCCGTCGGCCGCGAACGTGCGCCCATAAACGTCTTGCCCGAAGCTACTCCCTGGCAGCGGCGTTCCTTCCCGCTCCCAGACGACGACAAACTCACCGTGAGCGTTTCTTGCCACGTGCGGCTGCCGGAGGTCGAGCGTCGTTGGCTCGCTAATGACGAATTCGTTCCCTAGGGGCACTCCGTCCGAATCGAACATTCGTCCCACGATCTCGTCCGTGGCTAGCGAGTCTTCTCCCACGACTTTCCGCCAGACGATCACAAAGTTGCCGAACGCGTCCGTTGCCACCGTCGGGAGCAACTGCTCGTTCACGACGGTCTGGTTCACGCGGAACTCGCCGCCGCGCGGCAGGCCCCGGGCGTCATACCGTTGGGCGAAAATGCCGGATCGATCGCCATCCTGGCCGGCGCTGTTCCAGACAACCACGAAATCGCCATCCGGATCCATCGCGACCGAGGCATTACTCTGATCGCCGTCGACAAACGTGTTGACCTGGAACTCGTCCCCGGACGGCGTGCCGTCGGGCGCAATGCGTTGCCCGAATACCCCCAGGCCGTCGCCGTCTTGATTCTGCGAGGACCAGACCACGACCGCGTCCCCGTCGGCGTCCATCGCGACGCCGTGCGGACTGGCGGCCTGAAACGCCTGGTCGTCCTCCGTCGTCGTGTTCACGCGGAACTCGCCGCCGACCGGTTCTGCCGGCGATTGGCCGTCGAGCAGCGCGCGCGTTTCGAGCGTCTCGATGTGCAGCATGCGCTGTGATCGGAAAGCCGAGGGCTTGGCTCGGCGCGAGACGCGTCGCGGAAGTGGTCGTGACGAACGTCGCATGAGGAGTGATCAAGGTGCCGACAAGAGCTCAGTCGCGCGTCGCCAAACAGTATAGTTGCCCGCACCGACCGAAGCACGCGCTTCGCCCCAATTTCCCGGCGAATCGCGGTAATAAGTGCGAGCGCCTAACGGGCATTTTCCGCGGCCGCTTCCGCCGCTTTCTCGGCGGCGCGGCCGTTCGCCCGAAGGCGGTCGTCGACTTGCGAGAACATCTCCGCAATCACGTCCTCCAGCGGGGGGTCCTCCACGCTGACGTCTTCGATCGGGTTCTCCGCCAGCAGGCTGGCGAGCACCTGCGTCACCTGCGAGCGCGCCACGCGTAGCTTGGCCTTCGGCGCGTTGCGCTCCAGCACTTCGCCATAGCGTTCCAGATGCGCCGGCAGTTCTTCGTCGCCGCCGAATTGCAGCGAAATCACCTTGTGCCCGCTGAAGCGATCGACGATCCCGGCCAGCGAGCCGTCGTACATAATTTTGCCCTGCGCGATGATCACCACCCGCCGGCAGAGCGCCGCCACATCCTTCATGTAGTGGCTCGTGAGCAGAATGGTGATCTGCCGCGCTTCCTGGTAATGCTTGAGGAACAACTGAATGTTGTGCTGCGCGACGACGTCCAGCCCAATCGTCGGTTCGTCCAGAAATAACACGTCCGGCGAGTGCAGGAGCGCGGCGATGAGCTCCATCTTCATGCGCTCGCCGAGCGACAACTCGCGCACCGGCTGCGAGAGCAAATGCCCCACGCCCAGGAGATCGACGAGCTCGTCCTGCTTCCGCGCAAAAGCGCCAGGCTCAACGCGGTAAATCTGTTGATGGAGCCGGAACGACTCCTGCGCCGGCAGATCCCACCAGAGCTGGTTCTTCTGCCCCATCACCAGGGCAAAGCGCCGGCGGTAGGCGTTTTCGCGCTTCCACGGCACGAAGCCCATCACGGTCGCGGTGCCCGAAGTGGGCGTGATTACTCCGGAGAGGAGCTTGAGCGTCGTCGTCTTGCCGGCGCCGTTGGGCCCCAGGAAGGCGACGAACTCCCCTTGCTCGACGGTGAGGTCGATCCCCTTCACCGCCTCGACGTTGCGGTACTCGCGTTTGAACAGCCCGCGCAGTGAAGCCCGCACGCCCTCGCGTTTCTGGTAAACGAGGTAACTCTTGGCGAGGTCTTGAATCTCGATGATCGGCATGAAGGGGGAATCGACCGGCGTGTGCAAAACATCCAACCAACGGCGAGCGTGCAATATCACGATACCGGACCGCCTGGCGTTCGGCCATCGGCTCGCGTTGTCAGCACTCGCCGAAAGGACTATAATCCCGGCCGCGGTACGAAGCGGCATCCTGACGTGGAACGTTTGATGGCGGAAGCAGTTACGACGCGGCTGCGAGTGGGAATCGGACACGATACGCACCGTCTGGCGGTGGGCGGACCGATGCGGCTCGGCGGCATCGAAATCCCCCACGATCACCACCTGGTCGGCCACAGCGACGCAGACGTGCTGCTGCACGCGGTGACCGACGCCATCCTCGGGGCGGCGGGGCTGGGCGACATCGGCGAGCTCTTTCCCGATCACGACCCGGCCAACCGTGGACGCGATTCCGGCGAGATGCTCAGCTTCGCGCTCGAGCGCGCGGCGCAAGCCGGGTTCCGCGTGGTGAACGTGGACATGATCGTTTTCGCCGAGCAACCAAAACTGAGCGGTTACAAGCCTCTGATCGAAACCCGCCTGGCGGAATTGCTTCGCACGGCAGTCGCCAACGTCAACGTCAAAGCAAAAACCGGAGAACGCGTCGGCCCCATCGGCCGCCAAGAAGCCATCTCAGCAGAGTGCGTGGCACTGTTGGAACGTGATGAAACCCAATAGCCCCGAAGGGGCGGCAGATAATAGCCAGGGGCGTAAGCCCCTGGAAACGACGCAGAACGACAAGAAAGCCCCAACGGGGCGACAGATATCCTCAAACGCCTCCCACCGCACAACTACCGCACTTCGACTTCAACGGATTGCCTTCGTTACGATGCCCACCGAACTCCCGATCCTCCGCGTCTACAACACCCTCACTCGGCAGAAGGAAACTCTCGAACCGGTAACGCCGGGGAAGATCGGCATCTATCTCTGCGGGCCGACCGTCTACAAGCCAAGCCACATCGGGCACATGGTGGGGCCGGTGATTTTCGACGCCGTGAAGCGCTACCTCGAATACTGCGGCTACGACGTCACGTGGGTGGTGAACATCACTGACGTCGACGACAAACTCATCAAAGAATCGAACGAGCGCGGCATGAAGATGTCGGAGCTGGCCGAAGAGATGACGGCCGACTACAAGAACAACCTCCGCGCGATGGGCGTCGACACGATCGACCACTTCCCCAAGGCGACGGAAAACATCGACGAGATCATCAAGCTCACGCAGACCCTCATCGACAAAGGCTTCGCCTATCCGTCGGGAAGCGACGTCTACTTTGAAGTGAGCAAAGACAAGGAATACGGCAAGCTCAGCCGCCGCTCCGTCGAGCAAATGGCCGGCGAAGGGGGCGACATGGCCGAGCGCAAACGCTCGCCCGCCGATTTCGCGCTTTGGAAGAGCGCCAAGCCTGGCGAGCCGGCGTGGAAAAGCCCCTGGGGCGAAGGTCGTCCCGGCTGGCACATCGAGTGCTCGGCCATGAGCCGCAAGCTGCTCGGCGAGTCGTTCGACATCCACGGCGGCGGGCTCGACCTGATCTTCCCGCACCATGAAAACGAAGTCGCGCAGAGCGAATGCTGCCACGGCAAGCCACAGGCCAAGTACTGGATGCACAACGGGCTGATGCAGGCCTCGAGCGAAGTGGGCAAGCTCGGCGGTCGCAACACGCGCGAGGCTGCGGTCGGCGATCAGGCCGCGCAAGAGGCCGGCAAGATCGGCAAGTCGAAGGGCGCGAGCGCCTTCAGCGAGCTGCTCAAACAATACGACGGCGAAACGATCCGCTTCTTCCTGCTCTCCACGCACTATCGCCGCCCCATCGATTACAGCACCGAACGCATCGACGAAGTCCGCACCGGACTCGACACCTTTTATCGCTTCTTCAAGCGCTATGAGCGCATCACCGGCGAAGAGTTCTACCGCGTACCGCTCGTGACCAAGCGCACGGATGGCGATGCGCAAAAACTCGCCGGCCCGTTTGGCGAAGCGCTCCAAGGGCACCGCCAGCGCTTCATCGAGGCGATGGACGACGATTTCAACACTGGCGGCGCGATCGGCGATCTGTTCGAATTGCTCCGGGCGCTGAACAAATTCTGCGACGACGAAAAGCTCGATAACCCGGCCGCGGTGAAGCCGGAGTCGGTCGCGGCGCTGAAGCACGGCGCCAAAGTGCTGCGCGAACTGGCCGGCACGCTCGGGCTGTTCCGCGCCGCGCCGCAAGCCCCGAGCGCCGGCAACGACGCGATCGTCGGGCAATTAGTCGAGCTGATGATCAAATACCGCGCCGACGCCCGCAAGAACAAAAACTTCGACCTCGGCGACGCCATCCGCAAAGACCTGACAGACCTCGGCATCATCCTGGAAGACCGCCCCACGGGGACGGAGTGGAGCTTGAAGAGGTGATCGCAATTTGAACCGCAGAGACGCAGAGAGAATGGGAAGTGCAGATTGCAGAGTGATGGGTGAACGACAACAACCAATCGCTCATCACTCTGCACTCATCACTTTTTCTCGCTTCTCTCCCCTCCGCGTCTCAGCGCCTCCGCGGTTCAAAGATTCCTCGACTCCCTCTCCGTGTCCTCCGTGCCTCTGTGGTGAAATAAGATTGCTCACGCCCACCAGAATCCTCGGCATCGATCCCGGCCTGAACACCACAGGCTATGCCGTGCTGGAGTTCGCCGCGGCCGGGCCGAAGCTTTGCGAGGCCGGAGTCGTACGCGGGAAGACGAAAGAATCGCTCACCATCCGCGTGCATGAGATCCACCTCGGCGTCGAAGAGGTCATCGAAACTTGGCGCCCGGCGGCCGTGGCGCTCGAACAACTTTACAGCAACTACCTGCGGCCGCGCACCGCGATTCTGATGGGGCACGCCCGCGGCGTCATCTGCCTGGCGGCGGCGCAGGCCGGGCTACCCGTCATCAGCTATAGCGCCACGCAAGTGAAGAAACTCCTCACCGGCAGCGGCCGCGCGCCGAAGGAACAAATTCAACGGGCGGTGCAGCGCGAACTCCGTCTAGATGCCATGCCGGAACCGGCCGACGTCGCCGACGCGCTGGCGATCGCCCTGTGCCATTACTACAGAAAGCACATCGTTTGATTACCAAGGTCACCGGTCGATTGATCGCGCTCGGAACCGATGAGCTCACGCTCGGCGTCGGGGCGTTCGAGTACGAAGTATTAATCCCGGAGTTCGCCCGCCGGCAGTTGCAGTCGAGCATCGGCCAGGAGATCACGCTCCACACGGTCGAGTACCTGGAAGGCAACCCCATGCAAGGCCGCCTCACGCCGCGGCTGGTCGGGTTCCTGAGCGAAGTGGAGCGCGAATTCTTCGATCTCTTCTGCTCGGTCGACGGCGTCGGCGTGAAAAAGGCACTCCGCGCCATGGTCCGCCCGGTCCGCGACGTGGCCTCGGCGATCGAAGAACAAGACTCCAAGACGCTGGAATCGCTTCCCGGCATCGGTGGCGCCACGGCGGAACGCATCATCGCCAAACTCCGCCGCCGGATGCCGAAATTCGCGCTCCTTGTCGCGCGCGAATACCCAACGCTGGGCGATGTCGCTCCGGACGTGGTGACCGACACCTTCACAGTCCTGCGGCAACTCGGCCACAGCGAAAACGAAGCACGACGGCTCCTCGACACGGCGCTGGCGTCGAAAAAGAAGTTCAAAGACGTTTCAGCGCTGCTGGAGGCAATTTATCAGCAGAGCCATGGGGGCTGACACCAAGCGCTTACTGAGCTCGGGGGATTTCATGTTAACAGTAGACGAATCCCGCCTGTCGCCATTGACTTGGACTATTCTGCCTTGTTGCTTTTCTCCTTGGCATCGTCGGTTGCCGTGTAACGTACTTTGAGAATTGGCGCGCCGGGCACTCCAGGAATCTGCACTTCCATCGCCGTCGGCTTCAGCTTGCGTTTCTCCAATTCGTCTAGCACGAGCAATTCTGCGAATGGCGGCAGCTTCTTTGCGGTCATGGCCTTCTTATAAGCGTTTAGCCTGGCGTACCGAAAGTAATTGGTCATGTCGCTATCCACCTTCTCAACGTCGATCATATAGTCGACTTGCCCCGAGGTAAGCGTCAATGTGTCGTCAGTGGCCTCAATCTCAAACTTAGGATCCAGGTTCCACTCGACGAACGAGCGAATCTTTTTTGGCGCTGTAGGGATGCTGTCGCGAGTCTTTTCCTTAGATTGCTTTGCCCATTCTTCGCATGCCGGCAGTGTCACCCATTGCTTCGACTCGTCGTCCTGCCAGCGTTCGCCTTTAAGGTCGAAATGCTCCGCAAAGTCCTCGCTAGCGACCGTGGCCGACTCGTCGCCGATAGAAAGTTTGCATTCGCCAACCGGTTCGCCATTCGATTCAAAATGGATTGTGTACTCCTCCCCACGCGCCGCGACTGCGAGTGTCGCAATCACGAACGAGAACCATCGAATTGTCGCGGCCTTCATACATTTTCTCCTTGGCGAGGCAACGATACGAAACATGTCGACTGATCGTACCGAGTTATTATCCGCGGGACAAACAATGCGCGATAGCCCGCGCGGCACGGCCGCCGAGGGCCGAACCCGACCCGCGCCGCGAACTCGACTTTCCCCCCCGATCTGGACATAATGCAAGGGACGCCGGACGCCGCTCCCTGCCGCCGCTCTCCTGGGCCCGACTGTTATGGGAAATCTCGCTCGCATCGCCTTTTTCCTGGGCTTTTTAGCGCTGTTCGGCGGGGTTTGCGCAACAGCCCGAGCCGCCGATGTGCCCGACAAGGCCGCCCTGGAACAGGCCTTTGCCGAGCAGGTGGCGCCAATTTTTTCGCGGCATTGCACCGATTGTCACAACGCCGACGCCCCGGAGCATGAGTTGGACCTCTCCACGTTCGAGGCGGCGTTGAAGGGGGGAGTGTCCGGCCCGGCGATTCTGCCCGGCAAAGCGGCCGAGAGCATGGCGCATAAATTCGTCCAGTTCGGCGGCGATCCGCACATGCCGCCGGAAGGGCAACTGAACAACGACGAGATCGCCGCGCTCGGCAAGTGGATCGACAGCCTGCCGGCGTCGCTGGCCGGAGCGGGCGAGAAGAAGATCACCGAAAAAGATCGCCAGCATTGGTCGTTTCAACCGGTCGTGCGCCCGAACGTGCCGACGGCAAGTGACGCGTCATGGATTCGCACGCCGATCGATAGCTTTGTGCTCGCGAAACTCGACGAGCATCAACTCACGCCGTCGCCGGAGGCGGCCAAGATCGCGCTCATTCGCCGCGCGACGTTTGACCTGATCGGCCTCCCGCCCACGCCGGAAGAAGTGCAGGCGTTTCTCGCCGATGATTCACACGATGCCTACGAGAAGCTGATCGATCGCCTGTTGGAGAGCCCTCACTACGGCGAGCGCTGGGGACGGCACTGGCTCGACGTGGCGCGCTACGCCGACTCCGACGGCTTCGAGTTCGACATCGATCGCCCTCAGGCGTACAAGTATCGCGACTATGTGATTCGCAGCTTCAACGAAGACAAGCCGTACGATCGCTTCCTGATGGAGCAGATCGCTGGCGACGAGATCGCGCCAGGCGTGCAAGAAGCTCTGATCGCCACGGCCTTCCTGCGCAACGGACCGACGATCGACAATCAGAAGAACGAAAAGATCCGCTTCGACGAACTCGACGACGTCGTCTCCACGACCAGCGCCGTCGTGCTCGGCCTCACCGTTGGCTGCGCGCGGTGCCACGATCACAAGTACGACCCGATTCCCCAGCGCGACTACTACCGCATGCTGGCCGTGTTCAGCAGCATGGAACGCGAAGTGGTCGACGACGTGATGTGTGTGCAGGACGTCGGCCGCGCGCCGCGCGAGACGCACATCCTGCTGCGCGGCGAGCCGAGCATGAAGGGGGACCTCGTTGAACCCGGTCCGCCGAGCGTGTTGGAGACGGAACCGCTGCAATTCCCCGAGGCCCCCGAGCACGCCGCCACAACCGGCCGCCGCGCCACGCTCGCCCAGTGGCTCACGCGGCCGGAAAACCCGCTCACCGCACGGGTGATGGCCAATCGCATCTGGCACTATCACTTCGGCCAAGGTCTCGTCCGCACGCCAAGCGATTACGGACTGCGCGGCGAGCGCCCCACGCATCCGGAATTGCTTGACTGGCTCGCCAGCGAATTCGTCGCCGGGGGCTGGCGCATGAAACCGTTGCACCGGCTGATCATGACTTCGAGCGTCTATCGCCAGGCGGCCGCGCAAGATGCCGCGAAGGCGCAGGCCGATCCGCAGAACGTCTGGCTCTGGCGCTTCCCGCTCAAACGGAACGAGGCCGAGGTGATTCGCGACTCGATCCTCTCGGTCACCGGCACGCTCAACCCGCAGATGTATGGCCCGGGCGTCCATCCGCGAATCGACCCGAGCGTGATCGCCACCGGCTCGACGAGCAAATGGCCGGTCGTCGAAAAAGAAGGCCCCGAGCAATGGCGGCGGAGCGTGTATGTGTTCATTAAGCGCTCGGTGCTGGTGCCGATGCTGGAAGGCTTCGACGCCCCCAACGCCACGGCCACGTGCGATCGCCGCGTCGTGACCACGGTGCCGACGCAATCGCTGCAACTGATGAACAACGTCTTCGGCAACGAACAAGCGGCGCTGATGGCCCAACGT
>CAZUBB010000003.1:43988-56149 GCA_964618485.1 uncultured Pirellulales bacterium
CCGCGAAGCGGGCGACGACCTGCTCGGGCGACTCGACCGCGCCTACTGGCTCGCCTTCCAACGCGCGGCCACTGCAGAGCAACTATCCGACGCGGCCGATTTCGTCGAAGCGCAGAAAGTGCAACACCTGGCCCGCCTGAAAGACGACGCGTCGATCTACGAAGCGGACCGAGATAACGTCGCGACAGAACGAGCGCTCGCCGATTTTTGCCATGTGCTGTTTAATGCGAATGAGTTTGTGTATGTGGAGTGATTAGAAGCTGGTTGTGGCACGGTATCCCGACCGTGCTAGGTTGCTTGAAGTCGAAAAAGGAGACCTTCGGTCGAACGGGTGTCACGGTCGGGAGACCGTGCCACAACAGAGTTTGAATCTGCGGAGCCACTGACGCATGTCCGAACACCAACCCAACCACCAACGCTGCAACTGGGGCCAATGGCCCACCGTCTGGAACCGCAGAAAATTCCTGCAAACGACCGGCGCTGGCTTCGCCTCGCTCGGCTTGCAGTTCCTGCTGGGCCGCGAGGGATTACTCGCATCAGACGATCGCGCGGCGCTCAATCCCCTCGCGCCGCGGCCGGCGCATCATGCCGCCAAGGCGAAGAGCGTCATCTTTTTGTTCCTCTACGGCGGCCCCAGCCAGGTCGATACCTTCGATCCCAAGCCGGAACTCGAAAAATGGCATGGGCAGCCGATTCCCGTTTTCAAGGCCGAAGACGCCTTCTTCGGCGACACCAAGCCCACCGCCTTCAAGACGCCCTACACCTTCGCCAAGTACGGCCAGTCCGGGCTGACCGTCTCGAACATGTTTCCGGAGATGGCCAAGTGCGCCGATGACCTCTGCGTGATCCGTTCGATGTACTGCGAATCGAATAACCACGCCCCGGCGCTCTTCCAGATGAACACCGGGTTCCTGATCCCCGGCCGCCCGAGCATGGGCTCTTGGGTTACCTACGGCCTCGGCGCAGAAACCGACCGTCTGCCGGCGTTCGTCGTGATGTGGGATCACCGCGGCGGCCCGATCGGCGGCGCACAAAACTGGTCGTCCGGTTTCCTGCCGGCGGCCTACCAGGCGACGCCACTGCGCAGCCAAGGCGACCCGATCGTCGACCTCAAGCCGCCGGCCGATATCACGCCCGAGCAACAGATCGCGCGGCTCAAGTTTCTCGCGAAGCTTAACGAGCAGCACCTGGCCGAACATCCCGGCGAGCAAGACCTCGCAGCGCGGATCGCCAGTTACGAGCTCGCCTATCGCATGCAGATGGCCGCGCCGGAAGTCATCGACATCGAACAGGAGACCGAAGAGACGCACCAGCTTTACGGCATCGACCAGCCGGTCAGTTCGTACTTCGGCAAGCAATGTCTGATGGCGCGTCGGATGGTCGAGCAAGGCGTGCGGTTCGTGCAGCTTTATTCCGGCGGCGGGCACCAGCAGGAAAGCTGGGATGCCCACTTCGGCATCAAGGAAAATATGGACACGCACTGCCCGGAGATCGATCGCCCGATCTTTGGCCTGCTGACCGATCTCAAGCAGCGCGGGCTGTTGGACGAAACGCTCGTCATCTGGGGCGGCGAATTCGGCCGCATGCCGACGAACCAAGGCTCGGTCGGCCGCGACCACAACCCCCGCGGCTTTACGATGTGGCTGGCCGGCGGCGGCGTGAAAGGCGGGATGACCTACGGCGCCACAGACGAATTCGGCTACGCGGCGGTAGAAAACCGCGTCTCACTGCCAGACCTCCACGCCACGTGCCTGCACCTGCTCGGCCTCGACCACCTGCGCCTCACCTACCGCCACATGAGCCGCGACATGCGCCTCACGGACGTAAGCGGTCGGGTGCTGACGGAGTTGCTGGCCTAGCGAAAGCGATTATTCCCGATCCCCTGCTGCAAACGGTCGACCCGGGTTCAGATCGAGTACGCATCTTTTCGGTGAGAGCAAGCTGTCTTCAAATTGGCACTTCCACTTGGACCCTGGTGGAATTCCCTCGATCGTGTGACCCGATTCGATCACGGGCCCGTTCTCGAACACGTAGTTTGCGAGCCCATAGAGTTTTCGGCTGACATCATTCGGGTCCAATTCGCGAAAGTGACATTGCAGGTCATGGAGGCCGATCGTACCGAGGCCCAACAAGTCCATCAGCATTTCGCCTGGACGGTCAGTGATTTTGAAGAATCGCACGTTGATTGAACCGGGACGTTCCAAAATCGGTACGTCGAGCGAATCCAGGTACTCGCCAGGATCGACAACTTGTTGGCTGTGCTTAAAAACAAGCGCGATGGGGCCTGCAACCCGAATAGCGGCCTCAAGAACGCCGTGAAACAGTCGCAATCGAACGTCTGGCTCGGCGAGCGACGCCATTAGTTCGGTGACTGAAACGGACCGCCGAGTGCTACGAATCAACTCGGCAGCGTTTTCGCATCGCCAAGACTGATTGATATCATCGGCGTATGCTCCGGGCGAAATATCTTTGTCGGCCGGGAATACGGCAGTTTGGATTGGAATCTCGCCATCCGAAAGCTGCACGCGAAAGTCCTCGTGAACTAGCAATAAGCCGCCCGAATCGAGCTGCTCAGCATTGATTGTGCCCCCAAGGATTTCACGGGCGGTATTCGCGATCGCACTGTAGTCGATAGATAAGGGACCTTCAAACAACAGCTGAACGAACTGTAGATCCATGGGAGAGATCCTCACAGAATGAGCGTCGATCAATTTGCCAGACGAGAAGATTGACGTTGATGCTAACGCACCGATTCCGTAAAGGACGGCTGCAAAAAAGGACGTCAGCAATCCGTTAGCCTCGTCGTTCGAGCAATTCGCATCCGCCCCGGCCCGAGCAACGATGGTATAATAACGCTTCAGCTTTGGGCGATGACGTATTCCGCTACTCGTTTTCTGTCAACATCCGCGACGCCCGACATGAACATCCTCATCACCGGCGGCGCAGGTTTCATCGGCAGCCATCTGGCGGAGGCCCTCGTCGCGCGGGGCGATCACGTTACCGCGGTCGACGACGAATCGACCGGCTCGGCGCGCAATCTGGCGGCGCTCGAAGGTCATCCGCGGTTCACCTTGCATCGCGGCACGCTCGCCGATCGCGAATTGACGCGGCGGTTGGTGGCCGAGGCCGACGAGGTCTATCACCTGGCGGCCGCGGTCGGCGTGCAGCTCATCGCCAGCAGCCCAATTCACACCATCGAGGCCAACGTTTACCTGACCGAAATCCTGCTCGCCGAGTTGCGGCGGCGGCAGGAGGCGGGTGGCAAGGTCAAGCTCTTCCTGGCCAGCACCAGCGAGGTCTACGGCAAGAACCCCAAGCCGGTCTGGATGGAGGAGGACGACCTGGTCTTCGGCCCCACGACGCGGGCCCGCTGGTCGTACGGCGTTTCCAAGGCGATCGACGAATTCCTGGCCCTCGCCTATTTCCGCCAGCACGGGCTGCCGGTCGTCGTGGCGCGGTTCTTTAACGTCGTCGGCCCGCGCCAGACCGGCCAGTACGGGATGGTGTTGCCGCGGCTGGTCGACGCCGCGCTCGCCGGCGGGCCGCTGATCGTCCACGACGACGGTAAGCAAACGCGGTGTTTCGCCCACGTGCGCGACGTGGTGCAAATGGTCCTCGCGCTGATGCGCGAGCCGCGGGCGATCGGCGAGGTCTTCAACCTCGGCAGCGACCAGCCGGTCAGCATCCTGGAACTCGCCGAACGCGTGCGCGGGCAGGCAAACCCGTCCGCCGCGATTGAGTTCCAGAGCTACGCCGAGGCCTTCCCGGCCGACTTCGAAGACGTCCGGGCGCGCGTCCCGAGCCTGGAAAAACTCCGCGGCGTCCTCGGCACATTACCGGTGACGCCGCTGGATGAAATCATTCGCGAAGTGATCGCATCCAAGCGATCGTAGTCCGCGGGGGCGACTACTTCATCCCCTGCAACATCTCCTCAACCTTCTCCGGCGGGAACTTGTCGGCCTCGAGCTGCATCTTGATCAGCGTCGGGCCCCCCTTGCCCTCGAACATCCCCTCGACTTGCACCAGCTTCTTGCCGCCGGAGTCGGTCCCTTCGGTCAAGGTGAGCTTGGAAGCCTTGCCGTTGATGGTAACTTCCACGTCGCGTTGCGTGGTATTCGTCAGGCTCTTGAACGTGCCGGTTTGCGCCGTTTGAGCCTGGGCGACCAATTGCGTCTCGAGCTGCGCTCGGAGTTGGTCCGGATCGTTTTGCGTCTGCATTTGCAGGTTGTTCCCCGCCTGGGCCAACCAGATGAGGTTGTCATCCCCCGGAGCGCCGTAATAGACGAGCAGGGCGACCTTCTGTCCCATGAACTCCAGGTTGAACTTAAACTTCGGCGGCACTTCGGCCGGAATCTCGATATCCACCACCTCGGCCTGGGCCTTCCGCACCTCGGCCGGGTCGTAGCTCATCATTCCGGCGACCTGAGATCCGAACCAGGTCGAAACAGCGATGAAACCGCCGCAACAGAGCAACACGCACAGCCCCAGCACGACGCCGATAATCAGCCAGGCCTTCGACCCGCTTTTCGGCGGAGGGGGCGGTTCGGCACCTTGATTCCAGGTGGGACCCATCGACATGGCGGGCAATCCTTATAATGAGCGGAGGCAGGTGAGGGTCGGGCAAGTTATCTCGAAATCATAGCGTTTGATTTCCGCGACGCCATCGCCCCCGCGGAACCGGTTTTTCCGGTCGCGACGATCGTTTTCGGCCCTTGGTGCGACTCGCCCCGCGCGGGACAATAGGAGGCGGTTTCGCTGAGGGGAATTCGCCGCCGGACGGCGTTCCTTGCTCCGGCGACCGGGTGGATGGACCACGTGAAGCATTTGCTCGATGAACTTGACGCCGGATTGCCGTCTTTCCTCGCGGAAGCCGGTGCGCCGAAATACCGCGCGCGCCAGGTGCGGCACTGGGTTTTCGGCGGCCGGGCGGAGTCCTTCAGCGCCATGACCGATCTGCCGGCGGCGCTGCGGACGGCTCTCGCGGGCGAGTTCGCCCTCTGGTCGAGCCAAATCGCCGCCCACCGCCACGCCAACGATGAAACCGAAAAGCTGCTGCTCCAACTGGCCGACGGCAACCGCATCGAGTGCGTGCTGATCCGCGAAGGAGACCGCCGCACCTGTTGCATCAGCACGCAAGTCGGCTGCGCCATGGGCTGCGTCTTTTGCGCCAGCGGCCTGGAAGGCGTGGTGCGCAATCTGACCACAGGCGAAATCCTCGAACAACTCCTCCGCCTGCAGTTGCTATTGCCGCCGGACGAGCGTATCACCCACATCGTCGTGATGGGCATGGGCGAGCCGCTCGCGAATCTCGATCGCCTGTTGCCGGCCCTGACCTGGGCCACCAGTCCCGAGGGACTCGGCATCGGCGGACGGAGGATAACAATTTCCACGGTCGGCCTCCCGGCCGCCCTGCGGCGAATGGCGACCGAAAACCTGCCGTACCACCTCGCGGTCTCGCTCCACGCGCCGAACGACGCGCTCCGTAGCCAACTCGTGCCCGTCAACAAAAGCGCCGGTCTCGCCGAGGTCGTCGCCGCGGCGGACGAGTACTTCGCCGCCAACGGCCGCCGGCTGACCTTTGAGTACGTACTGCTCGGCGGCCTGAACGACCACGCCGAGCACGCCCGGCAATTGGTGGCGCTCCTGCGCGAACGCACCGCGATGCTCAACGTGATTCCGTACAATCCGGTCGACGGACTGGCCTACCGCACGCCGAGCGCCTCGGCCGTGGAGCGCTTCACCGAGATCGTCCGCGGCGCGGGAATTGAAGTGCAGGTCCGCGTGCGCAAGGGGGACCAGATCGACGCCGCCTGCGGCCAACTCCGCCGGTCGCTAGCGACCAGCGAGCCGGTGACGTTATCATAGGGCCTCCGCTGCCATCCCACCGCGCGTTCACATCAAAGGCTTTTCTCATGCGCCATCTGCTCCTACTACTGGCGATCACTCTCCTCGCCGTTCCCGCCATCGCGGCGACCCCCGCCAAGGTCACCTTCAAGAAAACCCAGCTCGACCACAAGTTCCGCAGCGAAGGCGTCGCCACGGCGGACTTCAATCACGACGGACTCCTCGACGTCGCCGCCGGCAGCGTTTATTACGCAGCGCCCGATTGGCAGATGCACAACATTCTGGAAGCGGCGCAGGAGTTCGACCCCAAGGGCTACAGCCCCAGCTTCTGCAACTTCGCCGCGGACCTCAACGCCGACGGCTGGGCGGATTTGATCGTCGTCGACTTCCCCGGCGAAAAGACCTGGTGGCTCGAGAATCCCAAAGAAGCGGGCGGCCCCTGGACACGGCGCGAGTGCGTTCCCGTCACCAATAACGAAAGCCCCACGTACGTTTCCATCATCGGCGATGGCAAGCGCCGGCTCGTCTTTGGCGCCGGCGACCAGATGGCCCTCGCCGTTCCCGACGCGGACCCGACCGCCAAGTGGCTGATTCAGCCGATCTCCGATCACGGCGCCCCAGGCACCGAGCGCTATTCGCATGGCCTCGGCGTCGGCGACGTGAACAACGACGGACTGGCCGACGTGCTGGTCTCGCAGGGATGGTGGGAGCAACCCTCGGAATCCGACAAGCCCGCGTCGTGGACGTTTCATGCCGCGCCGTTCTCGGAAAGCGTTTCCAACATGCAGGTCTACGATTTCGACGGCGATGGCGACAACGACGTGCTCTGTTCAAGCGCCCACGCCTTCGGCATCTGGTGGCACGAACAAACGCCCGACGGCTGGAAGCAGCACGAGATCGACAAGAGCTTCTCGCAAACGCACTCGCTCTGCCTGGCCGACATCAATGGCGACGGGCTGTCCGATTTCATCACCGGCAAACGCTGGTGGGCGCACGCGCAAGGCGATCCCGGCGTCGACGACCCGGCGGTGATGTACTGGTTCGAACTGACGCGCAAGGACGGCCGCCCGGTCTGGATCCCGCACCAGTTCGATCACGACAGCGGCGTCGGCACGCAGTTCGAAGTCACCGATATGAACGCCGACGGCCTACTGGACGTGGTGACCTCGAACAAAAAAGGCACCCACATCCACACGCAAACACGAGAATAACATCAACCCGAAATCGTAAGCCCAAGCCCAGGGGTGGCCGCCACGGACCGCCTACGCTCGAACGACCCGGTGCGGCCTCCCCTGGGATCGCGCGCAGCAAAATCCCAGGGAAGGCCGCGCCGAGCCGCTCAAGCAGATACCGCCCGTGGTGGCCATCCCTGGGCTTGGTGAGCGGATTTACTTAGCTTCGAGTCAACTGCTGATGAATATGCATTCAGTCTTGATCGACGGTCGTTGGCGGCCGGCCAACGCGAGCGGCACGTTTCAAGCGGTGAATCCCGCCACGGCCGAAGCGCGCCCCGACGTCTATCCGCGCAGCGCGTGGGCCGATTGCGACGCCGCGCTCGACGCCGCCCAGCGGGCCTTCATGGCCATGGGCAAACTCGACGGCGAACAGTTCGCCCGGTTTCTCGAAACGTACGCCGCGAACATCGAGCAGCAGGCCGAAGCAATTGCCACCGCCGCACACCTGGAAACGGCGTATCCCGTCAAGCCGCGACTGGCCGACGTCGAACTGCCGCGCACGGTCAATCAAATCCGGCAATCGGCCGCCGCCGCACGCGAAGGATCGTGGGCGATGCCGACCATTGACGCCGCGGCCGGCGTGCGGTCGATGTTCGGGCCGATCGGCCCGGTGTTCGTGCTCGGGCCGAATAACTTTCCGCTGGCCTACGGTTCTATCTCCGGCGGCGATTTCGCGGCGGCCATCGCGGCCGGCAATCCCGTGATCGCCAAGGCGCATCCCGGCCATCCCACGACGGCGCGGCTCTTCGCGGAACAAGCGCACGCCGCGGCGCAGGCGACCGGAATGCCGCCGGGAATCGTGCAGTTGCTGTACGACGTCGCTCCGGAAGACGGCCTCCGCGTCGTCGCCGATCCGCGCATCGGCGCCACGGCCTTCACCGGCAGTCGCACCGGCGGGCTGAGGCTCAAACAAGCGGCCGACCTGGCGGGCAAACCGATCTATCTCGAAATGTCGAGCATCAACCCGGTCGTCATCCTGCCCGGCGCGCTCAGCGAGCGATTCGACCAGGTGGTTGCCGATTTCACCACTAGTTGCCTGATGGCGGCCGGTCAGTTCTGCACGAACCCTGGCCTGGTACTCCTCGTCGCCGGCGAGTCGACGGAGAAATTCATCGCGCAGCTCGTGGAAAAGTTTCAGCAAGCGCCGGTCGGCACGCTTCTTTCCCAGGGCGTGCAGCAAGGGTTGGCTGCGAATGTCGCCAAGCTCGTCGCAGCTGGCGCGAAAGCGCTCGCCGGCGCGCAAGGCGCTGACGGCCCTGGCTTCCGCTACGCGAACACGTTGCTCCGCGCCGGCGGCGAACAGTTTCTCGAAAACCCGCACGCGTTTCAAACCGAGGTGTTCGGCAACGCGTCATTGGTCGTCGTGGCCCGTGACGCCGCGCAACTGGCGCAAATCCTCGCCACGCTGGAAGGCAATCTCACCGGTTCCATCTACTCCGACACGCGTGGCAGCGATGACGCGGCGTACGAAACGCTCGCGCCGCTCTTGCGTCACCGCGTCGGCCGGATGCTCAATGACAAGATGCCGACCGGCGTCGCGGTCTCCCCCGCCATGCAACATGGCGGCCCGTATCCCTCGACCGGTCACCCCGGCTTCACGGCGGTCGGCGTTCCGGCAACGATGCTCCGCTTCGGCATGCTGCAAAGTTTCGACAACGTCCGCCAACACCGCCTCCCGCCGGCGCTGCGCGACAAGAACCCCACCGGAAAACTCTGGCGCCGCATCGGCGGGGCATGGACGCGGGAGGATGTAACGTCCTGAGTAGCCTTTGATTGCATGAGTTTGTTCCAACCGGGAATATGCGTATGTCCTCCAATGCGCCGACGCCTCGTGACGCCCGTGCCGACGAGACGCCTGTCGAAGTTACCATCGTTAAGCAGCCGCTCCTGGCCTGGTGGGCCGTAATCCCAGTTGTTGCTTTGTTCGCCGCGCTCTATTTCTACGGCTGGCCAGATGCGCAACGCCGCGCCACGGAAAAGCAGTTCGCGGTAAGCTATTTCGTCGGGACGATGCTCGGCGCATTGTTGATCCCCCTCGCGTTGGCCTGGATCGTACATCGGGCCACCAAACGCACTACTTTCGTCAGCACGATTGTCTTCTCAGCCGCCACCGCCTTCGTTTGCCTGAGCTTAATCAAACCCAGCTTGCCTCGGCAGTATCCAGCGAGCGTCGTGACGCCCCCAGCCGCGACGAATCAGTTGACAAGGTTCGATGCTTTTCAATTCGAAGTGCCGACTCCCTGGGTCGTCGGGCGGAACGAACGTGAAGGCACGCGTGCGACGCTAGCGCTTTTGAATAACGCCGGCAATAAATGGGTCGGCCTGCTAAAGGTCGATGTTGACGAATCAGGCGAACAGGATCCAAGCGAGGCCGTGGCGCATTTCCTCACGAGCGGCGGGGGCACGTCGCCGGTGACCGTTGATGGCGTCGCCGGCATTCGCTTCAATGCGCCCAACCGTGGCTTTGAACTTCCGAGCCATGGCGTGGCCGCATTCCGCGATGGCAAGATGTACTCCATCCTGGTGGCGAGCGAAGACAACGTCGATGTATTGCCTGCCTTTGAGCACGTACTGCAAACCTGGCGATGGGATGGCTCGGCGTCTGGAATGAAGCCATAGTGCAAATCAGTGTTGCAGTTGACCGAACGACACCGCAATTAAGTGGAGCAACTACGCATGTCAACCGCGCGCGCCTTCGCGGCTTTCCTCGTCGCATTGATGGTCCTGTCTAGCGCCTCGATCAGCGCCGGCCCTACCGACGACCTCTACCAACTCGGCCCCGATTCGCTTTCGCAGGAAGGCGTCCCCAAAGGCGAAGTGCGCGGGCCGTTCACCCTCGCCAGTGAGGTCTATCCCGGCACGACGCGCAACTACTGGGTTTACGTTCCCGCCCAGTACGATCCGGCCAAGGCGGCTTCGCTGTTCGTGTTTCAGGACGGCCACGCCTTCTTGAATCCCGAGGGCGATTACCGCATCCCGAACGTGTTCGACAACCTGATCTATCGCCGCGAGATGCCGGTGACGATCGGCGTCTTTATCAATCCTGGCCACACCGCCGAGCAGAAGGAAGCGAGCGACGAAGACTGGGGCGACGGCAGCACGAATCGCCGCGTGGAATACAACGCGCTCGACGACAAGTACGCCACGATGATCGTCAATGAACTGCTCCCGGCGCTCGCCAAGGACTACAACATCTCGAGCGACCCCAACGACCGCGGCATCGGCGGCGCGAGCTCCGGGGCGATCTGCGCCTTCACCGTCGCCTGGCAGCGCCCCGATCAGTTCCGCAAAGTCGCCAGCACGATCGGCAGCTACACGAACATCATGGGCGGGCACGTTTACCCGGATTTGATTCGCGAAAACGAGAAGAAACCGATCCGCGTTTACCTGCAGGACGGCATGAACGACAACCGCGGCCGTCGCCGCGGCCAGTATGACCCGAAGTGGGATTGGTACTCGCAGAACGTCAAGATGGTCGAGGCACTCAAGGAAAAGGACTACGACTTCAACTACGTCTTCGGCCTCGGCTCGCACTCCAACAAACACGGCGGCGCGGTGATGCCGGAAATGATGCGCTGGCTCTGGCGCGACATGCCGCGCGTCGACGACCCCGCGGACAACACGCCGCACGGCCCGCTCGAAGCCACGGCGAAATAACCTCGTTCCAGTGCAACTTTCCAGTGAGCCGGAAGTGTTAGCGCCCGGAGTAACGCGCGATCGGCATTGTTGTGGCACGGTCCCGTAAGTTGTTGTGGCGCGGTCTCCTGACCGTGACACCAGAGCGGGAGACCTTCGGTCGGCGTGGTGGCACGGTCGGGAGACCGTGACACAACACAGCGCCGTGCTACAACACAGGACCATGCTACAACCGAGTGACGCCTAATCCGCCGTCGGCGCGTTACTGTCGGATACGACAATTCGGAAGCGCGCGCTTCAAACTCTCCACGCCTCCCTTCGTCGTCTTCGTGCCGATTACCGACAATTCCTTGAGCGACTTGAGCCCTTCCAGGTGCTTGAGCCCCACATCGGTGACCTTCGTGTCGGTGAGGATGAGTTGCTCGAGCGTCGCGATCTTGGCCACATCGGCCAGTCCCGCGTCGGTGATGTCGCTGGCCCACAAGTCGAGCGTTTTCAAGTGCGGCAACTGCTGGAAACGCTGCACCTCCGCGTCGGTCACCTTGGGGTTCCGGTCGCCGGGATAAATGTCCCACGCGACGCCGATGACCTCCACGTTGCCCGACGGCAGCCCCGCTTCCGAGGCGATCTCCGTCTCCTGCCCATCGACCATGGCGCGCAGATCGCCGCCGTTTTCCAGAACCCAGGTCGCGGCCACGCGTTCAGGATTGGTCTCAGCGCCGCATCCCAAGACGGGCAAGAGCAACAGAATCCCAAGTTGTAGTTTCGAAGTGTTCATACCGTAGGTACACGCCTCACGGCTTCAGGGAAGCCGTGAGGCGCTGGAGGGAATCTCGATGTTCGCGCGAGAAAATTACGGCATCACTTCCTGCGTCGGAATATCCTGATCCGATGGCGTGGCCCAGTAGAACCATTGCTGGTCCGTGATGGCGCTCGTGAACGAGCGCACCGAACCGTCCGCCATGCAGACGTTGATCGCCGGCGAGGCGATGCTTTGCGCCTTGAGCGGATGCACGTTCGTCACGTCCGGATTGAACTCCGGCGCCTTGTGGCACTTGCATTCCCAGGTGTGATCCGCGTCCCAGGCGACCGGCCCGTTAAAGTTCACAAAGCCGACGCGTGCCCAATAACCGCTGACGTACAGGTGATCGGACGGCAACAGCGTGGGAAGCATCGAATCGAGCCAGAAGCGGCCCGCGAACTTGTTGCTTTCCGGCGCGACGCCGTAGCCCCACAGCGCGCCGCCGACGGCCGGCGTGCCGGTCGGACGGCTCGAACGAGCGTATTTCTCGGCGAACATGATCGTGTTGGACGAACCGTCCTTCACTTGCACGCCGAGTTTCACGCCTTTGTCGCCGAACACCTGGTAGTTCGCGCCATAACTGCTCAGCCCCCACTTATTCCCGTTGGCCGTGCTGTCGGTCGCCCAGGCGGTCGCGGCCAACG
>CAZUBB010000003.1:56174-58694 GCA_964618485.1 uncultured Pirellulales bacterium
ATGGACGTGTCGAGCTGGTAGACGCCGTCGCCGTACGTGACGTCGCTCGGATGCGCCAACGTCGATACCGGTTGCTTGCGGGCCTCATTCGGGCCGAGCTTGTGCAATGCGTTCTGCTCGATGAACGGCATCAGGTGGTAGAAGAGCGATCCTTGCGGACCGCCGCCGCTGAGCGCCGGGTAAGAACCGAACATCGGCGGCGTGATCTTCTTGGCGTTCTCGGCGGTCTGCACCGCCAGGCCGAGCTGCTTGAGATTGTTCTTGCTGGTGGCCGCGCGGGCGGTCGCCCGGGCGGTTTGCAGCGCCGGCAGCAGCAGCGCGATCAAAATGCCGATGATCGCGATCACGACCAGCAGCTCGACCAGCGTGAAACCGTGACGACGAAAGGTGCGTGACATCTGGGTCACTCCTGGAGGGAGTCAAGAGAGTGGAAGAATTGCGCGGGCTGCGCTATCGGATCCGCCTGTGCAGCGTGGCGACTGCGCAAAGCGAACCGTAGAAACCTCATCGCTGAATCGCGAACACGTTCGGGAAAGACGCGCGAAGTTTGCCGAATAACTCGCCTAGATCACGGCAAACCAGATTCCCGGGACGGTCACGCCGCCGCTCGAGTAGTGCGCACTCACGAAAAGCCCTGGCCGAACGTGACCGGATCGAAGGTCGCGCGAGCCAAGGGCATAGGACCGCTCATGAGAGATAGGGGTCAATCGTGCGCTGCAAACGCCACCACAGTCTAATGCCGTTGCTGGCGCATGTCAACGCGATGCGGATTCTACTAGCCCGTAGCGCCAGCGAGGGAGTGTGGGCGCGGAATTCATGTAAAGTATTGAACATGATTCTTCGTTCACTCTCCCTCGCTGGCGCTACGGGCTGGTAAGCGAAACCTGTCGTAGCACTCCAAGTCGCCTCGTCCGTGGACTATCATAGCTGTCGCCCCGCTTCGTACTCGTCTCTTCTGAATCGCACCGGTGATCATCATGCGATCGCATCTCGTCTGGCTCGCCTTTTTGCTGACCCTCGGCGTAACGTTGCCCGTACGCGCGCAGGAGGGCGAGCAACTTCCCGGCGACCGCATGCTTGCGAACTACTTCCGCACGGAGACCGAAAAGCTCGCGCGGCAGTCGCTGCAGGGAATCGATTCCGCTGAAGAATGGAATCGCCGCGAACTGTTGTTGCGCGAGCAACTGCTCGAAATGCTCTCGCTCGATCCGCTGCCGGAGCGCACTGATTTACATCCGGTCGTGACCGGCGTCACTCAGGGGCCGGGCTTCCGCGTCGAGCGGCTGCATTTTCAATCGAGGCCGCAGCTCTATGTCACGGCGAACCTGTATTTGCCAGATCAGATCGACGCCCCCCTGCCGGCGATTCTCTACGTTTGCGGCCACGGCGGCGTGAAAATCGACGGCGTCAGCTATGGAAACAAAGTCTCCTACCAACATCACGGCGCGTGGTTCGCGCGGCATGGCTACGCCTGCCTGGTGATCGACACGCTGCAACTCGGCGAAATCGAAGGGATGCACCACGGGCTTTATCGCTACGATCAATGGAAGTGGATCAACCACGGCTACACGCCCGCGGGGGTCGAGGCCTGGAACTGCATCCGCGCGCTCGACTACCTGGAAACGCGCCCCGAGGTGGACGCCTCGCGCATCGGCGTCACCGGGCGCAGCGGCGGCGGGGCCTATAGCTGGTGGATCACCGCGATCGACGACCGCATCCGCGCAGCCGTCCCCGTGGCGGGCATCACCGATCTCGAAGATCATGTCGTCCACGGCTGCGTCGAAGGCCACTGCGATTGCATGTACTTCGTCAATACTTACGGCTGGGATTACGCCACGGTGGCCGCGCTCGCCGCGCCGCGCCCGCTGTTGATCTCGAACACCGACCGCGACCCGATCTTTCCGCTGGACGGCGTCATGCGCATCCATCACCAGGTGCGCGACATCTACAATCTTCTTGGCGCGAGCGATGCGCTCGGCGTGGCGATCACATCCGGCCCGCACGAAGACACGCAGGAACTCCAGGTGCCGGCGTTTCGTTGGCTGAATCACGCGCTAAAAAATGGCGACGATACGCCAATCGACGAGCCGGCGGTGAAATACTTCGAGCCGGAGCAACTCCGCGTGTTCACTGAATTGCCAGCCGATCAGCGGAATACTCAAGTTCAGGAGGAATTCGTGCCCCTTGCGGGACGCCCGGAGATTCCGGCGAATCGGAGTCAGTGGAACGAATGGCGCAAGCAATGGGTGCGCGACGTGCGCGAGAAGTGCTTCCGTGGTTGGCCGGGGGATGATTTGCCATTGAATGTCAACCTTGTCGCCTCTTGGCGTCATAGCGATCCCGCGGGCCAAGGAAACGTGCGACTCGAAGCGTATGACTATGACGTCCACCCTGAAGTGCGATTGCGGCTCTACGTACTGCGCCCCGATGACGATGCACCGTTAAAACGCCTGACGATTCACGTCGAGAACAACGCGACGTGGGCCCGGTCGCTTGCCGCTCTCCGAAAGCCATTCCCTG
>CAZUBB010000003.1:58704-68791 GCA_964618485.1 uncultured Pirellulales bacterium
ACGGCGAAGCCTTGCCAGAATGGAATGAGACCGACTGGAATATGATGCGCAACACGACGCTGCACCTTCAATTCGCTTACGTATTCTGTTGCCCGCGCGGCGTGGGACGTTCTCGCTGGACGGCTGATCCGGACGAGCGAAAACACATTGAACGCCGCTTCTATTTGCTTGGGCAGACGCTCGACGGCATGCAGGTCTATGACATTCGGCGGTGCATCCAAGCCGTTCGCACGCTGCGAGGCAAGGCAACGGAGGGCGGCTTCCTGACCTTGTCGGCTGCCGAGCGAATGGCCGGGAACGTACTGTACGCGGCGTTGTTCGAATCCGGGATTGACGGCCTCGACTTGAAGGACCTGCCCGACTCGCACGACGAGCAAGGCCCCTATTACCTGAACGTTCGCCGCATTTGGGATCTGCCTCAGGCTGCCGCCGTGGTGGGTGAATTCACGCCCATCACTCCGAACTACGCCGCGCCGCATGTCTACAATTACGAGTTCTTGGTAAAGGAAGCGCTCCGCGGCGCCGCCGAACCTGACGGCGACTAACGGACTTTCTCTGGGGATCACAATGATCGATCGCACGCGAATTGATGACGTGCTACCAGGCGCCGAAGGCGCGCCGCCGCATCGTCGCGCGCGCCGCTCAACGCTAATCGTCGGCATCGCCCTCGGCGCGGTGCTCACGCTCGTCACGGCGCTCATCGTGTCGGTGGCGCTCTATCGCGATCCCCTCCCGCTACTGACCGCGGAGTCGCTCGCCGCGGCCGAAACGCGCTGGCGCGACGCCGGGCCGAAAAGCTATCAGCTCTCGGTGGAAATCCTGGGCCGCCAGCCGGGCATCGTCGAGATGACCGTGCGCGACGGCGAGGTGACCGAGATGACCCGCGATGGCCGCGCGCCGGAGCAGCGCCGAACCTGGTCCGCGTGGACCGTACCCAGCCAGTTCGACATGTTGCACCTGGAGCTCACGCACGAACAAGACAGCGAGCACGGCTTTGGGGCGCCGCCGGGCAGTCAGGCGATCGTCAAGGCGGAGTTCGACCCAGGTTTCGGTTATCCGTTGCGCGTCCGCCGCCAGGTGCTGGGCGCGAATCTCGACATGGAATGGCGCGTCACGCGCTTCGCGTCGCTCGACTGAAACGCGACGATCGCGCTCGGCTCAGGAATTCAACGGCGTGGCCGCGATGCCGTCGTCCCAGGGGTTCTTTTTCTCCGGCGCGGCGGCCGGCTGCAGCGCCGCGTCGTCTTCGGCCACGCGCCGCGGCAACGCAGCGCGGACCTGTTGCACTTCCCGTGCGATGCTGGGCAGGTTCAGAATAAATAATACGCCGGCCGGAAATCCGAGGATCGCCAGAATGTAAAACTGTTCGACGACGGGAAGTCGATTTCCCGTCATCTCACCGAGCGTCCAGAACGGATTGGTCGCCTCGACAATGGAATAGCTGGCTCGCCAATCGGACGACATCAAGTGAATGCTGAGCGGTACCCCGCAGCCGAACAGCACGAGCAGCACCGACACCAGGAGCGACATGAACATCGTTCCCCAGCCGGCTCGCCGCAACAACATGATCAGCAGCCGCGTCAGTCCGAGATAAAAGGCCAGGTACAAGAACATCGTCAGGCCGAAGATCATGGGATTGAAGTCGGCCATCCAGGTCACGCGCGACTGCATGTAGCTCGTGTAGTCAGCGCGGCTCCAGATCATCTCGCCGATCACCACGGTGATCACCAGCGCCAGGTAGCTGGCGAGCGTGAAGACGTAGCCCGAGCCGGAGCCTGGGTTGAACCAGGTGAGGAACGACCGCCCGAGAAAACTCTGCGGCAACGTGCGTCGGACGCGTAAGGAGAGCTCGCCCGCTTCGCCGACCATGAAGGCGCCCATCACCCACCAATGAATGCCGGAGAATGTGAGCAGGAGCACAAAGAAGAATCGCTCGCGCGACTCAAACAGCGCGAAGGCCATCCAGCCCAGGAACAGCAACTGTTGAAACAGCATCACCATCCGCAACTTGGTGCTGCGGTTGTTGCTGGGAAAATCAAGCTGTGCGGCCGCCGCCTGCACGACCAGTGCGAAATAACCCCAGAAAATGCTCAGAATCGCCAGGTTGCCAATCCAGAACGCCGGTTCGTCCAGTGGGATGCCGTTCACTTCCCACAGGATCTCCATCGGGACGATCCAGGAGAAAAAGAACACAAACAATAACCCGGCGACCATAAACACCGACATCACGATCTGCCAGTGCCGCTCGCTGGTGGCCGTGGCGACCATGAGCCCGATCGCCGATAGCCCGAGCGAGGCGTGAAACATATAGAACAGCACCATGGCGATCACGGCGACGTCGATCCCGCGCAACAGATACGTGAACGCAATGCACGGCGCGAGCGCGGAATAGTACACCAACATCTGCAGCATCGCGCTGGCCAGCTTGCCGGTGATCACCTGCCGCGGCGTGAGCGTGGCGATCGACAGCAACTCGTAGGTGCCGTCGGCCCGTTCCGTGGCGAGCGACCAGAACGCGCTGAACGGCACGACGACCGTCAGCGCGAACGAGAGAATAATGAAATAGACGCTGAACAGGTCCATCCCGGAGGAACCGTAATAGATCCTCGGCCCGACCATGGCGACGCCGAGCATCGTCCAGCCCCAGGCTGCGGCGAGCACCAGCGTGAACGTCACGGAGAACTGCTTGCTCTTGAGCGCCTGCCGCGCCTCTTTCACCAGAATCGGATTCAGCCGCTGGTTGATCGCCGTGCTCGCGCGATCGAGCCAATCCCACCAGCCGCGCGCAGCCGGCGCCTCAGGCACAATTTCAACGGCGGTAATGGGCTGTTCGAGGGTGGACATGGGGGGGAGGAGAAAAGAAGAAAAGAAGGGAACGAGCGTGAGTGTTCAGTGTTCAGTGTTCAGCGAGTGCATCCGCGGTCTTGCTTCTAACTCCGTACTTCGAGCTCCTAGCTCCTCCCCTCGATTTCCTACCGCCTCCAGCCCCTTCCCTCCAGCCTGTTCACTGTACCTGTCCGCGGGTGACGTCGAGGAAGACTTCTTCCAGGCTTTTTTCTTGTGAGCCGAACGATGCGATCGGGAAGCCGGCCGTAACCATCTCTTTGAGCAGCGAGACTTCCGTCTGACGGTCCCCTTCGTGGAGGAACACCGCCGTCTCGCCGTCGATTTGCACTTCTTGCACGTCGGTCCGCGCGGCCAGCCAATGGCCGAGCGCCGCTGCGCCCCCCAACACCTGCACGAGCACGCGCGAGTGCTGATGTTCCGTGCGGTGAATCTCCGCCACGGAACCGACCGCCAGCAGCCGGCCGAGCTCGATGATCGCCACGGTGTCGCACATCTCGGCCAGCTCGGTCAAAATGTGCGAACTTACAAGCACCGTCTTGCCGTGCGCGGCCAGCGCGCGAATCATCTCACGGAGTTGAATCCGCGCCCGTGGATCGAGCCCCGCCGCCGGTTCGTCGAGCACCAGCACCGCGGGGTCGTGAATCAACGCCCTCCCAAGGCACAGCCGCTGCTTCATCCCTTTGGAGAGCCCATTGATCGGCTTCTCGGCCAGTGTGTCGAGCTTGGTGAAGCCCATCACGTAGCTCAGCGCCCGTAAGCGCTGCTGGCCGCGCAGTCCATACGCCCGGGCGAAGAAATCGAGGTACTCCCGCACGTTCACGTTCGAGTACGTGCCAAAGTAGTCCGGCATGAAGCCCAAGCGGTGGCGGACACGATCGGGGTCGTTCACCACCGAGAAGCCATCGATAAACGCGTCGCCGGCGGTCGGCTGATCGAGCGTCGCCAGGATGCGCATGCTCGTCGTCTTCCCCGCACCGTTGGGGCCGATATACCCAAACACATGCCCGCGCGGCACGCTGAAAGAAATATCATTCACCGCGCGCGTACTACCGAACGTGCGGTGCAAATGCCGCAATTCGATCATCGGGTGCGAGGAAACGGTGGAGACCATGGGAGGGAGCTAGGAGCTAGGAGTTCGGAGCAAGGAGTACGGACCTAAAAGTGAGACCAGGAACGCAACAACTGAACACTGAAAACGCACGCTTCCCCCTTCTTTTCTCCTCTTCTTCTCTTCTCCTTTTCTCCTCCCCCCCATCACCATTCCCCCTGCACCACGTGCACCGGCATTTCTTGTTGCGGGGCGCCGACGCCGTAGTCGAGTTCGGGGGATTGCGCGACGATGGCGATGTAGTGGCGTGGCGGGAGAGTGATGGGGCCGTTGAGCCAAGCGCCCACTTGGGTCAGCGATTTTTCAAGGAGTCCTTCCTGTTGCTGCGGCGAGAAATTGCTTTGGTTGTAGTAGGCATAGCTGACAAAGCCCCTGCGGCTGTACGAGAGGTCGGTCAGTTGCATGTCCGGCATCATTTGCGGGGCGCGCGAGGCGAGATACTTCTTGATCTCCACAAGATCGGCGTTGGCGTCGATCGGTTGCAGCTTGCATTCCGCGCCGCGCGCCGTTTCCCCTGCGGTAAACAGGCGGCCTTGCTCATCGCAGATCACCAGGTGCAAAATCTGCGCGCCCAGCCCATTGGTGATGCTCGGCGCGGCGCCTGACGCCGACGGCTTGATGCGGAGTCCATTCGTGGTCGGTCGCGAGCGCATGCTCAGGTATTGCGTCGGCGTCCGCGAGGCCAGCCAACCATTGGCAAACCGTTGCCGGTCGCCCTCCCAAACGAGCCTCCGCGAACTGGCGCCATTCGGCCCCACCGTGGGTTCGATCGGCATGATCGTCGTGTCGTCTTCGAACAGCAGGCCGCCGGAAGGGGACAGGCCGGCATAGTACGTGGTGCGCGCCCAACTCACCGCGTGCTGCCGCGACTGGTCGATCGACGTGAAGGAGCGCGGTCGCACGCGCACGTGCAGACCGTCGGTGAACAGGGCGTATGCGAAGAGTCCCAGCGTCACGGCAATCGCGGTGATCGGCACCACGGCCAGCAGCAAATGCAACTTTCGCTTGCGGCGCAGCACCAGGTAATTCACAGGTCCAATCGCCACGACAAAGATCGTGATCAACACGCGAAACGCGGTCACCGGCGCCCGGCCGACGCCGGGGATCATCAACTTCCAAAAATCAGGATTGTCGTCCGTCGTGGAAGTCCCTTGACGCTTCTTGGTGAGTAACCGGTCCGACCCGGTACTGTTCATCGCCCAGACCCAGTTAGCGATATCTTCCGCCGGCGCGGGATTCGCCCCCAGCGGACGCTCGCCGCTGAACACCAGTACGCGGCCAAGTTGGGCGTTCCGTAAACGGAACGGCGCCACGGCCGGCGCCGGAGCGTTTTTCAAGGAATTGTCCACCGGCACGTTTTCCACTTGCTCGACCGGCATGCCCCCCGCGCTATAGTCGACGGAGCGATTCGAAACAAACCCGGCATCCAATCCACGTTTCAGGTGCAACGGATCGGGGTCATACCATCCTTCGGCCTGCGGTCCCCACAGTTGCGTAAGCGTCTCGATCTCCGGAAGACGCTCCCAGTTCGAGCCGGCGCCCCAGATCCACAGGTTGCCTCCCGCGGCAACCGCATCACGAATCGCCTTCAGCGCCTCGGGTCGGCTCTTGGCCACCTTCGCCAATTCGTCGACGTGCATGCAGATGACGTCGGCCGACGTGTAGTCGATCCAGCGATCCGAAAGCTCTGCCGCGCTCATCTGCGTAAAGAGCTCGTTCGGATACTGCGGACGACCATTAATCATGTTCATCTGCATATTGGCGTAAACGTTGCCGCCGTTGTTCTGCGTGATCTGCAGCGCTTCGGGAATCAACGTCGTATCGATCATCCCGTCCGTGACGCACAGAAACGACGGCAGCATCACATTCTGAAAACCCCAAACGTTGTTCGACACAACGCTGGCGTCGAGTTTGTCGAGATGCCGTCCCGACTCGTAAACCTTCACCGTGGCCTGGTACCAGAGTCCGATCTGCGGCATCGAAATCACCACCGTGCCGGTACGGGAGCCAGCCGGGATCACGAGCGTCGCCGTCGTCGTAGTCGAACGTCGGTAGTTAAATTCGCGAACTTCGAGAGCAATCTCACAGCTCTGGTCGTTGGTCGCGGCCGCGCCTGCCGTCAACTCGACGCGGATCGGCCGGTATCCCTGGCCCATCGGCCAGCCGCTCACGACCCGCAGCACGTAGCCATGCCCTTTCGTGGCCGTCGAACCGATGCCGTTGCTCGTCTGGCCGCGGACCGTCGGCGATCCAACGGCGCAAGCCACGAGCGCGATCGAAACTGTGAGCACGCTACGGCGGATGGTCCGGCGAAACATCGAACGACTCCCGCCGTTAGGGGTTGATCCGCGCGAACGGCGAGCGACCGTCCGGGGCGCGGCCGCGGCCGATGGCGCGAAACACGTGCGAAATCAACCAGATCAGAAAAAACAGCCAGGCGTAGACCGCCAAGAACACCGCCAGGCCCGCGATCCCCGCTGCGATGCCGAACGCCCAGCCGGAACCTTCGGTCGCCTTGCGGACGACGACAAAGAAAATCCCCGCGGCGATGGTCCCGCCCAGCACCCAACGGATCGAATAGCGTGGAATAAGCATCATCGTTCTAGTTCGCCCGGGCCGGTCGAATCTTGCGCAACGGCAGCGTCCCGCCCTCCAGATTAACGCGAAACGCCACTCGGTGACAAGCAATTCGCCCGAGCGGTCGGAGCGGCCCCTTTAGTGCATTTCCGCGGCGCACTCGCCGATGCCCCCCCGAAAATAATTGAACTGCACCTGCGGGTGGTCGGCCAGCAACGACATCGGCACGGCGCTGTCCGGGATTTTTTTCGCGATCATCAACGCCGTCAACCGTTGGCCGAACGGGTTATCGTGCGCCCCGGCATGCCAAATGGAGACCTTCTCCGCCTTCCAGGTTTCTACCGGACCGACCGTAATCGCCTGCATCGGCACGTTCGTCACCACGCCGCCGCCGGAAGTCCGGGCGTTCTGAATCAGCGTCATCGGGTGCAGGTCGACGACCCGCGTGCCGAGCCGGCGATACTCCTCCGGCGTCGGCGGAGCATCGACGTAAGCGCCCGTGCGGCGCGGGGGGTCGTTGAACGCCCAGTGCTTAACTTCGCCCTGCCCGCCCTGCATCACGACGCAACGGACCTCGTCGAACGACCGGCGATAGGAGTCGATCTCCGCCACCTGCGGAAAATACAACTGACTTTCCGGCATCCGCAACTCGGGGCGGATGCGATCGAAACAGAGTTCTCGATCGGCCTTGGCAAACGAGAGTGCGAAGGTCTCCGGCGTCTCGCGCCCGGCGATGACCCACTCGTCCATGCCCCAGAAATGGGCATGACGCAGATCGAGTTCCAGCTCATTGACCAACCGCGCCACGAGCGGCAGTTGTTCCGTGGGACCGATCGGCCCGCAGATTCCCGCCGGCCGATCCCGCGTCGCCTGCCTCCAGGCGTGGATATACTCGAGCGCCTCGGCCAGATAAAACTCTTCCAACGTATCGTAGAATCGGACGGTGAACCCTTCTCGCGACAGCCCGAGTAGATCATCGGCCGTTAGTCGAGCGGCGTCGTCGAGTAATTCCCGATCGAGCGTGGTGTAATCCCACCAATCGGGGGCGACAAGTGAAAGGGGCCGCATGATGACGCTCGCAGGGCAAGTTTTTTCGATTCGTTGAGCGTGAGGCTAACCCACGCCCGCCACCGCGACAAGCCGACCGCGCCGCACCCCACGTCTCGTTCCATGACGTACCATGACGACACCATCGCCGCCATCGCGAGCGCCGCGCAGGGCGCCGCACGCGGACTGGTGCGCGTTTCGGGTCATCAAGTGGCCGCGGTCGTCGCCCAAGTCTTCTGCACCGCCGAACCCTTCGACCCTGTCGCGATCCGTCGCGCAACGTCGCTCGCCGGCGCCGTTCGCATCGATGCGCTGGAGCTCCCCTGCCGGCTCTATTTCTGGCCCACGAAAAGCTACACCGGCGAACCGGTCGCGGAATTTCACACCATCGGCTCGCCGCCGCTGCTGGAAGCATTGCTCGAAGCGCTGCGCCGCGCCGGCGCGCGCATGGCGCGGCCAGGCGAATTTACGCTCCGCGCGTTCCTCGCCGGACGCCTCGACCTCACCGAGGCCGAGGCGGTCTTGGGCGTCATCGACGCGCGCAGCGAGGAGCAACTGCGCGGAGCGCTCGAGCAACTCGCCGGCGGCCTCGGCGGTCCACTGCGCCAATTGCGCGATGAATTGCTGGATTTGCTCGCGCATCTCGAAGCGGGACTTGACTTCGCTGACGAGGAGATTGAGTTCATCACCCGACGAGAACTGCTCGATCACCTCGAGCGCGCCACGGCGACCGTGAACGAGGTTGCATCGCGACTGTCGGACCGTGACGTCCAGGACGCCCTGCCGCGTCTAGTCCTCGTCGGTCCGCCGAACGCCGGAAAAAGCAGTCTTTTCAATGCCTTAACGCAGGGAAACCGCGCGCTCGTGGCGGACATCCCCGGTACGACTCGCGATTACCTTACGGCGCGCCTCGACCTCGACGGCGTCGCCTGCGAACTTGTCGATACGGCCGGCCTCGACGACGCGTCGGACGCATCGCCACTCGAAACCGCCGCGCAGCGTCAAACGTCGCTGGCGGCGCAACGTGCCGATGCACTTATCGTCTGCCATGACGCTTCGCAGGCAGCATCGAGCGCCGCTAGCAAGCCAGGCAACGCGGAACAACAAATCAACGTCTGGACGAAATGCGATCTCGCGCAGGACTTGTCGCTTCCGACTGGCGCCTTCGCAA
This sequence comes from uncultured Pirellulales bacterium, assembly GCA_964618485.1. GTDB lineage: Bacteria > Planctomycetota > Planctomycetia > Pirellulales > JALHLM01 > JALHLM01. The sequence goes on from CAZUBB010000003.1 coordinate 67,455, forward strand.
CGAGCACAATCACTGGCGCAGGACTTTCCGAACTGCGCGCCGCATTGCGAGCCCTCGCCTCGGAAGGCGCACCTCAAAGCGCCACCGGTGTGCGCGCAACCGCTGCCCGCTGTCGCGGCTCACTCGACGAAGCCGCAGCCGCGCTCGCCCGGGCACGGCAGATCACCGCCGCCGCAACATCGGAAGAACTGGTCGCCGCGGAATTGCGCGTCGCGCTCGCGGCCCTAGGCGAAGTCGTCGGCACGGTCTACACCGACGATCTCCTCGACCGCATCTTCAGCCGGTTCTGCATCGGCAAGTAGTCGAAGCGACCGATGGTCAAATCAACCGCTCGTTCCATGCCGCCTGCGAATACTTTTCCGCCGACAGTCGCTTAGTCATTTCGTCGGGCCAGCTATTCAAACGCTCGCTGGCCTGCCACGCTTCGGCGAGTGAAGCGCGCAATGCCGCGCCGTCGACCGGCAAGTTCGTAACGAAATCAAGGTGCGAGCGCCCCGCGCGATAGTCCGGCATCCGCGGCGGCATCACCAGGTAGTGTTCGATGGTGTCGAGCGTAAACCTGTACAGCAGTGTGCCGTGATAGAGCAAATACCGGCGGCGCAGCCGCAGGCTGTTTCCGGATACCTTGCGGCCGTCGATCGCCAGGTCGCTCGTCCCGCGGCAAGCGACGTTCGCGGCGTAAGGAGCAACCGCCTCGATCAACTTTCCCAACACGAAGCGATGCGCGTTCGAGACGTCGCGTAACTCCGGACGGCGCTCCAGGCTCAACACGACGCAGTACATCAGGCAGCCAGGACCGGAGAGAATCGCCGCCCCGCCGCTCGTGCGCCGCACGACTGGCACGCCGTCGCGCCGGCACGCGTCCAGATTCACCTCGGCCGTTAAACGCGACGACCGCCCCACGACGGCGACGAATTCCGCTGGCTCCCACAGCCGCAACACCTCGCCATCGTCGCCAGTAGCCTCGGCCTCCTCCAGCAGCGCCTCATCGAGCGCCAGATTCTGCGCGGCCGAACTCAATGTCAAATCCAAGAACCGCACCAGCCACCACCCCAAGAAATCACGCCAGCCCGTAACTCAACGTTTCCCCACATCATAACACGCCGAGCGTCCAGCGACTCCAAACTCCTAGCTCCGAACTCCTAGCTCGAGCCTCTCGCCCGTCACTTCCCCACCTTCTTCCCCTTCAACTGATACACGTACGCCAGCACCTCGGCCACCGCGGGGCTCGAGCACAAGTACGTGGGCGGCAACATCACGGGCACGCTCGTCAGCGAGATGCGCGAGGTCGCGGAGCCGGGCGAGCCGCTCGCCGGTGACGCCACCGACGCGTCGTT
>CAZUBB010000003.1:68801-76550 GCA_964618485.1 uncultured Pirellulales bacterium
CCTCGGCCGCGGCCGCGAAGAGTTTGTCTGGGATCGGGTGATTGACGTCGACTTCTTTATAGAGCGCCTGCGCGAGCGGCTTTCGCTCCACGATCGGAATGCCGTTCTCGAGCGCCAGCTTACGAATGCGCTGCGCAATGACGCCCGCGCCTTTGGCGACGACAATCGGCGCCAGCATCGTCTGGTCGTCGTACCGCAAGGCCACGGCCAACTCGGTCGGGTTCGTGACCACCACGTCGGCCTTGGGGACGGTCTTGCTCAGGCGATTCAAAATCATCTGCCGCTGCGCCGCCCGGCGGCGCGAGATGATCTGCGGGTCTCCTTGGAGATTCTTCATCTCCTCCCGCACCTCCTGATTGGTCATCTTCAGGTCTTGTTCGTACTTCCAATACTGGTAGCCGTAGTCGGCCAACGACAGGATCAGCAGCGCCACGCCGATTTTCATCGTCGTCCAGAACAAGACGTCGAACAACAACACCGCGATCTGCGGGATCGACAGGAACGCCATCATCAACATGTCTTCGTAGCGCGACTTCAGGCTCCAATACGCCACCGCGCCCACGAGTACGATCTTCACAATCCCGAACGCCAGGCGAACGACGCTGGCCATCGAAAACAGCCGGCGAAATCCCTGCAGCGGATCGACGCGGCTGAAGTCCGGAATCAGCTTATCGGGCAGAAACAGTAATCCGCCCTGCGCGAGCGACGTGACGATGCTGATCCCCATCGCCGCGGCCAGCGCCGGCAAGAGCGCCTTGCCGAGGCTCCACAGCTCCGACATCCACGCGCGGTGTACGAATTCCGAATCGGCCACCAGCCAGGCGTCGCCGCCGAATTGCCGTTGCGCGTGCTCCCCGAAATAGGTGAACAGTTGCCCGCTCAATGCGAACAACGCCCAGAGTCCCCCGACCAGCAACACGGCCGAACCCAGGTCCTGGCTGCGCGGAACCTGCCCTTCCTCGCGCGCCTGCTGGCGGCGATGCGGTGTCGCGTCCTGTGACTTGTCGCCTTCTGATTCCATTTTCAGCGAGCCGGAAGCGTTAGCGCCCGGAGTTGGACGGCGTCATGTTTTCAAGCGCTTCGTGCAGGATGTCCATCACTGCGGGGAGTTCGTTTTCCACGAGCCACGCCAGCGTCGTCATACCGACGGCCAGCAGGATCATCATCACGATCGCGTTCAGCCCAAAGCCAAGCGCCATCAGATTCAACTGCGGCAGCGTGCGACCGATCAACCCGAGGACCAACGTTGCCAGCAAGAGCGCCGTCGTGGCCGGCGCGGCCGTGCGAACCCCCAGCGCCAGGCTCTCCGCGGTTAAGCGCACGACGCTTTCCACCACAGAGTCGTTCACCAGCCCGCCGCCGGGCGGCATCGTGTGAAAGGAGTCCAACAGCGCCGCCATCACTTGCTGATGCCCGCCGATCAACAGAAACACCGCCATCGCGAGCATGTAGTAGAACTGCGACAGCACGGGCACGCTCGTATCGAAGCCGGGATTGAAAATATCCGCGGCCGAGATACCGCCCGTCTGCGAGATGATCTGCCCGCCGATCTGCACGCCAGCGAACAGGGACATGATCCCGAGCCCCAGCGTAAAGCCGATCAGCAACTCGCCCCCCATCAGCAGCACGAGTTCCACGAGCGACGAAGGCGCGGTGACCAGATTACTCCATTGCGTCGGCAGCACGACCAGACTCAGCGCGAAAGCCAGCAACGCCCGAATCTGCGCCGGCACCTCCCGCGATCCAAACACCGGCGCCGCCAACATCAACCCACTCATCCGCGTCAAAACAACAACAAACGCCAGAAACTGGTCGAGCGCAAGACCGAGTTGGGCAAGAGAGGAAGGCACGCGGGGGGAAGCCTGGAGCTAGGAGCGCGAAGCACGAAGTTAGATGAACAATCCGAAAACGGAACACTGAAAACTGAAAGCCGAACACTCCTCCCTTCTTTTCTCCTTTTCTTCTCTTCTCCTTTTCTCCTCCCGCCCTCACCCCAACGACCCCGGAATCCCCTCCATCAGCCCGCGCACGTAGTCCATCATCAAGCTCATCATCCAGGGCATCGCCAGGGTCAGCGCGGCGATCATTGCCAGCAGCTTCGGCACGAAGGACACCGTCTGTTCCTGAATCTGCGTCAGCGCTTGCAACAGCCCAATCACGAGCCCCACAATCAACCCAGCCGCCAACACCGGCGCACTAATCAGCAAGCCGATTAGTACGGCTTCACGCGCGAGGTCGGAAGCGGAGGAGGGGTCCATGGCGAGGTGGAGGAGAAAAGGAGAAGAGAAGAAAAGGAGAAAAGAAGGGGGGAATGCGAGTTTTCAGCGTTCAGTTCTCAGTGTTCAGTTGTCGCGTCGCCGGCCAATCTTCAATCTCCATACTCCATGCTCCATGCTCCCACCTCCCAACTCCTGGCTCCTAGCTCCTTCCCCCTCACGTAAACGGCTGAAAGCTCTCCAGCAACATGCCCACCACTAGCCGCCAGCCGTCGACCAGGACGAACAGCAGCAGCTTGAACGGCAGCGAGATCAGCACGGGCGGGAGCATGAACATCCCCATCGAGATCATCACGCTGGAGACGACCATATCGAGGATCAGGAACGGCAGATAAATCTGAAAGCCGATCAGGAATGCCGTCTTCAGTTCGCTCAGCATGAATGCCGGCAGCAGCGCGCGGAGCGGCACCTGGTCATAGCTGGTGTAAATCTCGTCGAGCGGCACGTCCTCCAGTTTGTCGTAACCGGGCGGCAGCGTGGTATTGGCCGGCCGCGGGATATGTTCCAGGAACAGGAACACGTCGTCGCTATTGCCGGTCCGTTCGATTTGCGCTTCCATGAATTCGCGAATCGGCCGCAGCCCGCGCTCCTGCGCCTCGTCGAGCGAAATCTCGTGATTCGTGTACGGCGTAATCGCCTCGCTGCGGACGCGATCCCACACCGGCATCATGATCAGGAACGTCATGAACAACGTCATCGCGGTGATCACCTGGCTGGGCGGCAACTGCCCGGTGCCGAGCGCCTGGCGCAAGAGCCCCAGCACGACGATGATCCGAACGAACGACGTGGTCATCAGCAGCAGTGCCGGCGCGATGCTCAGCACCGTCAGCAGCAACATTACTTGCAACGCGCCGGAGACTCCTTCCGGACTGGTCCACGTGTCCGGCCCGCCCATGAGCGAACCGCCGAGCGCCTGGTCGAGCGCCTGAGGCGCATTCGGCGCGGAGCCTTGCGCAGCCGCCTCCGTGGCGAGCATGCTCAGCAGCAACGCGGGCATCAACAACCAGCGCAACATATTTCGGTTGCCACGGCGAAAGAGAACCTGGGAAACGTCCGCATCTTTCGCCGACGGCGCTTCGGCGAGCGCGATTGAATCCTCGTCCAAGCTCACATCGCCCGCGCAGCCCTCTTCGCCGGGCAGCAGCGTTGCGTGCGACGACTCGGTAAGATGGCGGTTATCCATGCGAGCGCTCCCGGCTCATTTGCTGGAACACTTCCTGAAAGGCCGCCGTGCTGCTGTGGCGACCGCGCTGGGCGCAAATCCCCACGATGCGGTCGATTTCCGCGGGATCGGTAATCTCGGTCAGCGTTTCCGCTGACCCCGGCGTGACGTTCACCAGCAACAGCTTGTTGCCGCAGCGCACCAGGTGCACGAACTGCCGTCCGGCTAGTTGCGATCGCCCCAAGACCTGGACCACGTCGGGCGGCAACAGCCCAGCGCTCTTTGGCAGGTTTTTTTTCATCAGCCAGGCGACGCCGAAAAACAGCGCCAGCACCACCGTCAAGCTCGCCGCGACGGTCCGTACCTCGGGCATGCCATTGACGAGCGGTCCCCGGTCGGTTCCCTGTGTCTCGCCCACGTCCCGCGTGGGACGTTGGAGCGGACGCCCTGGTGAGGCCGCTTCCTCGTGGTCGCCCACCTCCCGCAAATTCGCAAAGGCCGCCGTCGCGCCATGGGCGGGGTCGTCCACCGCTAGCGCGCTCGGAACGTGGCTCAACGCCACGAGGGCCACGAGTCCCCAGATCCACGGCGATCGCATCCCTGCCGGCCGCATGCTCGCACCCGAATTACTAGGTTTCCATCCTTGGACACCACGCCTCGACACTCCCCGGAGGGGGCAGTCGAGCTCAACGTTTTTTGGGCCGGCGGATCATAGTGCCCGCCGACCGACGCGTCGAGAGAAAGTAGGGACGTTGGGCGCTCCGACCGCGGCGAATTTCCAACCGCGGCGGCATCACGCTATGATGGAAGTTGTAGGTTCATCGCATAGGGACAAGGTAGGGACCGGCCAACTGGGCCGGTGCGTCCGATGAAGATTTCGCTGCTGGCCGGGATCGTCCTGGGAATCGCCCTGCTGCTGGTATCGCTGGGCATGCTGGCCAATCTCGGCATTATCGCCAAGCCGCTCAGCCCGCAGGATCTCGCCCAGAAGCAGATCGAAGAGTCGAAAGCGGACACGATTCCCACGATCGTGGAGACGACGACGCTGGAGCTCCCGGAGCAGTCGATCGACTTCGGCATCCACGAAGAGGGAATCAGCGTCGACCACGTGTTCAAGTTCAAGAATGTCGGCAAGAACCCGCTGCTGATCACTAGGATCGAGCCCTCCTGCGGCTGCCTCAAGGTCAGTGCGAAGGAACTTCAAGTTCCGCCGGGCGAAACCGGCGAAATCACGGTGACGATCGACACCACGAAACTCTCGGGTCCCGTCACCGATAAGTTTCTACTGGCGAGCTCCAACGATCCGAGTCAGCGCCAAATGACGATCCCGATCATGGCCGTCGTCACGGTCCCGCTCGAGATCACGCCCGCGAGGATCGTCTTTAGCCGCTTGCTGGCGGACGAAACGGTATCGAGAGACGTCAAGGTCTTCACGCAGCTCGGCGCGTCCTTTGAAATTACCGGCGCCCGCATGTTGCGGCCCGATATCGAGAAGTTCTTCGACATCACCTATCGCCCCTTGGAGCCTTCCGAGGTTCCGGAGGGAGCGAAAAGCGGCTGGAACGTCACGGCGACGGTTAAGCCCGGCCTTCCGACCGGAAACTTCAAGCAGATCGTCGCCCTGCAGACGTCCGTCGAAAAAATGCCGGAGTTGATGTTCGATATCGAAGGGGGCGTCGTCAACGACATCTCGGTCGTCGCCATCGGCGAGGAGTTCAATCCCAAATTCAACCTGCTGTCGCTCGGCGCCATCAAGCAAGACATCGGCGTCAAGGTCAAGCTCAAGATGCTCGTCGTCGGCGAGTTCCGCGACACGCTCGAGGTCGGAACGCCGGTCTGTGAGCCCGATTTCCTCCGCGTTACGGTCGGCGAGCGGACCAGCATCAACAATGGCTCCGCGAGCGAGTTTCCGATCGAAATCGAAATCCCCCCCGGCAGCCCCATCGTCAGCATGCTGGGGAACGAACGTCAGAAAGACGGGGTCGGCCGGGTGCTGATCCCGACGAACCATTCCAGTATGAAGGAAGTGAAGATCCTGCTACATTTCGCGGTCGAAAAGTAGCATTTCCGCCCCGCGTGGTCGTCGACGGAGCGTCGGCACGCTGGGCGAGAACCTCTAGGGCGACGCATTTCGCGTGCGACCACGGGATGGTGTCTTAACATGACGGATCGTATTTCATCAAGTGCGCCCCTTTCGAAGCGACTTGCTGCGCCCCTCCTCGGCGCCACGGCGGCGATACTGCTCGTCGTCGTCGCCGGTTGCCCCGACGACCAGCCTGCGACGCCGGCGGGTTCCGGTACCGGCGCGCAGCAGTCCACCACTGCGGGCGGAACGCCATACGTCACCGAAAAACCGTTCGACCCCATCGCTGAAAATGGCCCCATCTTCGAAGGCTGGACGAAGCCCAAGCTGACGCTCGTTTTTACCGGCGATCAACACGGCTACTTCGAGCCCTGCGGCTGCACCGGCCCCGGCAAACAGAAAGGGGGAATGAGTCGGCGTTATTCCTTCCTGGAGAAACTCCGCGCGGACGGCTGGAATCCGGTTCCGATCGACCTCGGCGGCCTCAGCCGCGCCTATGGGCAGCAGGCCGAAGTGAAGCTGCAAACGTCGGTCGACGCCCTGGCGCAGATGAAATACCAGGCCATCGGCCTGGGCGGCGAAGACCTCCGCTTCCCGGCCGACGTCCTGCTCTCCACGGCCGGTGACGAAACCTTCATCTCGGCGAACGTCGTGGTGCTGGGCAACGAATCGCGGTTCCGCGTCATTGAGGCGGCTGGCGAAAAAATCGGCGTAACAAGCGTCGTCGCCGGCAGGTACCACGACGAGCTCGCGGACACCATCGACCCAGGCATCGTGATCGAAGACCCGGTCGAGGCCCTGGAAAAAGTCGTCCCGCAACTGCGCGAAGCCGGCGCGCAACGCCTGGTGCTGCTGGCCTACGCCCCGCGCGAAGTGGCCGAAGAACTGGCGAAGAAGTTTCCGGATTTCGAATACGTCGTCGCCGCCGGCGGCCCCGACGTTCCCCCCAGCAAGCCGATCGAGATTCCCGGCAGCAAGACGCAGCTCCTGCAAGTCGGTCAAAAAGGGATGTACGCCGTGGCGATCGGTCTCTACGACGGCGCCCCCGCGATGTATCAATCGGTGCCGCTCGACTCGCGCTTCCCCGACTCGCCGGAAATGCACAACAAGATGGTCGAGTATCAGGACCAGCTCAAAGCGCTCGGCTGGCCGGGCTTGAACTTGAGCCCTTCGCTGCACTCGCGCGCCAAGAGCGCCGACGATCCCGACGCCCAGTTTGTTGGCGCGGATGTGTGCGGCAAGTGTCACACCAAGGCGTTCGCCGTGTGGAGCAAATCGAAACACGCGCACGCCACGCAAACGTTGATCGAGCTCGACCCGCCGCGGCAATTCGACCCCGAGTGCATTAGCTGCCACGCGACCGGTTGGAACCCGGAGAGTTACTCGCCGTATGTGAGCGGCTTCACGGACATCACGGAGACGCCGCACCTGGCCGGCAACAGTTGCGAAAATTGCCACGGCCCCGGCAGCGGCCACGTCAACGCGGAGAAAGAGCGCGACCCGAAGCGCCGCCTCGACATGCGCACGCGCATGCGGCTGAATCTCGGCGTCGCCGACCAGCAAGTCTGCCGCCAATGCCACGACCACGACAACAGCCCCCAGTTCGATTTCTCCTCCTACTGGGAAAAAATCAAACACCCCGGCAAGAACTAACTGCAACCACGCAGCAAATGAAGCGAGCCGGAAGCGTCAGCGCCCGAAGTTACGGCCGCTTTCGCGACCGAGCCGGTCTTGTTGTGGCGTGGTCTCCCGGTCTCGTTGTGGCGTGGTCTCCCGACCACGCCACCGTGCCGACCGTAGGTCTCCTTGCTTCGTGTCACGGTCGGGAGACCGTCACACAACGTGGGGCTGGATATATCTCTACAGGCCTTCGCGCAATAGGTCGCCGAGCGCGTCGCAGAGCAAATCGATTTGCGCTCGCGTCGTGTAAAGATGGCACGACGGCCGCACGAAACGTCGCCCTTGCCAAGTGATGATCGGGATCTCAATTCCATATCGATCCACGAGCGCCCGTTGCAGCGCCGGCGCATCTCCCGGCGGTAACGGCAAAGCGATCATCGAGCCGTACCATTCCGTACTGTCCGGCACGAACGGCGCCAGCCCAGTCAGTTCGACGATCGACTGCCGCGCATATTCGGCCAGTTCATGCGTGTGCCGCCGGAAGCGCTCCCAGCCCACGCCGGCGAGAAACTCAATCGCAGCCGGCACGGCCAGATACGCCGAGGGAT
>CAZUBB010000004.1:0-4110 GCA_964618485.1 uncultured Pirellulales bacterium
CGCCGCATGGCAGGCGATATGCGCATTGCAGGCCGCCTCGGCATTGCCCTTCGGCAGCCGGCGCGTCTTCACGCAATCGAGGAAGTCGCGCACGTGGAACGTCGCCGGGTAGCCGCCGATTTCCTCGACCGTCCGCCCCGCCAGCAACTCCGGCGAGCTCAGCACCATCTTGCCGCTATCGCCGGCTTCGACCCAACCCTGCTCCCCTTCAAAGCGCACCGGGCAAGAGCCGAGCGGAATCCAGCCTTCTTCGCGGAAAATCAATTCCACGCCGTTCTCATACTTCGCCACCAACTGCCCGTTTTCGGGCGGGTTGTAAACCACCGGCGGCGGGCAATCGTCGACGGCCCATTGGCAGAGGTCAACGCAATGCGAGCCCCATTCCAGCACGCCGCCGCCGACCAGACCGCCTCCCTTTTCAAAGTTGAAGCCGTCCAACAGCGCCGGGTTGAACGGTCGCCAGGCCGCGGGGCCGAGGTACATGTCCCAGTCGATGATCTCGCGTTTCGGTTCCGGTTCGGCCGGCAGCCAGCCGCTCATCATCGCCTGCATCCCGGCCGGGTGGGCATAGACACGTTTGAGTTTTCCGAGTTTGCCGGAGCGGGCCAGTTCGCAAGCGAATGCAAAATGCGGCAGGTTGCGGCGCTGCGTCCCGGCCTGGAACACCCGCCCCGTGCGGGCCATCGTGTCGCGCAAGATCAGGCTTTGGGCGATGTTCTTCGTGCACGGCTTCTCGCAATACATGTCCTTGCCAGCCTTGGCGGCGTTCATCGCCGCCGTGGCGTGCCAGTTCGGGCCGGTGGCGATCAACACGGCGTCGATGTCTTTGCGGTCCAGCAATTCGCGGAAGTCGCGGTACATCGCGCAGCGGTCGTTGCCGTATTTCTCGTCGGCGATGTGTTTCACCCCCAGCCGACGCGCTTCCTTGATGTCGCAGACTGCCGCGAACTCTACGTCCGGCTGCTCCAAAAAGCAGCCCAGGTCGTAGGTGCCGCGGTTACCGATGCCGATGCCCCCCACGATGACCCGCTCACTCGGCGCCGCGACGCCGTTACGCCCCAGGGCGGAACTCGGAATGATCGTCGGCGCCAGGACCGCGGCGCCGGCCGCGGAAGCAGCCGCTTTCAGAAAGGAACGACGCGGAACCTTGGTTCTCGGTTGCGACATGGAGAAACTCCGGATCGAGGTGGGCGCTCTGCGACGGCAACCCGCCCGAAAAGTGGGCCCGAGCGGGCTGGTGGATGCCCCCAGCATACCGTCCACGGCGGATGCAATCCACCGTCGAGACAAGCACTAGCCCGGCGCGCAAGCGAGGGAGAGAGGACGCCGCTACAGAGAACAAACGCGAACGCCAAGCAGCGCGCCACTCCGCACGCTGGCGTTTCCGGCTCGCTGGGGATTAGCCGACCGGCATCCGATGATCGTCTTCCAGCCCCAGACGCTTCATCTTCTTATAAAGCGTCGTGCGGTTGATCCCCAGGGCGTCCGCCGTGGCGTGGCGGTTCCAGTGGTTGAGTTCCAGCACTTCGAGGATGATCTGCCGCTCGGGCCCTTCCAGCGCGGCCTTGTGCGTGCGGTTGCCCACCGGATGGACCAGCAGCGGCGCAGCCTGCACCAACGCCGAGGGCAAGTCTTCGACGCGAACCTGATCTCCCTTGCCGAGTAGCACCGCGCGTTCGACGACGTTCTGCAACTCGCGCACGTTGCCCGGCCAGCGGTAACGTTGGAAGGCGCCAAGCGCCTCTTCGGTGAAACCTCGCACTTTTTTGCCGGTTTCCTCGCAGACTTCCTGCAGGAAGTGCTTGGCAAGGATCGGGATGTCCGCCAACCGGTCGCGCAACGGCGGCAGCTCGATATTGATCACGTTCACGCGGTAGTACAGGTCCTGGCGGAAGCGTCCTTCGGCGACGAGCTTCGACAGCTCCTCGTTCGTGGCCAACACGACGCGGACGTCGACCTTGAAGGTCTTGGTGCCGCCGACCGGCTCGAACTCCAGTTCCTGCAGCACCCGCAGCAGCTTTACCTGCATCCCAGGGCTGGCGGTGCCGATTTCGTCCAGGAAGATCGTCCCGCCGTCGGCCTGCCGGAACTTGCCGATTTTGTCCGCCGATGCCCCAGTGAAGGCCCCGGCCACGTGCCCGAACAACTCGCTTTCCAGCAAGTTCTCAGGCAGCGCGCCGCAGGCGACTTCCACAAACGGCTTATCCCGACGGCTGCTGCGGCGATGGAGCGCCCGGGCGATCATCGACTTACCCGTACCGCTCTCACCGGTCACCAGCACCGTGGCGCGGGTATCAGCGACGCTTTCGATCACATCGAACACCCGCTGCATGCGGTGGTCGTGTCCGATGACGTTTTCCAGGCCGTAGCGCTGATCGAGTTGTTGCTTGAGCTGTTCGTTTTCCTCGAGCACGCGACGCTGATGGAGCGCCCGCTCGATCGCCATCTCCAGTTCCTGGTCGATGAGCGGCTTGGTAAGGAAATCGAACGCTCCCGCGCGGACCGCCTCGATGGCCGATTCGACCGTGCCATAGCCGGTCATCAGCAACACGGAGGTGTGCGGATACTTCTGCCGGCAGAGCTGCAGCAGGTCGAAGCCGTCGCCGTCGCGGAGGCGAATGTCCACCAGCGCCACGTCGTACGACTTGCGTTCCAGTTGCTTCACCGCTTCGGCGAAGGCCGCCACGGCGTCGACTTTGTAACCCTGCCATCGACTCCAAAAGGCGTCGATCGTCGTCCACCAGTAAGAGAGTGCCCTGTTTCATTGGCCGGTCAGTCGCGCAAAGTGAAATCGCACTGCCGCGCACCGCGCGGGGAGAACCGGACAAGCGGGCGAACTGCTGGCCGCCGCGGGAGAACCAGCCGGCAGAAGCTCCAACCCAAGTGTCCGTCGCAGTTTATCTACGTTGCGGGAGGTGGGCGGTCAACGTGCGCTGTTTTCTTCCGACGCAAAGGCACAATTTCGCTTGAGTTTCTTCGGTATGATCGCGCCTGCTGACAAAACGGGCAAACGAGGCCTTTTTGAAGACGCCGGTGTTGAAAGTTTGGCCGCGCAAAACCGTGTAATCGTTATCATCTTTGCGATTCTCAGGGGTCGTCCCATCCCCTGACCGAGCTAAAATGAGAACAGCGGGTTGTGACGTTTTGTTGCGCGCGGCCCCCTAGGAACCAAGAGATCAGGTGGCTGCGAAAACGAGGATTTCATGAGCGTTAGCTTGCTGGTGGTGGACGACCACGAGATGGTTCGCTTAGGCGTCGAAAGCCTGTTGGCAGGTTCGACCGTCGAAGTGGTGGGGCACGCCTCGAATGGCAATGAGGCGGTCGCCGCTGCTAAGGAAAAGCACCCCGACGTGGTACTGATGGACATCCGCATGCCCGAAGGCGACGGCCTCGAAGCGCTCGAACGGATGCACCAGGAAGTGCCGGACGTGAAGGTTGTTCTCCTTTCCACGTACGACAACCCGACCTACATGGCGCGGGCCCAGGCGCTCGGCGCCAGCGACTTCCTGCTCAAGGGCTGCAGCCGCGATACGCTCGTCAACACCATCACCTCCGTTGCGGAGGGACGCAGCCCGACGCCGTTCGGCGAGCTCCGCCGCGTCGCCGGCAAGATGAGCACCAAGCAACTCGACCTCAAGCAAGAAGTTCCGCTGACCCAGCGCGAAACGCAGGTCCTGCGCCACCTGGCGCTCGGCCTGAGCAACAAGGAAATCGGCCAGTCGCTCTCGATCAGCGTCGAGACGGTCAAGGAACACGTGCAAAACGTGCTTCGGAAGATCGATTGCACCGACCGCACGCAGGCCGCCGTCTGGGCCGTGCGCCGCGGACTCGTCTAAACGGCAGCAGCACGCCGAAGCGTCAGCCGAGCCGTCGTTCGTTTTGCGAGCTCGGCAAGATCATCCGGGCCAGCCAACTGGACGGCAACTCCTTCGCCAGCGGCGCACTGGGCATGCCCCGCGAGCGCAGGACTTCCGCCGCAGCGAGATAACCGCTCCGTACGGCCCCTTCCATCGTGGCGGGCCAACCGGTGGCGGTCCAATCGCCGGCCAGGGACAGGCCAGAAATGGCGTCCGCTGGGGTCGCCTCAACGACGAACTGCCGGGGCGCATG
>CAZUBB010000004.1:4120-25319 GCA_964618485.1 uncultured Pirellulales bacterium
CGCCGGTTCAGTCACGACGCGGCTTTCGAGCAACTGAGCACCGCGGGACTCGGGAAAGACCGCGCCCAAGTCATCGACGACTTGTTGCACGATCTCCGCCTTGGAGCGTCCCGCTAACTCGTGCGAAGCGCTAATGACGACCTGCATTAGGCTTCGCGCGGTTCCCGCCGTTGCGGCGTGATGGAACATCCACTGGCTCAGCCGATCGATTAGCACGGCGTGCGGCAGCGTCGTGATCGGGCGATCGAACCAGAGATGGACGCCGGTGATGGGCGACGCCTCCAGCCGCTCCGGCAGCGCACTCTCCGGCCACAAAGCGCGCAATTCCTCCGGCAGTAGCGTCGCGAAGCGCCGCCATGGCACGGCGATGATGCAGGCGTCGCAATCGATGGTTTCGCCCGCGCTCGTAACGATGCCGCGAACGCGCCCCTCGTGCCAGTGAACGTGCTTGATCGGCGTGGAACGATGAAGGACGACGCCCTGCTCCTCCAGCCAATGCGCGGCGCGGCGATCGAAGATCTCCGCCAGCGGCACGCGCGGAACACGCAGCTTCCAGGCGGCCGCGGAACGCATGAAGCCGTCGACGAAGACCTGCCGCGCGGCGCTGACCGAGGCGGCTTCCAATCGCTCGCCGAGAGCGCTGACCAGCACTGTCTCGAAGAAGCGATGTGTCAGTTCTTGCGAAGCGCCTTCGGTCTGGAGCCAGGCGGCGATGGTCGGTTCTTCGTGTTGCTCATCTTGCTCCCACAGCGCCAGCCGCATCAGTAGCCGTCCCGCCTGAACGCGATCGGCGAATGACAGAAAGTCCAGCCGCAACAGTCCCGGCAATAGGTGGAGTGGGGCCGGCAGGCCGAACGTCGCGCGCAAGTCGACGCGCGTGCCGCCGGCGGATAGGAAGTGCAGCGTGTCGTCTTCGCGAAACAGCTCCGCGACGCCGGTCGTCCGGCAGAACTGCTCCAACTGCGTGCAGCAGCCCATGCTGACGTGCTGGCAATAGTCGACTTGATCTCCGGTAATGGGATCGTCAAACGAAGCCGCGCGCCCGCCCAGTTGCCGGCGCGCCTCGAACAGCTCGACGCGGCAACCTTGCTGCACGAGCGCAGCGGCCGCCGCCATTCCCGCGAGACCGCCGCCGACGATCGCCACCCTTGGCTCCGCGACGTCGCTCATGCGCTGCGCTCCACGTGCGGCGATCGACCGCGCCAGGCCGCGGCGACCGTCCACAGACGTTCGGCGCGGTTCAAACGCACCCGTTCGCTGAACACGTCGCCGCCGCGCCGTTCAATCTTCGCCAGGAGCGCCCGATACGTCTTCCACATGGCCGCAAACACCGCCTGGCTGTTGGGCGGAATCCAACGTGTGAGCGCCGCAGCATCGTCGAAGGCGGATTTCGCACGCGCGATCTCACGCGCGATCAGCTTTCGCAGCCGCTCATTCGCCGATGATGATCTTAATTCATGTTCGCAGCAGCCAAACTCTGCGAGATCGTCCTGCGGCAAGTAGACACGTCCCTGCAGCGCGTCTTCGCGCACGTCGCGGATGATGTTCGTCAATTGAAACGCCTCGCCGCAGCGCACGGCCGCCGTCTGCGCCTCCGCGACGTGGCCGCCCCAGATGCAAAGGCACGCGAGCCCGACTGCGCCGGCCACGTGGTAGCAGTACGTGCGCAGCTCGTCCCAGTTCGCGTAAACGCGCGGCGTCAGGTCCATTGCCACGCCGTCGAGAATCTCGAACAGATAACGTGGCGGCAAATCGCACCTTCGTACGGTGTCCGCCAGCGCCGGCAGCGCTCCTGTCGACGTATCGCCGCTGAGGGCGCGAGAAACGCTCGTGCGGAATTCCTCCAAGCGAACTCGCTTCGTGGCGGCGTCTTCCTTGCCGTCGCCAATGTCGTCCGCGATGCGGCAGAAGGCGTACAACGCGTACATGGCGCGGCGTTTGGCCGAGGGCAGCAACCAGAGTGGGTAGTAGAAACTCGAACCCGCGCGCCGCGTGATGCGGCGGCATTCCTGGTAGCTGGCGGCGAGTGCGGGGGGCACGTCCATGCGGGCTCGAATTCACATCAACTGCGGAGCGGCGACTCAACCGGCGCGCCAATCAGCGCGTCGAACATCAACCGCGCTTTCGTCCAGCGGCTCAACGTCGGGCGGCGTCGCCACACGTTGTACTCCTCGCGGCGAATCGCCGCCAGGATCGCCAGCCCGCCCCGCGCGAATAAGCTGACGTCGATGCGCAGTTCGCGCGGAACCCGCGCCACGAGCGGCAGTCCGTCTCGCAAGCAAGTCTCCGCGCGATCGACCAGGGAACGCAGCAATTCCTGGAACGGCCGATTGAATTCGCGCTGCGCCAGCACTGCAGATGAATAACCGAATGCCTCGCGCTCCGCGCGCGGTAGATAAACGCGGCCGCGCTCCAAATCGCGCTGCACGTCCTGCCAGAAGTTCGCCAGTTGCAGCCCCGTGCAGATCGCATCGGAAAGCCTGACGTTTTCCTCCTCGTGGCAGCGCCCCAGATACAGCACCAGCCGCCCCACTGGATTCGCCGAGTAGCGGCAATAGCCCAGCAGTTGCTCGATGGTCTCGTATTCGCGCACCGTTTGATCCTGCCGGAACGCGATCAGCAAGTCGGCGAACGGCGTTTTCGGGATTTCAAACGTGCGAATCGTATCCCCGAGCGCCACGAACACAGGATGCCGCGCCTCGCCGGCGTAACAGGCGTCGAGCTGCGATTCCCACCATTGCAATAGCTCGAAACTTTCCTCCGGCGACCCTGCCTCATCGGCCAGGTCGTCGGCCCAACGGCAATAGGCATACACATGGCAAAAATGCCGCCGCAGCCGCCGCGGCAGGAGCCAGCTTGCGACGGTAAAATTCTCGTAGTGCGCAGCCGCCAACCGCCGGCAATACGCGCTCGCGTCGCTCAACGACGGCGCTGCGTAATCGGCGGCGGGACCGAAGGCGGCAAGTTCCGCAAGGAGAGGCATGGGGGAAGGAGAAAAGGAGAAAAGAAGGGGAGGAGGAACGTTGGTTAAGCGGAGGAGCGTCGAACGGTTCCAATGCTTAGCGTGCGCAGAAGCGAAATAAGCGAGCCGGAAGCGTTAGCGCCCGGAGTTACGGCCGTTGTCGCGACGGGGGCGCTGCGAACGCGTGGGAGGCCTTCGGTCGGCTCGGTGACGCGGCTAGGAGACCGCGTCACAACCTTTGTTAGCGCCCGGAGTAAACGGCGCATTTCCAGACAGGCCGCGTCGAACTTCCTCCCCTTCTTTTCTCCTCCCCCTCCTTTTCTCCTTTTCTCCTCCCCCCGCTATCATTGCACTGCTCCCCCACCACGTCCCCCCAGGTCCACCGCGCATGAAAATCATTCTGGCCAGTCCCCGAGGTTTTTGCGCCGGGGTCAATATGGCGATCGAAAGTCTGGAGTTGGCGCTCCGCCTCTACGGGACGCCGCTCTATGTCTATCACGAGATCGTCCATAACCAGTATGTCGTGGAGCGGTTCCGCCGCGAAGGAGTGGTGTTCGTAGACCACTTGAGCGAGGTGCCCGAGGGCGCCACGCTCATGTATTCCGCCCATGGCGTGTCGCCGGAGGTCCGCCAGATTTCCGTCGAGCGCCGCCTGAGGACCATTGACGCCACGTGTCCGCTCGTGACCAAGGTGCATATCGAAGCGGTCCGCTATGCCGAAGAAGGCTACACGATTTTCCTGATCGGCCATGCCGGCCACGACGAGGTGATCGGCACCATGGGCGAAGCGCCGGAATCGATGATCCTCGTCGAATCGCCCGAGGACGTCGATCGGCTGGAAGATCCCGGCACGAAGCTCGCGTACCTCACGCAGACGACCCTCTCCGTGGACGACGCCAACCGGATTATCGAACGGCTTCGCGCGCGCTTCCCGCGGATCGCCAACCCGCCGAAGGACGACATCTGCTACGCCACGCAGAACCGCCAGGAAGCGGTGCGACTGCTGAGCGTCGATGCCCAGGTGGTCCTCGTGCTCGGCAGCCAGAATAGCTCGAACAGCCAGCGCCTGGCCGAGCTCGCCCGGGAAAGCGGTCGCCGGGCCTATCTCATCGACGGCGCCCGGGATATCCAACTTGAATGGTTCCAGCCGGACGACACGGTGCTCGTCACGGCGGGCGCGAGCGCCCCGGAACTGGTCGTCGAGGATTGCATCGAATTCCTCCGCAAGAAATTTCACGCCACGGTCGAAGCCAAGACCGTCCGCGAGGAAGAAGTCCATTTTCCATTGCCGAGAGAACTCCGCCAGGCCGCGAAAGCCGATGCGGTTTAAACCTGACCGCGCAGCTTCGCAATCGCCGCCGTGATCGATTCCGCGAGCAGCCCACGTTGCGCTGCATACCATTGAAATGCGTGCGTTACACCCGGCGCCAGGAAGCATAACGTGGCCGACGCTGGTTCCACGCCGAGCGCGGCCCGCACCGCCTCCCAGTACAAGTAAAGCTGCGCCTCGTAACGCCGCGCCAGCGCCGGCGCACCGGCCGCTGAAACGTGATTGGTCTTGAAGTCAACCAATCGCCAAGCGCCAGACGCATCCTCATAAAGGCAATCAATCACGCCTTCGATCGTCAGCGACTCCTCCGGCGGGGCATCGAGCGGCCAACGCAACTGAAACGGCAATTCGCGAAAAACCTGCTTCGCTTCGGCAAGTTCCTGCGCGACGTCGGAGTCACAGAATCGGCGGAGCATGTCTCCGACATCGCTCACCGCGGCAGCGTCCGCCGTGGGAAACTGCGGCGCCAGTTGCGCGAGCAGCGCCTCCGGCGACTCGCGATGTGCGAAATCCAAGTGCTCCAACACGGCGTGCGCCAGGAGCCCGACGGTGCGCGCGTCTCGCTCGCCGGGCGTCGCGGCGTGCTCCAGCAGTTCTTCGTCGTCGACGACGTCCATCTCCAAGGCGCCGCTCAGTCGCGAAAACGAAAATCGCCGCCGCGCCAGCAGATCGACGGGAATCGGCGCGACCGTAGCCGGCGCGGTGCATGGTCCGCCAGCCGCCAAGCGCCGCGCTTCCGCAATCATCGCGGGCCAATCGACGCGCGATGCCGAATCCAGGTCCGGCCGCGTGCATTCCGGCTCGGTGCTGATCACGCGCACCTGTGGGCGATCGTAGCCGTCCGGCAACTCGACGCGGAGTTCCCCGGTCAGGAGGTCGAATCGCGAATCGAGCAGCCGCGTCCACGGCCCCGTTGCGACTCCCAGCGACTTGAAGCTGCCCGAGAGGATCAGAAAATCGGCCGCGCGCGTGCAGGCGACGTACAACAGCCGGCTCCGCTCCGCGCTTTCCTCCGCGGCGTTGGCCACGCGCCACATATCAAGCCCCACGAGGCCGTCGTCGCGCTTGGCGCGCACCAGCGGACCCAGCGCGGCGTCGAACGCGAACTGCGCATGGTCGCCGCGGTGCGTGGCATTCATGTCCGGGACGGCCACCACCGGGAACTCGAGCCCCTTGGATTGATGGATCGACATCAACCGCACGACATCGGCCTGTTCGGCGAGCGTCGCGGCCGGCGGTTCCTTCGGCGGCGAGGCCGTGAACTGTGCGAGTTGCGCCACGTAATCGTCCAGGCTGAAGATGCCGGCCGCGTCCATCGTCCGGGCGTGGTCGATGAGTTTGTGCAGATTGGCCAACTTGCGCTCGCCAAGGAACTCGGCCAACAGGATCGCATCGTATCCCGTCCGCGCGAGCGTCTCTTGCAAGAGCGCGGCGATGGGGATGCGGTCCTTCAACGCCTGCAGCTCGCGCAGAGTCCGTGCGGCGAACGCGACTTTTTCGCTCTCATTCGGCGATAACTGCTCCGGCAGGCGATCCGCGAAGAATGCTTCGCGCAATCCGCCCGGCTGCTGCGCCAACCAGTAGAGGGTCTCGTCGGCCAGGCTGAAGAACGAACTGCGCAGCGCGCCGACGAGCGCCACGTCGTCCGCGCGGCTGGTGAGCGAACGGAGGACCTGCCAGAGGTCGAACACTTCCTGCTGAGCGTAGAACGCGTGCCCGCCGACGACGTAGTATTCGATTCCATAGCGCCGCAACGCCGCCTCGTACGTTTCCACATGCGTCATCGCGCGCAATAAGATCGCGATGTCGCCGGGCTTCGCGGGTCGTGAGGTGGGCGTCCCCTGGGAATCCTTTTCCAACACGATCGGCTCGCCCGAATCGAGCAGGCTGCGCAGGCGGCGGGCAATCCAATCCGCCTCCATCTCCTTGGACGCCTTCGCGGCCGGCGTCGCGGCGTCCTCCTCCTCGTCTTCTTCGGTTTCGGTCGTGGCCCAAAGGAATTCAATCGCCGGCGGCGTCGTGACCTGCGGACGATCCGCCACGAGCGGTTCGTACTCCGGCCCGAGCTCGTCATGAAAGAGCGCGTTGACGAACGCCAGAATCTCCGGCTGGCTGCGAAAATTTCTTGTCAGCGGCAATCGACCCGCGTCGGGAATCGCCTCGCGCAGCGCGCGAAACACGTCGGGACGCGCGCCGCGAAAGCGATAGATCGATTGCTTCAGATCCCCCACGAAAAACAACTTTCCGTCGGCGAACGCGGCGTCGCACAAGGCCTGCACCAACTCGACTTGCAGCGGATCGGTATCCTGAAACTCGTCGACGAGCAGCAACTGAATCTGTTCCGCCACGGCCCGACGCAACGGCGCCCGCTCGTCGCCACATAGGAGATTTCGGGCGAGAATCAACAAATCCTCAAAATCGAGCACCGCCGCGTCACGCTTCGCAGATTCATACGCCGCGACCACTTCCTCCGCGATCCGCAACAGGTTGATCCCCTGCTCGGCCGATCGACGGGCCGCCTCGGGCTCGAATTGGAACTTGCCATCTCTCAGCGAATCGTCAATCCGACTGCGCAACTTGGATGCCGCGTTCTTGAATCGATCATATTCCTCCGCTGTCCAGATCGATTCCCGCTTGCGATTCGCTCCTTGGACTCCCGCTTGTTCGCGAATCTCTTTGAGCAAACTTACCTGGTCGTCAGCGCTCTCCGCGCGATCGAACAACTCCACGAGTCGATCGCAACGCGACTGTAACGCGGTCTCGCTCGGTCGCGGGCCGCGAGCCATGGACGCCACGGCTTCCCAAGTAGGATGCATTGTGAACTCGCGGATCTTCGCCGCCTTGTAAGTCGACTCAAAATGCTCGTGCCATCGCGCCAGCAATTCGTCTGCGTTTGCGTGCCGCCACGACTCGAAGTCGAGCGTGTGGCGCTCGCGCAGCGTGCGGCCGAGAAATTCCAGCGTCTTGGGGAGCCCAAGTTCAAACACGAGTTCCATCGCCGCGGGCCGGCGCTCGGCGAGCAGCCGGCGGAGTTGATCTTCGACCAGCGCCGATTGCATTGCTTGCGTCTGCTTGTCGTCCAGCACGGCGAAGCGAGGGTCGAGTCCGGCGTCGATCGCTTGCGACCGCAACAACGACACGCAAAAGGCGTGAATCGTGCTGACGCGCGCCGCATCGAGCTGCCGCTCAATGTCAAGCCAGTGGTTGGCGTCCGCGGCGCTGCCGGCGTCGAGCAGCCGTTCCCGCGTCTTGCGGCGGATGCGGTCGCGCATTTCGCGGGCCGCGCGTTCTGTGAAGGTGATCGCCACGACCTCGTGGAGTTCCGCTGCGCGATCGCCCGGCGCGATTTCGCGGAGAAAACGCTCCGTCAGCACGAAGGTTTTCCCGCATCCAGCGCCGGCCGATAACGCGATCGAGGCGCCGCGCATTTCGAGCGCCACGCGCTGCTCGGGCGTCAACCCGTGGGATGTTCCGCCGGCGGTTGCCATGTCTTCTCCAAGGCCCGGGCTTGATTCACACGACAGACGCGGCGAAAGTCGCATCGCGCCGCGCACTTCTTGTCCTCGTTGTACATCGGAAACTCGCCGCCGCGCATGCCGCGCACGAGCGAGAACACTCGGCGCTCGATCGCGGTGAGTAAATCGCGCCATGGTTGCGTCGGCGCGAGTCGATCGCCGTTATTCGCCCAAAGTTGGCAACCTGCTTTGAAACCCTGCTCCGAAAGCGACCAGTAGCCGACTTGCCACGGCCGCGCCTCGTGCTCGCCGAGCAATAACCGCTCGACGGCCAGCGCG
This sequence comes from uncultured Pirellulales bacterium, assembly GCA_964618485.1. Classification (GTDB taxonomy): domain Bacteria; phylum Planctomycetota; class Planctomycetia; order Pirellulales; family JALHLM01; genus JALHLM01. The sequence goes on from CAZUBB010000004.1 coordinate 12,207, forward strand.
TACAACGGAAGTTGGAGCGCGGCCGCGTTGGCGATCGCTTTGGAAGACGGGGCCTTGCCGGTCTTGTAGTCGAGGACGTTGAACACGACCTCGCCAGCGACTTCCGCCACGTCGATGCGGTCGATCCGCCCGGCGATACGCACCCGATCAGCGCCATGCCGTAGTTCAAGGCACTCGTCAACGGAGAGTTCGTCCCGCGCCGGCTCATCTTCGCGCCGCTCGCGGCGCATACCGAACGCCGCTTCAAAGTACGTCGGCAGCATTTCCGCCGGCCCCGTGGCGCCGGCATAATCGGCGTGTTGCTGGGGATAGTTGAGCAGCCATTCGCGCAATTCGAGGCGCTCGATCTCGCTCAGGGCCGCAGACAACGAATGTTCCGCGTCGGCGCAGCCGTCATTGAGCAAGCGGTCGATCAGCTCCGTGTAACTATCGCTATCGATCGCGTGCGGCGACGTACCCGGTGCATGCGCGAGGTTCAGGCAGCGATGCAACCCGGCCAGCGCCTGGTGCATCCGCGCGCCGCGGCCCTGGTAATCGGTCCGCAAGGACGCCTCGTCCAGCGGTTCCACGCCGAGCACGCGCGACAAAAAAAACTTGAAGGGACACTCGCCATACAATTCCAAGTCCGTGGCGCTCCACACGCGGTCCGCGCCAAATCGAGCCGCACAGACCCCCTTCGCTTCGGGCGAGGCCAACATTCCTTCATAAGCGTCGAATCCTCGACCGATCGCGCGCTCGCGCACGACGGTCAGTCCCGCGAGCACGTTCAGCGCCGCGCCGTGTGCGTGTTCTGCGACGAGGGCCGCCAGAGTCGTTGCGCTCCCCTCGGCGGCCTCCATCACGCTGCGAAGACGCCAATCGCGCTCGCGCCACGCGCGGGGCTCGTTCGGAATCGGCCGCAGGTCGGTCGCCTCCCACCTGGAAATCGCCGCCGCGCCGAACGACCGCTCGACCTCGACCAGATAAGGACTCGGCGACCACGGCTGGGTCCGTTCGTCAATGGCCGGATACGAAAGACAAAGTCGCCGTTGCGCCCGGGTCAAGGTTTCGTAGAACAGCAGCATCTCGTCTTGCGCGCGTTCGTTGCGCGTCGGCAGCGGCAGACCTTCCGCCGCGAGCGCGCGGCACTCAGCGTCGCTGTAGACGCTCCCCTCGCGATCGGCGGCTGGGAAGGATCGCTCCGAAAGCCCGCCGAGAAACAAGTACGGAACTTCGAGCGCCCGCAAGCTGGCCGCGGCGAGGATGCGCACGCGTCCGACCTCGTCGTGCTCTTGCGGCATCGGCGTGATCGACGCCACATCCTTAAACCAGTCGGCAAACTCTGCGACCGAGAGGGCTTGCGGCGTGCCGAGCGCGTCGCGCATCCTCGCCATCCCTGCGCCCGCTTCTCCGATCAGTTGCCAGGCCACGCGATCCTCCGAGTCCGGCGAGGCGAAGTAACCTAATTCACTCGCCACCGTCTGCAGCGACGCGATCCATTCGACGATGCTCGCGCGTTCCGGCAAGGGATCGACGGCCGCGGCCAATCGCTTCAGCAGATCGACTCCAGCGCTATCCTCTGCGCCAGTGCGCTCGCAGGCCGCCAGGATCGCGGTCCGTCCGCGCGGAATTTGAATGCGCCGCACGAGCAACTCCGCATCGCGCACGGTCGCATCATTCCATGCGGGCCAGCTCGGCCGAAAGTAATTCTGATTCAATGTCGCCAAGAGCCCGCGATACGGCCAATCGTCCGCCTGCAATCGCACGAGCCGTAGCAACGCGGCGACGAGGGGCACATCCAGCAGCCGCCTCGCTTTTTCGAGATAGTACGGAATTCCGAACTCCGCAAACGCCGCGCGCACGAGCGCCGCAACCGGTTCGAGAGAGCGAAACGCCACGACGATCTCACCTGGCTTCACGACACGGCCATCGTCCGGATCGCCGTCCACGAGGAGCGCCTTGACGCGCGCGGCGATCAATTCGATCTCTCCCAGCTCGCGCCCGGCGGCGAGGATTTCGATCCGATCGGCCGTCGCGGCGTCGACGGTATGCCGTGGATGGCCGAAGAGACGGCGTTCCAGATGTTCGCGGGCCGGCCATGCGCCATCGTTGCGTCGTTCAAGCCAAATCGTTTCGCAATCCGCGTGACGTTCGCGGAACTGTTGCGCCGTGCGCCGCGCCTTGGCGAATAGTTCCGCGCGCTCATCGCCGGGTTCATCGACGAGCGTCACCAGCGTTTGCGCCGAGCGCGCCGCGAGTAGTTCGATGATCTCCTGCTCCGTGCGCGTGAAGTCAGAGAAACCATCCGCCACGAGACAATCGAGTTGGGTAAAGGGCGCGGATTGTCCATCTCGCAGCAGGGCGCGCGCCAGCCAGATTTGTCCTTCTGCATCGAACCAGTCATGTTGTTCGAGCAGCGTCTGGTAGCGCGAGTAAATCGCCACCAGTTCCGTGTCCTTGGGCGTCATCCCACGCCGCTCCGCGGCCGCGTGGAGCTCATCGGGCCAGATCTCCAGACGCTTCCAATCGGCAATGAACTGCGAAACCAGGTCGATTAATCCGCGCGACTCGGCGATCGGGGCGAACTAGCGCAGCCGTCCGGCGCGCATCGCATCATTCCGCAGCTCCGCGATCAACTCCCGTTTCTCGAGCGGTCCCAGCCGGCGCACCGCCTGCCGCGACGCTCGCAGGACGGCGCCCGCCAGCGTCGAAAACGTATGGACGCCCGGCCCCAGGACCGCTCCGTTGCCTTGCGTTCCCAGCAAGCTGCGACTTACCTGCGCGGCCGAGCGGCCCGACGGGGTGAGCCAGACTTTGAGGGCCAGCCGGCCGGCTTGTCCGGCGGCAACGTAAGCGTCCAGAGCAGCGCGGGTTTTGCCAGCGCCGGCAGGAGCGACAATAAGACAGGTGCGCGAACGCATCATCGCGTCTGGATGGGTGTCGTCGTGAGTTTGCTGGCCACCAGCCATCCTAGAGCTTTCCACGGTTCCTCTGAAATAGGCGGGGGCCTTATTTGGCGTATTACTTCCCCCCAATTCGTCGGGAGCGTGAGCGTCAAAGTCGATAAGTTACAAATAAGTATTTGACAGCCGCGGAAGCCATTCATTACACTCATGGGGTTGATTTGCGCGACGGCCACTGTTGCGCCGATCGGCATCCTCGCTATGGTGCGAGGGGAACGAGGCCTCATTTTTTTTTCTTTCCGAGGAGGAGGTGCTGTATGACAAATGTGGCGCGGAGACGAGGATTCACCCTCGTCGAGCTGCTGGTGGTGATCGCCATCATCGGTATTCTCATTGCGTTGTTGCTCCCGGCGTTGCAGGTTGCCCGCGAGGCGGCCCGCAAAGCTCAGTGCATCAACAACCTCAAGCAGCTCGGCTTGGCGCTCCTCACGTATGAGTCGACGTTCAAGCAGTTCCCGCCGTCGTCGACCGGCCCCATGGGCTCGTCGCAAAGCGCCGGACCGATGGCGCTCTTCCCCACGGCCATGACGGGGCCGTATCCCAACGCGGGTCATAGCTGGACCTCGTTGGTGCTGCCGTTCATCGAGCAGCAGGGCTTGCACAAGAGCATGAACTTCAAGGTGTCGCCGTTCAACGACACGGTCGACCCGCCGGGCGCGACGGTCGGCAAGCGGAACTCGCTGGTCGTGAAGACCTCGATTCCGACGCTGCTCTGCCCGACGTTCTCGGGCGATCCGTTCGCCACGCCGCCGACTGGCGGCCAGATCGCCTACACCGGCACCGTGTTTACTGAACCGGCCATCACCAACTACGTTGCTTGCGGTGCCTCGACCTGGACGGAGCAAGGCTCCAATCCTGTGAAGGGTTTGATCGGCAACAACGTGGAACAGTTCAACACGTGGCCCTCGCCGAACACCGACGCGACGATCAGCCCGGTCAAGTCCCGGCGGATCGCGGACGTGATTGACGGGCCGTCCAACACGGCGTTCCTGGTCGAAAGCCGTGAGACCAACTGCGCCGCGTGGGCCGACGGTAACGTCGCCGCCGTGGTCGCGTTGCTCCCGCTCCCGGTCCCGACGATTCAAGTGGGCGCCAATCCCAAGTACCCGACGGTCCGCTACCCGGTCGTCGGCACTGGCACCACCGGCGCCAAGATCGCTCTGAACAAGGGCGGCGTGCTGAACACGGCCGACAACACCGGACCTGGCGACGTTTACGCTCCCACCGGTTCCTCGAACTACTCCCTCAAGTGGTTCTGGGGTCCGAGCAGCGAGCATAACGCCGCGGTCAACCACGTCTTCGGCGACGGTCGCGCTCAGTCGATTAACGACAACGTCGACGTGCAGGTGTACTACGCCCTGTACACCCGGGCGGGCCAGGACATGGCCGAAGGAATCAACAACTAGTTGGTTCTTGCCCAGTTGCTGATCGATTCCGCCGCCCCGGTGAGCCTTTCACCGGGGCGGCTTTTTTATTGCATCCCTGCCGGAGAACGTTCTCGTGCCGGACGCTGCATTACCGATCGAACTTTCTGTCCAGGAGGCCGCGGAGCTCATAGCGTCCCAGTCCCCTCCGGCACTCATCGACTGTCGCGAGGAAGACGAATTCGCCATCGCTAGCATCCCTGGCGCGAAACTCCTACCGATGTCGCAGTTCGTTCAACGCATCAGCGAACTTGATGCGTTGCGAACCGAACGAGTGATCGTGCATTGCCATCACGGGGGTCGCAGCCTTCGTGTCGCGCGATGGTTGCGAGACCAGGGGTTTCCCAAGGCCCAAAGCATGGCAGGCGGAATCGACGGCTGGGCCCTCGAAATCGACCCCGCGACGCCCCGCTACTAGCGCGATTGGCGACCGAACCGTTCGCGCCGAAGCGGCCTGAAGGCGGTAGAATGGCGCATCGCCATTGCTATCCCGCCGGGCCGCGCTACCCATGTCTTCGCCGAAGAACCTACACGCTTCGCCGCTCGATCCCGAGCGTTTCCGCGCGGATTTTCCGATCCTCGCGCAGGCGTCGCCTGGCGGCCAGCCGTTGGCGTATCTTGATAACGCCGCCACCACGCAGCGTCCGCGGCAGGTGATCCAGTCCCTGGTCGATGTCTATGAACGGCACTACGCGAATGTCCATCGCGGCATCCACTACCTGAGCGACCAGACGACCGATCTTTACGAGCAGGCCCGCGAAAAAGTGCGCCGGTTGATCGGCGCCGAACGCTCCGAAGAAGTCATCTTCACCCACGGGGCGACTGCGGGGATCAATCTCGTCGCCCGCTCTTGGGGAGACGCCTTCCTCGAGCCAGGCGACGAAATCCTGCTCACCGAGTTAGAGCACCACGCCAATCTCGTCCCCTGGCAACAGACCGCGGCGCGCACCGGCGCGCTACTGCGTTATTTGCCGATCACCGACGACGGGCTGCTCGACCTCGCGCAACTCGATCGCTTGCTTTCGAAACGCACTCGTCTGGTCGCCGTAGCCGCGGTTTCGAACGTGCTCGGAACAATCAATCCGGTCGAAGAAATCGCCCGACGCGCGAACTCCGTGGGAGCGGCGGTGCTCGTGGACGCCGCCCAGAGCGTGCCGCACTTGCCGCTCGATGTGGCGACGTTGGGCGCTGACTTCGTGGCCTTCAGCGGACACAAGATGCTCGGCCCCACCGGCGTCGGCGTTCTCTGGGGGCGCGCGGAGTTGCTCGACGCGATGCCGCCATTCCTCGGCGGCGGCAGCATGATCCGCCGCGTGACTTTATCGGGCTTCGAACCGGCGGAGTTGCCCGCCAAGTTCGAGGCCGGCACGCCGCCGATCGTCCCAGCCATCGGGCTCGGCGCCGCGATCGATTATCTCGACAGCGTCGGGCGCGACGCGATTCACGCGCACGAACTCGCGCTGACGCGCCATGCCCACGCCGCACTCGGAGAACTCGGCGGCGTCCGCATCCTCGGTCCGCGCCCAGAACAAAGGTCCGGCGTGGTCAGCTTCGTCGTTGACGGACTTCATCCGCACGATGTGGCGCAATTGCTCGATAGCGAAGGCATTGCCATCCGCGCAGGGCATCACTGTGCAATGCCTCTGCATAAGCGCCTCGGCATCGTGGCCAGCAGTCGCGCCAGCTTTTATTTCTACAACACGCACGCCGAAGTTGATCGCTTCGTCACGGCTCTTGCTCACGCGCAACAGCGCTTCCGGCGCAAGCAGGCGTTATGAATCTCGACGACGAAGTCTGCCTCTGCTTTCACGTTACCAAGCGCAAATTGGTTAACTATCTGCGCGTGGAAAAAATCTCTCGCGCCAGCCAACTCAGCGAATGCAGCGGCGCAGGCACCGGCTGCGGCTGGTGCCGGGCGTACCTGGAGCGCTTGTTCGCTCAGCAAAAGGAATCAGCTCCCGCCGACGACCCGACGCCGGCCGACTACGCCGCGAGCCGCGCCAACTACATCCGCGCCGGACACGGCACGCCCCCGCCGGGCGCCATGCCGATCGACTGAAGTATAGAAAGCAAGACACGCCGCGAACCGAACGATTCGGTACGCGGCGTGAGCGTTAGGTCAGCTTATTGACGAACGATTACGGGCCATAACCCTGCGACGGTTCGTAGCTCGCCGGAGTCACCTGGCTGCCGGTCGAAGGGGCGTAGTCGCTCGTGCCGCCCGGACGGTAAGGCTGTGGTGTCGGCGCCGGTCCCGTCGGCTGGTACTGCTGCGGATACCCTTGCGTCGCCGGCTGCTGGGTCGGCGTTTCGTAGCCCGTGGGAGCGCCGTAGCTCGGCTGAGTGCCATAGGCCGGCTGCGCACCGTAACCCGGAGCCTGTTGCGTGCCGTCGTACTGCGTCGCGGCCGGGTACTGCGTGTTGTCCGCCAGTTGAGCCGCCGGAGCGCCGTACTGCGGTTGCTGCGGATAGCTCGTCGGCGCGGGGCCGTACTGCGTCGCGGGATCCCAGGCATTGGCCGGCTGCTGCGTCGGCGCGGCGGTCATCGGCGCGCCGTAACCCGTTTGTGGCTGCGTGTAGCCCGCCGTGGCCGGGGCCTGACCGTATTCGCCGTAGTAACCGGCTTGAGGCGCGGCCGGAGCACTGGCGTAGGCGTTCGGATCGCTCGACGGCGGCACCGTGGCGCCGGGTTGTCCCCAGCCGGTCTGGCTCGCGTCAGCGGCGTAGTTGGTCGGAATGGCCGGATAGGCGCCCGGGCCGTATTGGTTCGAGGTCGCGGCGTAGCCGCTGTTGGGGACCTGCGAGCCGTAGCCCGGCGTGGCCGTCTGCGACGGCAACTGCGGGGTCCACGGGGAGGCCGTGCTATCGGCCGAGGTGGTCGTCGCGTTATTGGCCGCGAGCGCGGTGTCCGTCTTGCGGCCGAACTTCCAGTTCTTCGGGTTCCAGCTACTGAACTTGCCCAGGCTTGCGGATTGGCAGCCGGTCAGGCTGACGGCGAGCAGCCCGACGACGCCGAGCGTGCGAGAGAACGAGGCATGCATGATTCTGCGCCCTGGGGGTGGAGTGGTAAGGCCCGCTCCGGGAGGGCGTTGCGAGGCGGCGAGTGCGACCAGCGGCCGCTCGTCCGAGCCTCGATCCTCTTCCCTGAGGAGCTTCGATAGGTTCAGCAACTTGAATCCAAAATGGCCGCCGCCGGGATGGCCGGCGAGACAACCAAGGGACTCATGACAGATTCTTCGGACAATGACGGCTGTAAGCGTCAGTCAAATTGGACCGATTGTCCTAATTTTTCCGGCGCATTCCGCCACAGACTGAATGAATCGGGGCGGGATCATAGAAGCCCCGCCCTGGGGCGTCAACGGCAGCCGCGGGACTATTTCACCGCGGCTTCCTTGCCGGCGGTTTCCGCCTCGGCTTCGTCCGAATCTTGCGAGAGCTGCTCAAAAACCTTCACCACGGAGGCCGCGCTTCGGACCAGTGCCGAGGCTTCGAATTTCGGCGACTTGGCGATCGGCAGTTCCGGCCACTTCGGCGGCGTGAACTCGAAATCCGCCGCCGTGGCGATGCGGATATCCGCCTTGCCTTGGCCCTGTTTGTCGACGGCGATGCGCCAGGAATTGGGTTGAGCGGTGGCGACCGCTTCCGTGATGTCGATCAGCGGTTCATCGATCGAAACGTTGATGATCCTCACGGTCGCGCGCGAAGGTCCCAGTTCGATCGGAAAATGGAGAACACCTTGTTGTTGTCGCTTGCTAAAGCATGCCTCTAGTGCCGCTCGATCCGCGAACAACTTGCCGATCTCGTTCCTGGTTTCCTTCAACACCGCCAGGTTCTCCGGCGACATCTCGCCGAAATCGAGGTTGAAATTGAAATTCCATTTGTCAACGACGGCGGGGTCGACTTTGAGCTTCGGAATTGGAAGGATGCCCGGCACTTCCGCCGTTTGAATTGCCGGGTCTCCGGCGCAATAGAGCGCACTTTCCTTGGCGTCCGAGCGATAGGCGACAATCATCTCGCCATCGATACGAAGCACGAATTGCAAATGTTGATCGGAAAACCGCACGGCGACATAGGCCTCGCACGGATGATCTTCGTAGGTAAGTTGAACAAGCGTCTCCAGACCGTGCAGCGCGCCTTGCTGGCTTAACAGCAGGTCTTTGAGCGCGACGAAGCTGTCGATCGTCTTTTCTCGCGACTCTAGCCCCTCGATGAGCGGCGCAGCCGCCTTGGCCCAGGCGTCGTCGGCGTGTCTTTCCAGCAAAGACTTCGCGACTGACTGAGACTCCTCGTTTCGCTGCAGCGCAAACAGCGTCCACGCGCGCCAGTAAGTCGCCGCGCAATCGTCCGGTGCGATCGCCAGCAACTCGTCGATCGCGGCGAGCGCCCGCTCCCAGCTCTTTTCACGCAGCAGGTCCTTCACGCCGATGCGCAACACCTCCGTTGAGCGCCGCTCGTCCGGCGTCAGTCCGGCGAACAGCAACTGACGCGTGAGCTTCGCCTTCTTGTTATCCTTTTCGAGCGTCGACAGTTGCGCCAGCTTTTCAACGTTGCCCAAAGCGCGGTCGAGTAAGATCGGAGCCACTTCCTCCATGTCGCCATTTTTGTCCTTCAACGCCTGTTCACACGGCGTCGCCAGGCGGTAGTAGCCGTGGCGCTGGGCGATGATCGCCACTTTCAAGATGACGTCGTCGTCTTCGAAAATCGCTTTTCCCCAGCGCTTCCACGCGGCGGCGATCCCTTCGAGCCGCCGTTCGCTGGCCGTGAAGTCGGCCAGTACGTCGAGATCGAGGTCGTCTTCGAGAAACTTGGCATACGACTTGGCGTCGAACGCGCTTAGCACGTAACTTGCTTCGAACGAATCCGGATGATCGAATAGCAGCCGACGCCGCATCGCGTTGAACGGCGCGTTCTTGTTCTCAATCGAAGCGGTCATCATCGCCTCGAACGCCAGGCGAGGCGCATACGGCGAATCAGGATGCGCCTTCAGATATGCCTCGGCGTCGAGCAAGTACTGCCGCAAGTCCTGCCGCGCATAATACTCATCCGCCCACGGCGGCGCGGGAATCTCGTCTTCCGCCGCGAGTGGGCTGGCCAGGCAAATTACGAACAACAACGCCGCGCAGCGGTGAAAACATCGCGATGGCATGATCTCCTCCGTGGATCGGCGTTGTTATCAAATGGATCAGCAATCTATGACCTGCCGGAAACGGGGGTCAAGATGAATTGGGTGCTTCTCCGACCGCGACCGGCGGCCATAATGGGACCATGGCCTCCTTGGATGAACCGACGACCGGCCGCGTGGCGGCGATTGACTATGGCACCGTGCGGCTGGGAATTGCGCTCAGTGATTCGCGCCGGACGATCGCCAGCCCCTATGAGAATTACACCCGCGTCGATGCGGCGCGCGACGCGCAGCGGTTTCGTCGCCTCGCTACCGAAGAGCAAGTGTCGCTCTTTGTCGTCGGACTGCCGGTCCACAGCAGCGGCCACGAGAGCCAGAAGTCGATCGAGGCGCGGGCGTTCGGCACCTGGCTGCACGAAACGACCGGCGTCCCCGTCACCTATTTCGACGAGCGCTTCACCACGGTCGAGGCCGAACAACTCCTGGCCCAGGCGAAACTCACCAAGGCCCGCCGCAAAGCGCGGCTCGATATGCTCGCCGCTCAGATTCTGTTGACGGCCTACCTGGAATCGACCTCGCGCGATGCGCCTCCCAGGGCGCTCGATGGATAAACGGCGAGGCTGATCGGCTAGCTGAGTCGCTTCGCCTCTTCCGCGAGCACTCCCAGTACGATCGCGCGCAATTTCGGCTCCGCGGCGTTGGCCGTGGCGATGATTTCCGCCACGTCCACCGCGTGCAGCGCGTCCGGGAAGCACAGATCGGTGATCGTTGAAATGCCGAGCACCCGCATGCCGGCGTGGACCGCGACGATCACCTCGGGCACCGTCGACATCCCCACGGCGTCAGCGCCGATCTGCCGCAGGAAGCGATACTCCGCCCGGGTCTCGAGATTCGGCCCGGTCACCGCGACGAATACCCCACGGTGAGCGGCGAAATCCTCGTGGCGCGCGATGCGTAACGCCTGCTCGATCAACGCCGAATCGTACGGCCGCGACATATCGGGGAATCGCGGGCCGAGCCGGTCGTCGTTCACGCCGATCAACGGATTCAACCCCATCAGGTTGATGTGATCGTCGATCAGCATGATATCCCCGAGGGCGAAATTCGGGTTCATGCCGCCGGCCGCGTTCGAGACGATCAGCAACTCAGCGCCGAGGGCTTTCATCACGCGCACGGGGAGCGTGATCTGATCGAGGCCGTAACCTTCGTAGGCATGGAACCGTCCTTCCATGGCCACAATGGGCAAGCCGGCCAGGCGACCGCAGATCAACTGACCGCGATGACTCGTGACCGTCGAACGCGGAAAGTGCGGGATGCTCTCGTAGTCAATCGTGGCGGTCGCGTCGATCTGCCGCGCCAGATCACCGAGCCCTGTGCCGAGAATCACCCCGGCCTTCGGCGGTTCGATGCCGAGCGCCCGAATCGCCTCGGCCGCCGCCTGAATCTGATCAAAAAGATGCAGCATCGCGTCCCACCAGGTCAGCCGAATCACCACTGGAAGGCCGCATTGTAGTCGGCAGGCGCGAGGCGAAAGGCCTGAGGCCGCAGGATTTTTTCCGTCCTGCCTCCAGCGTCCGGCCTACCCCCTGCCGCCTGCTCCCTACAGCCTGAGCAACGAGATGCTGACCTGCATCTGGCGGTCTTCGAGCCGGATGGCTTCAGGGTCGTCGTGGACGTACTGGACAGAGAGGAATTCCAGCCCTTTGGCGTAGGCGATGGCGTACCCCTTGCCGACGATGACACTCGGCACGGTGATGTGCGTGAATCCCCAAGGGGTGCTGGCGAGTTGTCCCTTGATGCCGCCGCCGATGACGTTGGTGATTTCCCCCAGGCCGTCGACAACCTGGGCGGTGATCGTTCCAAAGACGTCTTGCAGCAGGCCTTCCACTGCCTTCGTGGCGAAACGTTCGGCCATGTTCACGGTCACAAAGCCAGTGACCTTGCCATGCACGCCCAAAAGGCCGGTCACGGAACCCGTTTCACTTGGCGGGACGGTCGAAACGCCCACGCATTGCACGTTGACGCCGCACATTCCCATGGCGCTGCAAACGGCCTGATCGATCGCCTTCAGCAAGGCGGGTTCGTAGGCCAACGGGGACATCGAGGGGGCGACGGTTGCCATCGTTGGGGCGCTCCTTTCCAAGAGTATTGGTCATTTCTTTGCCAACGGCCTCCGGCGGAGTGAGTTTGCCGTTTTTTCTGAAATGGCGAGTGACGAAAACAACGACAGCAACAACACCCCCCATGCGGGTGGAAATGCGACTTCCCTTTTTGGCCACGGTTCTGGTAGACTATCGGTCCTGCCAGAACCCATTCACATATGTTGATTTGATTGCGCGTCGCCCGGCCTGGTCTGCTCCAGGCGTCACGGGACGCGCGACGGCCACCCGAAGGAGGACCCGTCATGCGAGCTGCTTTCCTCGCCGCTACTTTCGTGATTGCGATGCTTCAGACGGCATTCACTTCTACTGCAACGCGCGCGGCTGACGATAAGCCCGGGCAGCCTGCGACCGACGCCGCTGCGACAGAGACTCCGGCGGCGCCCCCGAACGTCGAACGCCCCACGGCGCCGGCACTTCCACCGGACGCCAACGAGCTGAGTGCTCGCCCCGACGCGGACGGCCTGGTGTCGTTCAGCTTCCGCGGGCAACCCTGGCCGGCAGTGCTTGAGTGGCTGGCGGATGTCTCGGACAAAAGCCTGGAATGGCAAGAAGCCCCTCCGGGATACCTCGACCTGACGACGCGAGGGAAATACAGCCTCGCGGAAGTGCGCGACCTGATTAATTCCGTGCTGCTCGCGCGCGGGTTCACGCTGCTCGACAACCGCGACATGCTGCTGGTGGTGAACGTGCAGAAACTGGATGCCAGCCTGGTGCCGCGCGTCGAACTTGATGAGCTCGACGAGCGCGGCCGCCACGAATTGGTGCGGGCGTCGTTCGACTTGCAGCGGCTTCGCGCGGATAAGTTCGTCGAAGAGCTTACGCCGCTCTTGAGCCCCTACGGGAAGGCCACGGCGCTCGAAACCGCGAATCGCATCGATGTCTTGGAGACGGCTGGAAACCTGCGACGGCTGCGAGACATGATTCGCGAAGAAGAGCGCAACGGCGGGCTGCGGACCGAAGTGCGCGAGTATCGCCTGAAGCACGTGAAGGCCTCGGAAACCATCGAGACGTTGCGCACGTTGCTAGGCGCGAAGGCCAGCGGCGGCCAGGTCGCGCTCACGCCGGAGCAGCAACAGCAGTTGATGGAGCAACTCAAGCAGATGCAGCAAAAGGGAGACTCGCCCAAAATGCCGCCGCGCGGCGACGAGGCCTTCCTGGCCGTCAACATCCGCGAAAACAGCATCCTTGCCAATGCGCCGGTCGATAAGCTCGCGGTCATCGAACAGGCCATCGAGTACCTCGATGTGCCGAACGAACCCGCCGAGCAGGAAGCGGCCGAATTGCCGCGCATGCAACGCTATGAACTGAACAACATGGAGCCAGAAGCGCTCGTGCGCGTGTTGCGAGAGCTCGGTTCCTTGCATCCGACCGCGCGGCTCGATATCGACGCCGCCAATCGCGCCGTGATCGTGCAAGCGCCGCTCGTCGACCACGTGACGGTCCGCGCGGTGATCGACAAGCTG
>CAZUBB010000004.1:25329-28899 GCA_964618485.1 uncultured Pirellulales bacterium
GTGATCCAACTCCGCCGCGCGGATGTCGAATACGTGGCGAACTCGCTCGAGTTCCTGCTCCGCGGCGCGGAATCGGAACGACCCGGTGCAACGCGCCGCGCGCAGTACGCCACCGACCGGGAAAACAATCGGCTCTTCCTGTGGGCCAGCGACGAAGAACTGGCCGACGTGCGGCGTTTGCTCGTCAAGCTCGGCGAATTCGGCGACGAGCAAGGCAGCGAAACTGCCACGCAAGCCATCCCACTTCCGCCCGGAAAGCGGCCGGAGGAAGTGCTCCGTGCGCTGCAACGGCTCTGGCCGACGGTGAGCCCGCATCCGTTGCAGGTGACGCCTCCGCAGAACATCCCGACGACCGAAGAAGGCGCCGCGGCGCCGGTCCCGGTCGACGAGGTCGCCCAGGAAACAAAGGCTCCGGCGATCCATAAAGTGAAACTCGGCCGCGAGGAATGGGCCTTGGCGGTCGCGAACGCGCAAGCGGTCGCTCCGCCGGCGCAAGTCCCCGCGGACGCGGCCACCGGCGCCGTTGAGATGCCCACGCCGATCAGCGTGCAACCCGGAGGCGCAGGCCTTGTCGTTTCAGGCGACGATCCCATGGTCTTGGAGCGGCTAAAGCAACTCGTCGACGAGATCGCGGCGGACGACTCCAACCGCCGCGTCTTCCCTCTCAAAAACGCCAACGCCGTGGAAGTGGCCGAGCTGCTCGCAAACGCCTACGCGCCGCCGGAGCGCGAGGAACCGCGCCGCTCAGCTAAGCCGGAATCGCAGTTCCGTTGGACCGGCTTCGACGACCTGCAAGGGCTCGAAGGAAAGTATGCGCCGCTCGACGACATGCAGCGTGATGTGCGCTTTCTTGGTGATCCATTGACCAACACCGTGCTGGTCCAGGGAGCGAGTGAACTGCAGATGCTCGAAATCGAGGCGCTCATCCAAGGCTACGACGAGGTGCCGCCTCCCGATTCGCAGCCGACGCGACAGACGAAAATCGTCAAGGTGAAGTACGCCTCCGCAATCGAGCTGACCAAGGTGCTGAAAGACGTGTTCCGCGACCTCCTCAGCCCAGACGATCCGGCGATTTTGGCGAACATTCCTCCGGACCAGCGCCGCGCTCCGTATGGCAATCGCGGGGCCAGCAGCCGGAACAATCGCCCGCAATACAAGGGGCTGTTGTCGATCGGCGTCAACGAGGAACTCAACACGCTCGTCATTTCCGCGACCGAGGACGTCATGCACCAGGTAACGGCCCTCGTGTCCAAGCTTGACGCCGACGCCTTGGCCGAGCAACCGGTCGCGGAAGTCCGGCAGGTCAACGGAATTGTTCACGACCAACTGTTGCGCGCGGTCTTAAATAACGCCGTTGATCCAGAGAGCGACCGTTCCGTCAGCGTCCAAAACCGTGGCGGAGGCGAACGCCGCGAAGACGGCCGACGCCGCAACTACGGCCGCGGCCGGTAATGACTTGGCCCGCGAAACATGCGAAAGGGGAGATAGCAAAGCCGGGATCTGTCCACAGAACACACGGAAAGACACGGAAAAAGGAGAAGTCAGGACGGCCAGCCAGTGCCACTGTCTCTTCCTATTCCCTTTCCGTGTCATTCCGTGTGTTCCGTGGACCATTAATTCCCCTCCCGGCATTTCTCCTCTCCCTTTCGTGTTTTTCGCGTGTTTCGCGGTTAATTGCCCCCGTCGCATCACTCATTCGGGTGTCCTGCAAGAAACCGACATTTTTTCGATAGAACTTTGATCGCCGCGCGTCGTCTGTTAATCTGGATGGCGTCACTGAACCTTGGAACAGGGGTTTTCGTATGGTCGGCGGACCTGGCGCGTCGCGCCAGCGGCCACCCGGTTCTGGTTTCTTCGAGGAGGCGGAATAATGAAGCTACTGCGCGCATGGGGATGCGTCGCTGGGCTCGCCTGCAGCGCCGCGCCGCTACCGGCGTTTGCACAAGAAGCTGCCGTGGTCTTGCAGGAGGGCAAGGTCATGGCGGTGCAGCCTGGCGGGCCGATGCCGGTCCCGCCTGGGGCCGTTCCGCCCGGTCCGATGCCGCCGACCGACGGTCAGCCGGCCGCGACGCCCGCGCCGGGCGCGCCAGCGACACCTGCTGCCGCCGATGGCGCGGCTGCAACTCCGGTCAAGCGTCCGACCGATCCAGCAGCGCCCGCGAATCCCGAAGAACTCAAAGCGCGGCCCGATGAAAATGGCCAGGTGACCTTCAGTTTCAAGGGTCAGCCATGGCCTGCCGTGCTGGAGTGGCTCGCGGATATCTCCGACAAGAGCCTGGAGTGGCAAGAAGCGCCGCCGGGCTTCGTGGACCTTACAACGCGCGGCAAGTACACCGTTCCGGAAGTGACCGACCTGATCAACTCCGTGCTGCTCAGCCGCGGTTACACGCTCCTTAATAACGGCGAAGTGCTGCTCGTCGTTAATCTGGCCAAGCTGGATGTAAGCCTCGTCCCCCGCGTCAAGCCGAGCGAGCTCGATGCCCGCGGCGCCTCGGAACTAGTAAAGACCTTCTTTGACTTAGATCGCCTGCGCGCGGACCAGGTGGCGGAGGAGTTGAAACCGCTCCTGAGTCCTTACGGAAAAATCGCGGCGCTGAAAACGACCAATCGCTTGGATGTACTCGAAACCGCGGGAAACCTGCGCCGTCTGCGGGATCTGCTGACGGACGAACAGGATTCCAGCGGTCAGGATTTTCAAGTGCGCGAGTTTCGGCTGAAGTACGCCCGCGCGGAAGACGTGATTCAAACGGTAAGCAAGCTACTGGGAGTGAAGAATAGCGACTCGAATGCGCCGATGACTCCCGAGCAAATGCAGCAGCAGCAAATGATGATGCAGCAGCAGATGCAAATGCAGCAACAGCAGCCGGGACAGCCGGCGATGCCGTCCGGTCCTTCGGAAATCTATCTCGCCGCGAATCGCCGCGAAAACAGCGTTCTGGCGCACGCTTCGGCGGACAAGCTGGCAATGATCGAACAAGCGATTTCGTACATCGACGTGCCGTCGAGAAGCGGACAAGGAGGCCTCGGCGCCAACCTGCCGCGCGTGCAAGTGTACCGGCTCTCCGGTATTGATCCCGATCCGGTGGTGAAGGTGCTCAAAGAACTTGGCAATCTCGACCCGACGACCACGCTGGAGATCGACAAGAAGAACAAGGCGATCATCGCCAACGCGCCGCTCGCGGATCACGTCATCATTCGCACGCTCATCGATCGCCTCGACGGCAGCGGCCGCCGCTTTGAAGTGATTCAACTGCGCCGCCTGAGCGCCGAGTACGTGGCCGGGTCGATTGAGTTCTTATTTCGCGGTCCTAAGAAGGACGAAAGCAACAACCGTCGCCGGTATTCCTACTACGACTACTACGGCGGCGGGCAAGAAGAAGAGTCAGAGAAGGAGAGCTTCCAAGTGGAAGCCGATCCGCGCAATAACCGCCTGTTGCTGCGGGCCAGCGACGTGGAGCTCGACGAGATTCGCGAACTGCTCGTGAAGCTCGGTGAAATCGATCCGAATGGCGTTGTCCGCGATACGACGCGCAAGGTGCGCATCCCAGCGGGCAAAGAGACCGAAGAATT
>CAZUBB010000004.1:28922-37814 GCA_964618485.1 uncultured Pirellulales bacterium
CTTCGGTAGGTCCGAATCCGCTCGAGATCGATCCGGCGAAGGCGCCGGCCGACGACGTTCCAGCAAACGACTCGCAGCCGGCGGTAAACGCGGACGAAGACGCGACCGCCTCTGTGTACGACGGTCCTTTGACGCTCGCCGTGGCCGAAGAGACGATCGTCGCCCCCCGTTCGACGCCGCCCGCGGCGGACGAGCAGCGTGCGGAGAATGACGCCGTGGCGGAGAGCACGATCCCTGCGGATCGCTCCTCGCCGCCGCCCGTCACGATCACGCAGGGGCCGAATGGGCTGATCGTGTCGAGCCAGGATCCTGAAGCGCTCGATCGGATGATGGAACTGCTCGACGAACTCGTGCCGACCGAGATGAGCTACCACGTCTTCGAGTTGAAAAACACCTACGCCAAGGACGTCGCGAAACTGCTCAAGGACGTCTTCGAGGAAAAGAAAAAGAACGAAAACGACAATCCGTTCGGGTATTTCTACTACGATTTCCCGCCGATGGACGAGCCCGAGGCTCGCAGCCGCCTTTCACAGCGGAAGCCGCTCAAGTTCGTGCCGGATCCCGTGACCAACACCGTGTTGGTGCAAGGCGCCGACGAGCAACAGTTAGCGGAGATCGATTCGCTGATCAAAATGTACGATCGGCCCGATCCGGTCGATTCGCAATCAGTGCGCAAGACCGAAATCATCCAGGTGAAGTACGCCTCGGCCACCGAAGTGATGACGGTGATCAAGGACGTTTATCGCGATCTGTTGAGTCCGAACGATCCCGCGCGCCAGAACGGCCAGCCGCAGCAAGAGGAGCGGCCGTCGCTGTTGTCCCTGTTGCGCGACGATCAGAACGCATTGCCTCGCTTTAAGGGCTTGCTCAGTATCGGCGTGAACGACAAGACGAATTCGATCGTCGTCTCCGCGCCGCAATTCTTGCTCACCGACGTCAAAAGCATGATCGACGAGCTCGATAAGGCGGCCCTCCCCGACCGCCCGGTGTCGCAGGTAATGAAAGTCAACGGCATCGTCAACGATCCCTTAATGCGCGCCATTCTCACGAACGTCGCCAATCCCAATGCCACTACGCCGGCGTCGGTGCAACGGAACGGCAACCAGCAAAACGGCGCTCCCGACCTCGAGCGCGAGCAACGCCGTCGCGAATGGCGTGAGCGCAGGCAACGCGAAGGGCGCGACGATTAATCCTCCCGTTCCGTGATCGATTGTCGTTGCTTAGTTCTCCTTCGCGTCTCGGCGCCTTCGCGGTGAAAGTAATCGCATGACCGCTCTGCGCTGCGGCGGAATCGTCTTGTGCGGCGGGGCGAGTTCCCGGATGGGAACCGCCAAGGCCTGGCTGGCGTTCGGCGATGAAACGCTGCTCCAGCGCGTCGTGCGTATTGTCCGCGAAGTCGTCACGCCGGTCGTGGTCGTCGCCGCGCCGGGACAGGAGGTGCCGCCGCTGCCGAGGGACGTGCTCGTCGCCGTGGACGCGCGGCCAGGGCGGGGACCTTTGGAAGGAGTGCGTTCCGGTCTCAAGTCCCTGCACCGCCAGGTCGACGCCGCTTTCGTCACCAGTTGTGACGCGCCGCTACTGCGCCCGGCGCTTGTGCGCCGCATGGTGGAACTACTTGGCGAACACGAAGCCGCCGCGCCGAGGATTGACGGGCGGTGGTATCCGCTCACGGCGGTCTATCGCAGCGCGGCGCTCTATCACGCCGAGCGTATGCTGGACGCAAATCAATTGCGGATGAGTGATTTGCTCGTCGCGTGCAACGCACGTGAAGTCACTCGCGACGAGCTCGTGGCTGTTGATCCTTTGCTCGTTTCTTTGCGAAACTGCAACACGCCCGAAGAATTTGCCCAGGCGCTGGCGATGGATATGATCCCGTAGCGCCAGCGAGGGAGGGCCGACACCGATTCATGTTCGATACGTTGTATGAAATCAGCGCGAACTCTCCCTGGCTGGCGCGACGGGCGAGTAGGGCCGTGCCGTGCGCGGGGGGATTCTTGACGAGCGACGCTGATGGCAGAATGTCGCCATGGGCCCGCGTGAACTTTCCCATGAAATGACGCCGTTGATCGAGGCGCTCCTGCGCCCCGATGCGTATCCGCATGCCGTGCGCCAGCTGAAGCTACTCGAGACGCATATCTCCTGGGTCATTCTGACTGGCGAGTTCGCCTACAAGATTAAGAAGCCTGTGCGGTACAACTTCGTCGACTACTCGACGCTGGAACTTCGTCGACGGAATTGCGAAGAAGAACTGCGACTGAACCGTCGCCTCGCGCCCGATCTCTATCTCGAAGTCGTCCCGATCGCCGGGCCGCCGGCATCTGCGCGCGTCGGCGTTGAAGGTGCGCCTTGCGAATTCGCGGTCCGCATGCGGCAGTTCGAACAACAGTCGTTGCTTGAAGCGGCGCTCTTCGCAGGAACCGCCCAACGGAGTCACTTTGATACGTTCGGGCGTCGCCTGGCGGCGTTTCATCGCTCGGTAGCCGGTCAGCAAGTTCCGGAAGGACTGGGCACGCCCGATCGCATTTTGCGCAACGTGGCCGACGTCTGGGAAATCCTCCATAAGCACGCCGAAGGGGAATTTCTTGCTCGCGTCGAGGCCTTACAGGCTTGGCGCACTGCCGAGGAATGCCGACTTAGCGAAGCGTTCGCCTGCCGGCGGCGCGATGGTTTCGTGCGGGAAGGCCACGGCGACCTGCATCTCGGAAACCTGCTGCTCTTGGCCGACGAAATCGTCGCGTTCGACGGCATCGAGTTCAATCCGTCACTGCGGTGGATTGATGTATTGAGCGAAGTGGCGTTTCTGGTGATGGACCTGGTCGCCGCCGGCCGCCGCGACATCGCCTTCACGTTTCTGAACGCCTATCTGGAAGAAACGGGCGA
The DNA here is from genome assembly GCA_964618485.1 of uncultured Pirellulales bacterium. Classification (GTDB taxonomy): domain Bacteria; phylum Planctomycetota; class Planctomycetia; order Pirellulales; family JALHLM01; genus JALHLM01. Next base: position 31,803 of record CAZUBB010000004.1, read on the forward strand.
CTATGCCGGACTTAACGTGTTTCGCTACTACGCGGTGTATCGCGCGGCAGTGCGAGCCGCGGTGACATTACTGCGCGGCGCGCAGGTTTCAAGCGATAAGGAGCGCGTGGCGTTGCTCGCTTCGGCCGAACGCTATCTCGGCGCGGCAGAAGACTTCGCTCGCGAGGTGCGCCCTACGCTGACGATCACGCATGGAGTTTCGGGATCCGGAAAATCGTTCGTCACCGCGCAACTCTTCGCGGCGGACGGGAGCATTCGACTTCGCTCGGACGTCGAGCGCAAGCGGATGGCGGGGCTGCCATCGCACGAGCGCGCCGCCGTCCACTGCTATTCACCGGCGGCTACCGCAGCGGTGTATCAACGTCTGGCGGACCTGGCTCAAGCGGTACTTCAGTCCGGCTTCTCCGTCATCGCCGACGCCACGTTTCTGAAACGCGAACAGCGGGCGCGCTTCGGCGCAATCGCCGACGCGTGCGGCGTCCCTTGGAGAATCCTGGACTGCCAGGCGCCGCCGGAAGTGCTGCGCGAGCGCGTGCGACAGCGAGCCAAGACTGGTGGCGATCCCTCCGACGCGACGATCGAAGTGCTGGAACTGCAGCTATTGGCCGATGAGCCACTCGACGCTCAGGAATGCGAACGGCGTATCCCAAATCTGGACTCGCGCGGCACGCCTGCGTAAGGCGCCGTGTGAATCTCGGGATGGTTTGGATTTAAGAGACGGTTAGCTGCCGCCCGTGATTTTGTGGACGAACAGTCCACCCACCGTCAACAACATGCCCACGCCGAACGCCATCCAGCTCGCCATTTTTCGCTGCGACCGCGAACTTTCCAGGGATTCGCGGCTCTTTTCGTAGGCGGCCTTCTGTGCCAGGAGTTCCTCGCGCGAAACCTTCCCGTCGCCGGGGCGCGGCTTTTCGTTGTCCTTGCGGACGCTGAACGACATGTCGTGCAGCTTCGAGCCTGCCTCGATATACGCCTTGGCGTCCTCCTCCGTCCAGGATGAAGGAGGAGTGGAACTGCCAGACCAGAAGAAAGCCACAATCAGCAAGACCAAACCGACAACGATCGCTGACAAAGATTTAGTTTCAGTCGTCATTTCCTGCCATTCCGAGGCCCGAGAAGCGGAGAGGCGCTTACTCTGTCATCGATTACTCGGTCATCGATTTGACCACGTGGTTATCGTCGATGCTGACCAGGTAGCCCATTTCGATCTTGTCGATGGTGTTGTTCAAGAAGGTCACGCGACCATCGCACCAGGAAGCGTACACGCCGCCCGGATGCCGGCTGCGAGGCGCCGCCGAGAGGTAGCCAATCAGCGAGGTGTAGGTCCGGCAGGGCATTCCTTCAAAGGTGGCGCCCGTCAAGTCCGGGCAGGAATAGAGCGTGTCGAAGCCGGGCCCTTCCGTATTGGGAGTTTGCACCACTTCCATGTAGTAGGGGTCGGGATCGGCCTCGAACCCGGTGCTCTTGGTGCCATCGGTGGGCAGAGCGCGGTGCTTGTCGTGCACGTCGACCGCCAGCAGCGTGGAAGCGGTCCAGGGGAGCGCCCAAGCGCCCCGTTGATCGTTGTTATGGCCTCGCGTCCGCACCTCGGACAGCATCAACGTCGTGGAGAACCCGTCTTTGAACCTTTGTCGCGTTTGCGGCACATTGGCGATCAACGCGCCTGGATACCAGTTCTGGTATTCCACGTGGTAGGGACTGCAAAAAGCCGCGTAATTGCCTTTCGCAAACTCCTTCCGACGCGTCTTCAACGTGTCGGAATAAATTCGACCCTGCGGGTTATCACTCGCGCATGCCAGCGCGGAGATGAAGGTCGATTGCGGTTCGCGGCCGTCTTGCTGCAAGACGGATACGTTGAAGTTGAACTGCTTGTGCAGGGCCTGTTGCTCGAAGAACGGCAGGACCAGGACGATCCAACTGTACATCGACTTGGTCTGTGGATCGTACGGCTCGTACTCGATGTAACCGTTCTTTCTGGTCGAAGGGGCGCCGCGCGCGGCGGGCCAATCGACCACTCCGGAAGGTGGAAACACCCTGAAGTTCTGCTCGTAGTTGATGACCGCGAGCGACAACTGCTTGAGATTGTTCTGGCAGCTTGCCTTCCGTGCGGCTTCGCGCGCGATGTTGAGCGCGGGGAGCAACAACGAAATGAGCACCCCGATGATGGCGATCACCACCAACAACTCGACCAACGTAAAGCCGGCAACACGACTGCTACGCACAGGATGACCTCCTTGATGCGTTGGCCTGTCCTCGAGCCCTCGGCATGCACGAAGAGGACAAACCCCCTAGACGATGAATGAAAAAAATGAAGGCGACATGCGAATGGGCCTTTCTCGGTTCCGTTCGTGGGCGATCGAAGCGCTGGCGCGTGCGTTGAAAGCGCCATCGCTCACGCGAATCGCGCAGCACGGAATTCCAGGACTACCCTGTCGGGGGGTGTGTCGAGAAGCCGGCGGGCAATTGCAAGGCGAGCCGGCGATTGAACGGGCGCAACGTTCAATTCCAGCAAGCTGCGGTCAGTAGCGAAGGGCAACACTCAACGTGCTTACATTCTGCCCTTCCGGCCGGGGATTGGCAACCAATTCGCAAGACAATTTTTAGCCCAATCGCCCTATTTAAGCTGTTCGGCGGCCGAGAATCTCATGTCAGTTTGGCAGATTGGCCCGGGGGTTACCACGATAGGGCAGTGCAGGAAACAGCCGAGAACCCGGGCTTTGAAATTCCTAAGTCGTGTCGCCAAAAAGCCTTGTGACCTCCAGGTTGTGGATTGGTCCGGGAGTTGCTTCTCCTCTCCGCGCTAGCGCCCCTGATGCGCATTCCTGGCAGACGCCCCGGTCCCGCAACACGCGGCGTGCCGGCGTGGCGACGGCCGGTGACCGAATTCAAGTGTCCAGATTCATCGTGCAGGAGAAGTCAGCTATGTCCGTTGCGACGAAGCCCAAGGCCAAGAAGTCATCCGGTGACATCAAGTTGCAGCCGCTCGGCGACCGGGTGGTGGTCGAACGCGAGGAATCGGAGGGCCGGACGGCGGGCGGAATCGTGCTGCCCGATTCGGCGAAGAACAAGCCGGCGCGGGGGACGGTGGTCAGCGTGGGCGAAGGGCGCATTCTCGACGACGGCTCCCGCAACAAACTGCAGGTCAAAGTGGGCGATCGCGTTCTGTTCACGTCGTACGCCGGTGAAACGTTCAAGATCGGCGACGACGAATTGCTGCTGATGCGCGAAGACGACATTCTCGCGGTGTTGGAGTAGGCCGGAGGCGGGAGGCCAAAGGCGGTAGGAAGTGACGACCGCAACGCAACTCCTATCTCCGTACTCCTTGCTCCTGACTCCTGACTCCATCCTCTCTCTCAACAAACACGTTCAATCCAACTCATAGGAGTTCTCAACACACATGGCCAAGACGATTGCTTTTGACCAGGAAGCTCGCGACGCGATTAAGCGCGGCGTGGGCAAGCTGGCTCGGGCGGTCAAGGTGACGCTCGGGCCCAAGGGCCGGAACGTCATTTTGCAGAAGAGCTTCGGCTCGCCGACCGTCACCAAGGACGGCGTCACCGTCGCTAAGGAAGTCGACCTGGAAGACGTCTACGAGAACATGGGCGCGCGGATGGTCCGCGAAGTCGCCTCGAAGACGAGCGACGTCGCGGGCGACGGCACCACTACGGCGACCGTGCTGGCGGAAGCCATCTTCAACGAAGGCCTCAAGGCGGTCGTCGCCGGCGTGAATCCGGTGCAGTTGAAGCAGGGCATCGAGAAGGCGGTGGCGGACATCACCGAACGCCTTAAGAAGATGTCGATCACGATCAAGAGCCAAAAAGAAATGGCTCAGGTCGGCACCGTGGCGAGCAATAACGACACGGAGATCGGCGAGCTGCTGGCCCAGGCGATGGAAAAGGTCGGCAAGGACGGCGTCATCACGGTCGACGAAGGCAAGAGCCTGAAGACGGAAGTCGAGTGGGTGGAGGGGATGCAGTTCGACCGCGGCTACCTCTCGCCGTATTTCGTCACCGACCCGACCAAAATGCAGGCGATCCTCGAGGATTGCTACATCCTGGTCCACGAGAAGAAGATCACCAACGTCAAGGAGTTGGTGCCGGTGCTGGAAGCAGTCGTCAACGCCAGCCGCCCGCTGCTGATCATCGCCGAGGATATCGAAGGCGAAGCGTTGGCCACCCTGGTGATCAACAAGCTGCGCGGCACCTTCAAGTGCGCCGCGGTGAAGGCGCCCGGCTACGGCGATCGTCGCAAGGCGATGCTGGAAGATATCGCCATTCTGACCGGCGGTCAGCCGATCTTCGAAAACCTGGGGATCAAGCTGGAAAACCTGACGCTGGCCGAGTTGGGCCGCGCCAAGAAGGTGATCATCGACAAGGACAACGCGACGATCATCGAAGGGGCCGGCAAGGCCTCGGACATCAAGGCCCGGATCGATCAGATTCGTCGCGAAATCGAAAACTCCACCAGCGATTACGATCGTGAAAAGCTCGAAGAGCGTCTCGCGAAGCTCGCCGGCGGCGTGGCGAAGGTCAACGTCGGCGCCGCGACCGAAAGCGAAATGAAGGAGAAGAAGGCCCGCGTCGAAGACGCGCTGCACGCCACGCGCGCCGCGGTCGAAGAGGGCATTCTCCCCGGCGGCGGCGTGGCCCTGCTGCGTGCGTCCAACACGGTGAAGCCGGAAGGTCTCACGTCGGATGAAACGATTGGCTACAACATCGTCCTCCGCGCCTGCCGCGCGCCGCTGACGATGATCGCCAACAACGCCGGCCAGGACGGCAGCGTGGTCTGCGAGAAGGTCCTCGAACAGAAGGGCAATAACGGCTACAACGCCGCGATTGACCAATACGAAGACCTGGTCAAGGCCGGCATCATCGACCCGACGAAGGTCACTCGCACCGCGCTGCAAAACGCGGCCAGCGTGGCGACGTTGCTGCTCACCAGCGACGCGCTGATCGCCGAGAAGCCCAAGGACGCCAAGGGCAAGAAGGGTGGCGGCGCCGGACACGGCGGCGACTACGACATGTACTAGTCGTCGGCCCCTCAGTGGCAACCGGTCGACCTGCGTGAAAACGCCGGTCGCTGTTTCGATATGAAGCCCGTCGGATTCGCAAGAATCCGGCGGGCTTTTTTCAGAATGTTCGTTCCGTTCAGTGGAGGTGACAATGGCACGAGAGAACGCGGTAATTCGATTCGTAGACGAAAACAAGACTGCACGAAACGCGAATAGTCCATCAAGGCTCTACTATCCGCACGTCGGCAGCAAGGTTGCTACAACATACGAGCAGATTGCGGAGACGATTCGGGGCGACAGCGAGGTTGACAACTACTTTCTAGATACGAATGTCTTTACGTCTCATCAGATCCCGCAGGTGTTTTGGGATGCACTATTTGAGTATCGCGTCACGATAACCGAGGGAGTATGGCGCGAGCTGGGGCCCTGGAGGCAAGATCCGTTCTACAACATGGACCTCGTTGCCTTGCTTGAATCGGCAACGAACAAGAGGAACGATCAAATACTATTCGATGAGGAAGCCGGATGGAGTTCGCCCTGCGGTGTCTTTCGGGCATGGTATATCAATGTCCTCGCAGAGCGTAAGCGGCGAGCAGTTCAACTTGTTGCGGAGTTCCGGAGTCAGCACGGGCGTGATCCCGCACAGGACGAGATGCTGCGTCTCTTTCAAAAGGGATTTACGGAGCGTGACATCACGATTCTCCGCAAGGGGTTCTCGGAGATCACAACCGGGGGCAACATCTTCACGGATGAGGAGCTTGTCGCAACCGCTGCGATGATCGCGTTTGGTGCGAATTGTCCAATCACGATCATTACTCGTGATCACGATGTCCTAGAGCAATTCTTCAAGTTGACAGAATTGCTTACGTTTCATTACCAAGCCTATCTCTTTGCTCTGAGATTTGCAGAGGAGAGAGAGCAATTCGAAACGATTTCGATGCCATCGACCGATATCACTCGCGCCTACTTCGATGTGGCGGAGAGTTTTCTCGTGAAGA
>CAZUBB010000004.1:37824-53724 GCA_964618485.1 uncultured Pirellulales bacterium
GAAACCAGTTGATCCTGACAGTTTTGTCGCTTGGCTGGTCCCAGAAGGCGTTGAGTTAATTCGTCTGCGTTGTGTCCTCATAACAGGTAACGCAAGCAACCTTGCCATTACTCCATTATCGTATGTCGGCGAGACGCCAATGCGCGCTTTTATTGAAGCTAAGGGCAATTCGAGAGGACTTCACACCGACGCGTTGAACGGCCTGAATTGCCACGTAACTGGATTTCCTCGCGGAATTGACAATCCCCGGCAGCACATCGCCATTGCCAAGGATGTCGTCGTCGGCGAATCAACTGGGCTTCTGCAGTTTCCAATTATCGACTTAGCTCATGCCGTGTCACATTTCGGTCCGTATCAAGTCGACACTGTTTGATGTGAGTCACGCCGGAGCGTCAGTTCGTCGCGCGACGATGGAGTAACGCAGGGCCGTTGCATCGAGCATCGAGTAGCGATAATTCGCCTTCGTGACGCGCTCGATTTCAAAGCCGAGGATGCCGAGCACTTCCCGGTAGGTGCCGAGCGAGTAGATCCACCAGGTGTAGTCTTGGTCAGGGTTCTTCGCGCGCGGCTCGAAGCGGGCCACGCATTCTTCGGTGTCGAGTAGATCCGTGGCGATCACCATCGTGTCTCCCGTCACGCGCGAGATCGACGCCAGCGCGGAGATCTGATCGTTGACGTGTTCCAGCACCGCACCGACGATCGCGACGTCGAATCGGCCCAGCTCCGGCGGCAAGGCGTGGATGTCGCCATAGTAAGCGCGGGCATGAGAGTTCAACATGCAGTGGCAGAGCCAATAGGCGTTCTTCCATTCCTCGAAATGGGCCGTGCGCTCTTCGACCCACCGGGGATGGTCGCGATAGTAAAGCTTCTGGTGAAACGGCAGCAACTTCTGCTGCCCGCCGTGGCCGATATCGAACGACACCACGTCGGCGCCGCGCCGTTCGGCTTCAAAGGTGAGAAACCCGGTCGCCGTGCCAATATCCAGCACGCGCTTCCCGCGCACGTCCACGTGTCCGACGTAATCGTCGAACATGCCGCGCAGATCCCAGTGCCCGGGCACGACGCCCAGCCGGGGCAGGTCCATAGTGTGATAAAAGTAGCAGTCTTCGAGCGAGGTGACGTACCGCGGCCGCTCGAAGCGGATCGCCTCGCCGGAAAGACGCTCGCGGAGCGGTAGGGTCGCATGGTCAGGCATCGTTCGATCCTCACGGTCCGAAGGCGAAATATCCCGGGAAAACCCCGGAAACTCTACCCGGGGGGCTGGAATGTAACAACGGCAGTCGTTTGTCGCTTCACGGAGAAGCCGCCGCGCGTGTCCCGCCGCAAGAGCGTCTGTAAACCACACACTTTGCCATGGGGAGTTTCACCATGTTGCCAGGATTGATCGGCGTCATCTGCGGAATCGTGGCTGTGCTGCTGTTTCAACGCGCCGCGAAGTCGTGAAAGAAAAACGATGAATCGTAGTCAGCCGCTGTACTAGCTCGTAGCGCTGGATTTTTCGGTCCGCGCGTGCCTTCGCAGTGAAACCCTGCTAATCTGAATAGCAAGGAACAGGCGATGAGCACTCCCACGGCCAATTCGAAGCCGCCGCGCCGCTGGCTGCAGTTCAGCATGCGCGGCGTGTTGCTCTTCACGTTGGGCGCTGCGATTCTTTCCGCCTGGCTGATTGCGCCGCGGGAGCGTTTTCGCGCGCTCGGAAAAAGCAGCGCCAAGGTCCGCGAAGAATTTCGCCGCGTGACCGATCCCAACACCAAGCAGGGTGTACCAGTGCTGAATGGCCGCTGGGAACTGTTCGACGAGCGCGGCCTGCTTCGCATCCGCGGACAGGTCGATGACGGCGCACTCACCGGCCGCTGGACTTATTACGACGAATCCGGCGAGACGCTCCTCGACGGCCATGCGTACCAAGGCCTCCGCATCGGCCTCTGGACCGCCTGGCACGGCGCCGGGCCGACGGAATCGCAGACGCACTACGAGCTTGCCAGTCACATCGATCACGAGCGGAGCACGTCATACGGAAACGGCTTCGCGGGTGCGATTGGCTTTGGTTCTGAAATGCTGCAATGGCGCCGATGGGAGATGCCCGTTTCCGTTCGCGCCGGCGAGGCGAAACTCTGGTGGCCCAACGGTCAGCAACGCATGGTCGGCGCGTACGCGCCGAATTCGGAGCCGATCACCTTGGCGGCCGCTGCTGCCTGGATTCGTCGCGGCGAACCGCCGATGGAGGCGACGTTCGGCAATGGTCCTGGTCGACCGGCCGCGACGTCGCTGGAGATGCTCGAAGGCCCTTGGACGACGTTTGATGAGCAAGGGCGCGAAACGAGCGCCGGAAACTTTCGCCACGGCGTGCGCGACGGCCAATGGCGCATCGCGTCACACTCCGGCAACGCGAGGCGCGAAGTCACCTACGTCGCTGGACAGGAAATTGAATCGCCGAGTGAGCAAATCGAGCGGCTGACGAACGAGCTCAACGCGCCCAAGTTTCGCGATCGCCACCGAGCGATGTGGCGGCTGATGCAACTCGGCGATCTCGTGCGACCGCAGCTGCTGCCGTGGCTCCAGGGGGACAATCTGGAACGCCAGCGGATGGCGGCCGGCGCCCTCGCGCAACTCGCCCCGCGCGATCCCGAGTCGCTGGAGGCGATCGTCGCGGTGACCGTCGATGCAAAGGCGCCCCGTGATTTGCGGCTTTCCATTCTGGAGACGCTCGGCCGGCAGTCCGTGAAGTCCGATGCCGCCGCGAAGCAGATAGCGGTGCTCACGTCGTCTGACGAGCCTGACTTGGAACTTCGCAACGCGGCCCGGCTGGCGAGCGTCGCCTTGTCGCCGGTGACCTTTTTCGACATGGTAGAGCAGTATTTGATCGACTTCGCCGGCGCTGATCCGCGGGCGAGCGACACGGCGTTTACGTCATTGAACTCGAGCGTCATCGCGAGCGAACCGTGGGGCTTCGCGGTGCCGATGTCGCGGCTGGGCCGTCCAACGCGGCTGGCGATCGTGGCGGCGCTAACAGAACGGTTGCGTAACAATATGGATTTGGCGGCGCATTCGCCGGTCGTCCAGAAACTGATGATCTTGCTGAAAACGGACGAAGACGCCGTAATCCGCGACCTGGCGGCGAAACTGTCATCCGCGGCCGCTGCGCAGGCGTCCGCGGTGGGCCCGGGCGGCATGAGCGGAAGCTGGGGTTCGTTTCCCTCAAACTTGCCTTGACACCATTTTCGATTCTGCGACAATCCGCCCCGCAAATCAGGCCAGCGAGACCTGAGTGAGAGTGGCCTTGGCCGTTCGCGGTCGAACCCTCTCCGACGTGCAGGAAGCGCGTTCCGGGATTCGCGGCGAACTCTCAACATTGAGCTGCACGCGACGCGCGTAGGCAAGGAGGCCTCACGCTATGGGTGATCGGACCTTTCCGGTCCGCGGGATCAGTCTTCGCGAATTGCTGCCCCAGGCGGTGTTCCGCGGTGCGGCCGATATTCGCGTGACCAGTTGCTGTGGAGAAGCCCGAAGCTGCCGCAAAGGAGACCTGTTCATCGCCGTCACGGAAGACGCGATGACCGCCGACAGGGCCATGCGCCTGGCGCGAAAGCGCGGCGCAATCGGCATGGTCGCCAACCGGGCGACCGGCGCCGAGGACCTGCCGTTGTGCGTCGTCCCCGATAGCCGTGAAGCGTACGGCCGCATCTGTCACGCGTTGGCCGGCGACCCCAGCCAGCAGCTCAAGGTGATCGGCATCACCGGAGCGCACGGCAAGACGGTCACCAGCTACCTGATCGCGGCGGTGCTGGAAGCAGGCGGCTACTACGCCGGCGTGCTCGGCACGCTCGGCTACTACGACGGAATCAAAGTCTCCGCCGCCGACGGCACGACGCCGCACGTTCCCGTGCTGGCGCGCTGGTTGGAGCGGATGCAGTCCAACGGTTGCACGCACGCCGTGGTGGAAGTTTCCAGCCGCGCCTTGGAAGAGGCTCGCCTGGCCGGCATCACGCTCGACGCCGCGTGCATCACGAACCTGACGCACGATCAACGCGACCGCCAGGCGGACGGCAAGAACTTTCGCGATGTGAAAGAACGGTTGTTCCAGCATCTCGCCCCCGAGGCGGTCACGGTGCTCAACGCCGACGACTCCTCGTGCGACGGCTGTCTGCGGCTGCTCGACGGGCCGATGCTCACCATCGGCATCAACGAGCCCGCCGAAGTGACCGCCACGCCGCTTGAACAATCGCGCAGCGAACAAACCTTCCTGCTCAGCGCTGGCAGCGAGACCATTCCGGTTCGCAGCACGCTGATCGGGGCGCACAGCATTTACAACTGCCTCACGGCGGCCGCCATCGGACTCTCGTACGGCATCGACCTGCCGACGATCGTCCGCGGGCTGGAGGCGATCGACAAGATTCCCGGCCGGTTGGAGCGCCTCGAGTGCGGCCAATCGTTCGGCGTGTTTATCGACGAAGCGCGCACGGTCGAAGGGCTCGCCAACAGCCTGGAAACGCTCCGCGCCGTGACGCCGGGTCGCTTGATCTGCGTCTTCGGCGGGCCGGGCGAACGCGACCGTGCGAAGCGGCCGCTGCTGGGCGCCGTCGCCGAGAACGCCGCCGACCTGGCCGTGCTGACCACCGACAATCCGAGGGACGAAGACCCAAGTCGCATCGCCGCCGAGATTTTGTCCGGTTTCGATCACCCGGGACGCGTCCACGTGGAACCCGATCGAGCCGACGCGATTTGCTGGGCGCTGAATCAAGCGCAAACCGGCGATTGCGTGCTGATCGCGGGCCGCGGCAACGCGGCGCACCAAATCATCGGCTGCAAACGCATCCCGCTGGACGATCGCGAAGTGGCGAGAGACTGGCTCTACGAAGCCATCGCGCCACGCGAGATGTTTAGGGCGGGAGCGTGAGGAGGAAGTGATGAGTGCAGAGTGATGAGTACGAACACAAACTCATCACTCATCACTCTGCACTCATCACTACTAACAAGAACCACCCAACTATCAAGGAACCATTTGAAGCCCCATCGATCGGCGAAGGGTTTGCGGGAATCCGAGCCGTGCCCTCCCTCCTGGGTAGGAGCAATTATCCTTTCGGGTCAGCGATTACTGGGTCGATCGCTCCGAGAGGCGCTTCACGATGGGGCTTAGACTGCCCACCGGGGCGACGCAAGTCGCCCCGGTGGGTCAGGGAACACCAGTGAGGTCCACCGGACGCGCGCGGGAGTGCCAGCCCGCCGCGTCCGCGGAACTCCATCGACTTCACAACGGCCCGCGGCGATGGATCACATTGCGCCGCGAATCGCGCCTCGTGCGGCCACGAATTGCGCTTGGTGCCGCCACTAAGCACCAGCCCCGAAGGGGCGAAAGACAATAGCCAGGGGTGCAAACCCCTGGAAAGCGCCGCGACCAAAAAACGAAAGCCCCAACGGGGCGACACTGCGCTGGGCGCTGCGCACAACGAATATCGCGATCGAAATGCGACGTACGGTTAATCGTCGAAACGGATTTCGACGACTTGGAAGCGCATCTTGCCGCGCGGCACGGGGATTTCCACCTTTTCGCCGACTTTGCGGCCGACCAGTCCTTGGCCTAACGGGCTGGTGATCAGGTAATGCCCCTTGTCGTAATCTTCTTCCCCGGCACCGACCAGGCGGATCGTTTCTTCCTCTTCCAGGTCGAGGTCCATCACCACGACCGTGGCGCCGAACACCACTTCGTCCTTCGGCAGGTTCGAGGTATCGATGATCTGCGCTCGGGCGAGCTTGTCGCGGAGCATGTTGATCTTGGCCTGTAGGAAGCCCTGCGTCTCGCGGGCGCCGTGGTATTCGGCGTTTTCGCTCAGGTCTCCTTCGCTGCGCGCGTTCGCCACGCGTTCCGAGGCCTTCGGCATCTCGACCGTATCTAAGTGATCGACCTCGGCCTTCAGCTTTTCGTAGCCGGCCCGGGTCATCGGAATGCGTTCCATGGCGAAAAACTCCCGCAAGCGACAAAAAAGAACGCGACCCCACGCATGTGTTTGGTCGCGTTCACCGTCCGACTATTCTGGCTGACCGGCCGGGCAGTGTAAAGAGTGCCCTCAGGCCCGGCGGAATGGCGCTGGACCGTTGCCGGAACGGCTACGCATCGGCTATGCTATGGCTTCCCGCCTTGACCTGGAGCCATTCCCCATGCTCACCCTGCCTGGTCCTTGCGCTCGATATTGCGACGGCGTTTCGCGCCGTTCGTTCTTGAAAATCGGTTCGCTGGCGCTGGGCGGCCTGACGTTGCCGAAATTGCTGCAGGCCGAGGCGGCCGCGAATGTCGCCGGGGCGCATAAGTCGGTGATCATGGTCTATCTCTCGGGCGGCCTCGCGCATCAGGACTCGTTCGATCTGAAGCCGGACGCACCGGATGGCATCCGCGGCGAGTTCAAGCCGATCGACACGAACGTTTCTGGAATTCAGATTTGCGAGTTGCTCCCCAAGCTGGCCGGCATGACCGACAAGCTGGCGCTGGTGCGATCGATCGTCGGACTGCGCGACGAGCATAGCAGCTTTCAGAACCTGACCGGTTACCCCATGGACCAGGCGCAGCGCGAGGGGAAGCCAAACTTCGGCAGCGTTGTGGCACGGCTGCAAGGGGCGGTCGATCCGGTGGTGCCGGCGTTTGTGGATCTCTTCCCGACGATGCAGCATCGGCCGTACAACAGCCCTGGCTTTGGGATGCTCGGCCAGGCCGCCGGCGGCGTGAAGGCAGACGGCGAGGGGTTGGAGAACATGAAGCTCTCGCGGATGAGCGAGGGGCAATTGGAGGGGCGCCGCGCGCTGCTCAAGTCGTTCGATCATTTCCGCCGCCAGGTGGATGGTCTCGAAGTGGAGCGCCTCGGCACGCAATACGAACGGGCCTACGACGTACTGACTTCCACGAAGCTCGTCGATGCGCTCGACGTCGAGAAGGAAGACCCCGCGGTGCGCGATCGCTATGGGCGCGGCTCGTCGCAGCATCAAGGCGACGGCGCGCCGCTGTGGAACGATCAACTCCTCATGGCGCGTCGCCTGGTCGAGGCTGGCGCGCGTTGCGTCACGGTGGCGTACGGCTTCTGGGATACGCACGGCAATAACTTCGGCCACTTGAAAGGGAATCTCCCGCAGTTCGACCAAGGCATCTCGGCGCTGGTAGAAGATCTGCATCAGCGCGGCCTCGACCGCGACGTCACAGTCATCGTCTGGGGCGAATTCGGGCGCACGCCGAAGATCAACAAGGACGCCGGGCGCGATCACTGGGCCCGCGTGAATGGCGCGCTGCTGGCTGGCGGTGGATTGCGCACGGGACAGGTCGTCGGGTCGACCGACAAGCTCGGCGCCGAAGCCGCGGCGCGGCCGGTGCATTATCTCGACGTGCTGGCGACGCTCTACCACGCCATCGGCATCGACCCGCACACGTACGTCACCGACATGACGAACCGCCCGGTAGGATTGCTGCCGGATACGGCGCGGGTGATTGGCGAATTGGTGTAGCGGGTCGCCAGCGGCTTCCTGCCAAGGCCATCGCGGCGACAGCCGTCATCGCCAGCATTGCGGCGCGCGGCTCCGGCACGACTTCGAAGGTCATCGTCCGCCCGCCGACGGCGGTGTTGTTCGCGGTCGTCGAGAATCCGGCTTCGTCGTAGGTGCTCGCGCCCCAGGGGGTGAGGGTTTCGGCAAAGGTGGTCGCTCCCAGTGTACCTGGTAGCCGGATATAGAAGCTGCCCGCGCGCTCTCCACCTTCATATTGTCCCAACGTGCGGCGGGGGTCGAACGGCGACGGTCCGAAGATCTTCGGCCAAACAGCCAAGAGGACGGCCTGCAGATCGTCACGGTCGGGACCGTCATCTGCGTTGAGATCCCACAGATTGTACGGGCAGAAGGCGCAGAACCCATTGAGATCAATCAAATTCTGCGCTGCCTGCCACTTCATCAAGCCGAGGTCGACGTCCGAGTACGCCTCGCCGTCGCCATACACTTCGACGTTAAACGCCGTATTCGAAAAGCCTTCTTGTCCCGGCTGCAGATCGTAGATCCGCATCGAGACATCGACCTGGATGAGATAATAGTCGTCACGGGGCATGAGTCGCCCGTCCGGGCGAATCATCGCGGGGTCGACCGGCGTGAAATCGGGATTCATCACCGACCAGGCCGACGGTGCGACCTCGACCTCTGCCGCATTCGCTGAGAATGGAAATAGCGTGGCCAGACCTATCGCGGCCAGACGCCTCGCGGTTCTTGAACGCCGCCAACGGAGTACGGCGGCGACGGCAGATACGGCTACGGCCAGGGCGAGCGTCGACGGCTCCGGCACCACTTCGTAGGTCATCGTCCTTCCGCCGAGGGCGATGGTGTTAGCGGTCGAAGACATGCCTTCGGCGTCGTACGTGCTCGCGCCCCAGAGGGTTAACGTATCTGCGTAAGCCGTCGAACCGGGGGCGCCTGGCAGCGAGATAAAAAAGCTGCCAGCATATTCGCCGTCTTCGTCCTGGCCGAGGGTGCGACGGGGATCCCGTCCTACCGGGCCGAACGACTTCGTAATTCCGGAAAGGATGATCGATTGCAGGTCGTTGCTGTTGATCCCGTAATCGTCGTTCATGTCCCACATCGAGGGGCCATCGCAGTTCGATGGAAAGCCGTTCGTGCAGAACGTTGGATCGCTACTGGTCCAGGCCTTGATGCCGAGGTCGAGGTCGGAGTACGCCTCGCCGTCGCCGCCGAATTCCACGTTGAACGCGGTGTTCGAGAAGCCGAGCTGACCCGGCTGCAAGTCGTAAATCCGCATCGAGACGTCGACCTGGATCAGGTAGGCGTCGTCGCGGGGACGGAGCAAGCCAGGCCCGAGGATGTCCGCTTCGGCGACCGGCGTGAAGTCGGGGTTCAGGACCCAACTGGCCACGGGGTTGACCTCGACGACTGCCGCCCGCAACAAGGTCGGCGTCAGGGTTGCCAGCACGCAACCACAGCAGGCCAGAAGTACGTATCGCATCGATCGACCTCCTCGAGTTCGACGACCAAGACGCGAAACCGTCCACCGCAAATGAAATGCATCGCGGAAGCGAGTGCGTCAGCGATTCCGTCATTCTTCACCGATTTTTCCGATTCGTGCAATACTCCGGAAGAGTGAGCCCGCACAATCTCACTCGTCCCCCTTCAACTTCCCGCAAGTCGTACGACCACTTCTACCGATACCATTTACCATCGCCGGATACAGCCCGTCAGATTGGGACGGGCTTAGAAAAAAGGGGGGCCTTTTTTCACTTCTCCGGCAGAGCCTCTGCCTTGGGCACTCCAGCTTGAACCCGGTAACGCATTCACCGTCGTGCATCCTCGCCGGGTTCTGGATTCGATGGCTGGTTTCGCCCGCGAGGCCGTACATTTCCG
Source organism: uncultured Pirellulales bacterium (assembly GCA_964618485.1). Lineage (GTDB taxonomy): Bacteria > Planctomycetota > Planctomycetia > Pirellulales > JALHLM01 > JALHLM01. The sequence continues at coordinate 47,200 of CAZUBB010000004.1, forward strand.
GAATGCTCGCGCCGTCCCGTCGGTCGGCACCCCTGTCGTCAACGAAGAATGGACGCCGCAGGCGCTGAGTATTCCCAGGAGGGCACGGTCCGGTGTGGCAGAGCGCAAGCTCGCCCGCCGGGCCGTTTTTTTTTTGCGCTGAGCCTGTCGTTCTCCGGCGGCGGGCGGAAGCGCGATAGTCGCGCGGGGGCGGATCGGGCAGAATGGGGTGGAGTTGCGCGCTCCATACATTCCGGAAGTCCTGAGATGCCACCGCGTTATCGCAAGTTGTTGGACGAGATCCGCCGCGAGTTTCCGCAGCCCGTTTCCGACCCGGTGCACGACGCCTACGCGGTGTTTTCCATCCTGCGGGCGCTGAACCAGGTGGACGAGCTCAAGTCCCGGGCGCCGATTCTAGGTTCGCCGACCGAGCCGGACTACGACGAGGCGCGACGGGCCCGAGTGGGGGATGGGCAGCAACCCCTGGAGCAGGTGATTCGCCAACTCGTGGGCTACCTGGAGGGGATGTTCATCTGGGGGCATCCGCGCAGCCAGATCAACGTGGTGCCGTACCCCTCGCTGGCGAGCATCATCGGCGTGTTGCTGCCGGCGATTTACAACCCGAACCTGTGCAGCGACGAATCGTCCCGCCGCCTGGCCGAGGCCGAGGTCCGGGCCGTGGCCATGACCGCGGCGATGATCGGTTACGATCCCGAGCAGGCCGGGGGCGTGTTTACGTTCGGCGGCACCGGCACGCTGCTGTACGGCGTGAAGATCGGGCTCGAAAAGGCGGTCGCGAACTGCCTGAATGCGGGATTGCGCGAACCGGCGGTATTGCTGTGTTCGGAGCAAAGCCACTACGCTACGAAGAGCGTCGCCGCCTGGCTGGGAATTGGGCAGGATCACGTGGTGCGCGTGCCGACGCATCCCGATAACTCGATCAAGCTCGGCGAACTGGCCGTCGCAGCCCGGAAAGCGATTGAGTCGGGCCGGCGAATTGCAGCGATCATCGCGACGATGGGTTCGACCGACGCCTTTGGCATCGACGACCTAGAGGGAATCGTCAACCTGCGGGACGAACTGGTCGAGGAGTTCCAAATCGATTACCGGCCGCACGTCCATGCCGACGCCGTGATCGGCTGGGCCTGGAGCGTGTTCAACGACTACGACTACGAGCAGAACGAGCTGGGCTTCCGGGGCCGCACGGTGCGCTCGCTCGCCGAGGCGCAGTATCGCATTCGGCACCTCGGGCTGGCCGATTCGCTCGGCATTGATTTCCATAAGACGGCGTACGTGCCGTACGTGTCGTCGCTCGTGCTGCTGAAAAATGCGCACGACTTCAAGTACATCGCCCGGTCGCGCGATTCGATGCCGTACCTGTACCAATCGGGCGAGTACCATCCCGGCATGTTCACCTTGGAAACAAGCCGTTCGGCGACGGGGCCGATGGCGGCGCTGGCCAATCTGTTGCTGCTCGGCAAAGAAGGACTGCGCACGCTGCTGGGGCATGCGGTGGAAATGGCCGAGGCGCTGCGGGAGAAGATCGAATCGCATCCGGACGTCACGGTGCTGAACGGCGACAACGTCGGCCCCGTCACGCTATTTCGCGTTTATCCGCACGGTGTGAACACGTTCACCATCAAGGACCGGGAGCGGAGCGACCCGAAGTTCCGCGAACAACTCCTCGCGCACAACGCCTACAACCGCCGGATCTTCGAGCACGTGCAGGAAGAAGCGATCGCCGGGCGCGGCGTGGTCATTTCGATGACCGATTGCTACCGGCAAACCGACTACGGCGCCCCGATCGCGGCGCTCAAGTCCTATGTCCTCTCGCCGTTCGCGGATGAATCCAGAATGCAATCGGTGCTCGCGCACGTATTATCGGCGCGAGAAGCGGTAGAGAAGGAGCAAGCGGGCTAAGAGAGGAGATTCACCACGGAGGCACAGAGGGCACGGAGGAAGGAGGAGAGTGAGGTAGTTCACCGCGAAAGACGCGAATGGGCGCAAAGTAGTCCACGGAATGCGAGGAAAAACAAGGAACTGGAACTGGTGCATCGTCCAGCGCTTGAACGTGTGCCGAACGTTCTATCAAGTCGTTCAATCGAAAACCTGCCAGCCCCATTTTTCCGTGTGATTCCGTGTGTTCCGTGGACCAACGAGGCTCCGACTTTCGCGCCCGTTCGCGCCTTTCGCGGTTCAAAGTCCTCCTCTCCGTGTCCTCTGTGCGTCCGTGGTGAAATCCGAGGACCGCCTGCCTACGCGAACAACTTGCGCCGTACGATGCGGATGGCGACGGCGACTGGGATGGCGAGGAGGGCGATCCAGGGGGCGGCGCCGGCGAGCATGACCAGGAATGATTCTCCGGCGGTGCGCATGGCCCAGAGGGAATTGCTGAACGCGCGGCGGACCCGGTCGCCGAACGTCGTCGCTTCCTCCGGAATGAAGTGCTGCACTTCGCGCACCCGCAAGGTGACCGTGGTCATCGACGTGAGATCCGCCAGGACCCGCATGCGGCCTTCCATCCGCTCGATCTCTTCGCGCACTCGGGAGAGTTCGCGCTCGATGCCGAGGACGTCTTCCAGCGTTCCGGTGCGCTCGTCGAGCAGTTTCAGTAGCCGCGATTCTTCCTGGCGTTTGTTGCGAATGCGGGCTTCCACGTCGTAGAACTCTTCACTGACATCCTTCGAATCGCGCGAGATACGGCTCACCTCGCCGATGTTTCCTTGCGCATCGCGCAGGAAGGCATCGAAGTTCGCGATCGGGATGCGGAGTTTCCAGACGCCGGTGCGCCGCTCGCCCGCGTCGCCGGAGACCTGCGAATTGGCGATGAACCCGTTGTAGCCCTTGACCAATTGATCGACGAGCGCCGGGACGGGCGTGAAATCTTCGACGACGAGGTCGATGTCCGCCTCGTAGATGATCTTGCGTTCGAGCGCGCCTGCCGACGGCGGGCCGGCCGTTCCCGGCGTGCCGTTCTCAGCAGGCGTCGCGGCGCGGGACGGAGCGGCCATATCGAGCGCGGGGGCTTCGCCCTCCGCGGCGGCCGAGGCGGGCGCACGGGACTGGTAGTTGACCGCCGGCCCGCCGCAGCCCAACGCCAGAACGCTCAGCAAGACGATGGCGCGCATGGTCTCTCCCCTCCGATGAATCACGGAAGTCGACGCGAACGTTGATAAGAGAGATGCCGAGCGGGGGCGGTTTATTCCCGGCGATTCGGAATCGTCATCCGGGGGATCAGAGATTCTTCAGGCGCTTCTGGAACGCTTGAAGTTCGCGGCGATAGGTTTCGCTCCATGCCGCGTTCGGTTCCACACCGCCGCGGAAGCGGACCAGTTGCTGGACCGCGTCGGCCACGGTGAACGGAGTTGTGTCTCCAGCCTGGCGGCGGAGGTAGGTTTCGTACGCCGCCAACGCCGTGACCGCCGCGCCGAGGGCGGGACCTTCGTCGCTGGCGAGGCGTTCCAGGCGGCGGCCGAGCACGGAGGCCAGGATTTCGCACATCAGGTCGCTCCGGGCGATACCGCCGGAGACCGTGATCCGTTCGATCCGCTGGCCGGCCTTCTCGTGTTCTTGAACGCCGAGGGCGATCAGGTAGGCGAGCGCTTCGAGGCTGGCGCGGTAACGGACGCCGGGTGGTTTCGGCTCGCGCGGCGACCACTCCAAGCAAGGTTCGGTAACTTTGAGCGACGGTTCCGGCGACGTGAACGGCATCACGCTCACGCCGTCGCAGCCCGGCGCCACGGCGCGAGCCTGCGCTTCGAGTTTCTTCCAGTCGACTTTCGCGCCGACGATGCGATCGATGAATTGCGCGCCGTTGTTATAGCACCGCATCCAGAGGTACGGTCCCCAGTTGAGGCACATGACGTCCAGGTTGCCGCGCTCCGGCGTCCGCTTGGACGACGAATTCACCACGGCGGAGTTACCAAGAATAATCGCCATCTGGCCGTCGTCGACCGCGCCCCCGCCGACGAGGCCGGCTTGCTGATCGTCGCTCGTGGGGAAGATCAGCGGGCGGCGCGTGGAGTCGATGCCCGCCTCGAGCGCCACGTGATCGGCGAGCGAACCGATCGGCTCGAAGTGATCGATCACCTTGGGGAGTTGTTTCCACGCCAGTTTGCGATACTCGGGCTCGGCCAGCGCGTCGAGCATTTCGCGCCGCCATTTTCGACGCCGGAAATCGAGAATTCCCGTCGACGCTGCGGAGGAGACGCTGGTCACTTCAAAGTTACCAGTCAAGTAACCGGCCGCGAGTGGGCCATGTAAGAGCATCCGCTCAGTACGCTTCCAATCGGCTTCGGAGAGTTGTGTTTCGTCTTTCACCAGATGACTGAGCGAATAGCGAATCGCCCATGGGCCGCCGATTAGCTCCTCGACGCGCTTCTGTCCGCCGAGGCGTTTTAGTCCATGGGCGTGATACTCGGCGAGTGTATGGTCATTCCAGCAGATCGCGCGGCGCACCGGCAAGCGTTCGGCGTCGATCCGGCCGGCGGTATGATGCGTCGCGGAGATGCCCCCCGTGCGCCAGTCATTGAGTCGCCGCAGTTTGCGGAGCCGCGCGGCGATCGCCCGCGTCGACGCCCTCGCTTGGCCTTCGAGCTGCAGGAGATTGAGTTCGTTCAGCCCCGCTTCGACAGGATCTCCATGCCAGAGATCGGTCGGCATGCGCACCTCGGCGAGCGTCTTGCCGGAGACGTCAAACGCCAGACACTTCACACTGCCGGTACTGAAATCCCACCCGGTGACAACGGTCGATTCGGGGGTAAAGCGCAGACCTTCGGGCATGACGAGAGACCTGATTTTATGCGATCTTGTGGGCGATGCGAGGTGGTATCGTAACTTGCGGCGCGCCGACAAAAAAGGCCGGCGCGATCTGTCGATCGCGCCGGCCACTGATTGCAATCAAGCGTCTGCGTTCGCTTAATACCGCAAGATCAGGTCCGCGTAGAAGCGGTCTTCCAGGATGTCGCGGCGATCGGTGAGGGGGAATTCCCAGCCGGTGCCGAGTTCCACGTTGCGGTACGGTTTGGCTTTCACGCCGACGGCGCAGGTGAAGATGTCGTTCCCTGCCACGTCGGTGCTGCCGAGGTTGAAGAGGTCCAGCCCTTCGAAGCCGCTGGTGCCGAGCGGGCCGTCGCCGCTGCGGAGCCAGTGAAACCAGTTGAATTCGACCAGCCCGTAGAGCATGTTCGTCACCTGGTAGTCGAAGTGGTTCGACCAGTACCACATCTGGCTGCGGACCGTGTGGTCGGTGGGGATGCGGAAGCCGGAGGCGGAGAGCCAGTGCGTCCGGCTGCCAAATTGCTTGCCGCCGGTCAGGAAGAAGTGAAACTCGCCGTCGCCGCGACCTTGGAACACCTGGTGTTCGCCCATGTCGATTTCATACGTCATCCCCGTCGAGAGCAGGAATTGACGTTCCGGATTGCGGAACACGGTGAATTTCAGGCCGGCGGCGACATCGGCCCAGCCGTCGCTATCGCCCGTGCCGGGCGTGTCGAGGTCGATGTAGCCGTCCTTCGTGGCGATGAACGACACGCGGTCGGTGAGGCGGGCGCGGGCTTGCATGGCGTAGTAATTCGCATGGCCGCCTTGCAGCACCGGCACGTCGTCCGGAATGATGTGATGGGCGTAGATGAACCGCACTTCCGAGAGTTGGCGCGGATCTTCAAAGAAGAGCGGATTGCTGATCGGGCTGATAAAGCTGTTGAAGCAATAATCGGTCTTGGCGATCAGCCCCAGCAGCCGATCGTTGGGGCAGCCGCAGCCATCCCAGCAGCCGTCAGGGCAACAGGGGGTGTACGAGAAGAGCGGCGAGCAGCAGCCGTCGCAGCCTCCGCAACAGCCGTCCGCGCAACCGCCGCAGTCCGCGCAGCCCGCGGCGTAGTTTGAGGTCACCTCGTCGACCGCAATCTCCGGCGCCGCCGGCGCGGCCTCTTCGACCACGTCCTGGCTGACCGCATCCGACTCCAACGGGTACATCGCCGCGTTGGCCGGCAAAGCCGGGATGCCGAGCGCCAACCACAACATCCATTGTTTACGTATCGACTGGATCCTTCCGATGTGAAGCGGCGAATTGGAATCGCCCGCGTGGGAATCGGTGACTTGAGCAAACGCTTCTCTTCGTGCTGTCGGACGATTTGCGCCCAGGCGCACACTCGCACATTCCGCCCACGGAAACGCTCACCTGGGCGGTACGCCAGGCATGCACGAATCGCGCGCAATGTCCGGAAAAGTCCCCCACTCGAAAGCCGGGGCGAGCCCGTACAATCGCTACACGCCGCTCGACCGGTCGATGGTCAGGAGGAAGGCGCGCGGATCCGCCCAACGCCGGTTCCTCGCTCGATTCCGGCTTCAGGACTAGAATCGAGAGGGCGTGTCCCAATCGCTTGTGGCTCAGCATCCGGTACTCTTTCTTCTACTGCTCGCACCATCGCACGATGCCGCTCGCCGCGACTCCCAATACCGAGTACCTCCGCCTGGCGTTCTTGGTCGCCGGTAGCCCGATGCTCGTGGTCGACGGGTCGACGCGCGAAGTGATCGATGCGAATC
>CAZUBB010000004.1:53734-62406 GCA_964618485.1 uncultured Pirellulales bacterium
GAGAGCGTCGTTTGTCACGGCTCGGGCCGCATCCGCGAGGAGTTGATCGGCCGGCCAATGACCGATTTCCTGGCCGAAATTCCGCCGCCCGACTGCGAACACCCACTCGAACTGCAGCGTGCCGACGGTTCGCGCATGCCCGTCACAGCGCGCAGCTTCGCCTGCGGAACCGGCATTCCAGAGACTTGGCTGTTAGTGTTCGGCTCGGTCCAAGTCGCCGGTCCGTCGAACGGGGCGACAGGCGTGCCGTTCGATTCGTTGACCGGGCTGCCGACGCGTGATCCGTTCGACCGCCGCCTCGCGGAGTGCACGGAGCGCGTGCGGCGGTCGGGAGCGCCGTTTGCCGCGGTGATGTTTCTCGACCTGGACGAGTTCAAACCGGTGAACGATCGTTTCGGCCACGCGATGGGAGATCAGGTCTTGGCGGCCGTCGCGCAGCGACTGGCGGCAGGGATCCGGCCGGGCGATCTGTTGGCGCGGCGCGGCGGCGATGAATTCACGTTGCTCGTCGACGGCATCCAACATCCGGACGAGGCGCTGCACATCGCCGAACGCTTGACGCGGCTGTTGCACGAACCTCTGCAGGTCGATGGTCAGGAGCTGACGCTCGGCGTGAGCATCGGCATCGCGATGGTCGACGGCGCGCTGGGGGATCCCGCGAAGATCGTCGCCGCGGCCGATTCGGCGATGTATACGTCGAAGCGGTTGGGCAATCCCGTGGTGTACCAAGGGGCGAGCGCATGACTCCGCCCTCCGGCGATGATGGACCGTTGCGCGTTCTGGTGACCGGCGGCGCCGGCTTTGTCGGCTCGCACCTCTGTGATCGCTTGATTGCTGAAGGGCATGACGTGCTTTGCCTGGACAATTTCTTCACAGGCAGCAAGGCCAACGTCACGCACTTGTTCAGTCATCCGCGGTTTGAGCTGATTCGCCACGACGTCGTGGAGCCGATCCTGCTTGAAGCCGATTGGGTGTTCAACCTCGCATGTCCCGCGTCCCCGATTCATTATCAGCACAATCCGATCAAGACGATCAAGACTTCGGTCTCCGGCTCGATCAACATGCTGGGGCTGGCGAAGCGCGTCGGCGCACGGATCTTGCAGGCCAGCACGAGCGAAGTGTACGGCGATCCCGATGTCCATCCGCAGCGCGAGGATTATTGGGGCCGCGTCAATCCGATCGGCATTCGCTCTTGCTACGACGAAGGCAAGCGCTGCGCCGAATCGCTGTTCATGGACTACCATCGCAGCAACAACGTCGACACGCGGATCGCACGGATTTTCAACACGTACGGCCCGCGGATGGCCTTCCACGACGGCCGCGTGGTGAGCAACTTTATTTGCCAGGCGCTCCACGGCCAACCGCTGACGATTTACGGCGACGGCAGCCAGACGCGCTCCTTCTGTTACGTCGACGACCTCGTCGAAGGGCTGCTGCGGCTGATGCGCTACGAAGGGCTCGATTGCCACGAGCCGCATAACCTCGGCAACCCCGTCGAGTTCACAATGCTGCAACTCGCGGAGCTGGTGCGCGATGCGATCCGCCCCGGGCTGCAAATCATCCACGAGCCGCTGCCGGAGGACGACCCAAAGCAGCGCCGGCCCGACATTGGCCGTGCGGAACGCAATCTCGGCTGGCGGCCGACGATTCCGTTGGAGCAGGGAATCGCGCGGACGATCGATGAGTTCCGGCAGCGGATGGCGCGGTAAGGGGAGGATTCACTACGGCACAGAGGGCACGGTGGGCGAAAACGCGAGTTCAATTTGAAACGCAGAGGCGCTGAGACGCAGAGTGAAGAGAGGTGGGACTTCGAAACCTTGGTACGAAGCAACACTTTCTCGTCGTACATCACACACCGCTTCCTCCCCTCCGCGTCTCAGCGCCTCTGCGTTTCAAAATGCGCGCTCGTTCTTTCCGCCGTGTCGTCCGTGCCTCGGTGGTGAAAAAGGAACGTCGTCGCTAAGAGAATGAAATTGAACAGGAGTCCACAACGTGAGCGCGTCCGGCACATTGACGTCCGAGCCGATCATTAGCGTTTCCGGTCTGCGTGGCGTGATCGGCGTTTCGTTGAACAACGAGGTTGCTTCGCGCTTTGTCGACGCTTATCAATCGCAGCTGCCGCCGGGGGCGATTGTCGTCACGCGTGATGGCCGCGCGAGCGGGCCGATGCTCTCCGATGCGATCGAGCGAGCGCTCGTGGCGCGCGGCCGCGTGGTCTTGCAGGCCGGCGTCGCCGCGACGCCGACGACCGGCGTCCTGGTGCGCGAACACCAGGCCGCAGGCGGTATTCAGATTTCCGCCAGCCACAACCCGCCGGAGTACAACGGCATTAAGCTGTTTTCGCCGGAAGGGCAGGTCATTTCCGCCGACGCAGGGAAGCAGGTCATCGAGCGCTATCGCCATCCCGCGCCCGCGGCCGGCGATGTGGCGCCCGGCAAGGTCGTGCCAGTCGTCGATCCGCATGCCAGACACTTGGAATTGGTTTTGGCCACGGTTGACGTCGAGCGCATCCGGGCGCGGCGCTTCAAAGTGTTGTTAGACGCGAACCACGGCTCCGGCGCGGCGCTTGGGAAGCGACTGCTCGAGGCGCTCGGTTGCGACGTGAACGTGCTCGGCGCAACGCCTGACGGACAATTCGCGCATCTGCCGGAACCGATCGCCGAGAACCTCGCGGGCGTGCTCAAGCACGTCGTCGACGTCCAGGCGGATATCGGCTTCTGTCAGGACCCGGACGCGGATCGCCTGGCGATCATCGACGCCGCGGGGCGCTATCTTGGCGAAGAATACACGCTCGCACTTTGCGCTGATCATTGGTTGCGCAGCCATCCCGGCGCCGTGGTGACGAATTGCTCGACGAGCCGCATGACCGAAGACCTGGCCAATAAGTACGGCGGCGCGGCCTATCGCTCGCCGGTGGGCGAGGCGAACGTCTGCGCGGTGATGAAAGCGCAGGGCGCGGTGATCGGCGGCGAGGGAAGCGGCGGCGTGATTCATCCCGGCGTGGGTTACGTGCGCGACAGTTTCGTCGGCATGGCGCTCACGCTCGATGCGATGGCCTCGCGCGGGATGCCCATCGCTGCGCTGGCCGACGAGTTGCCGCGCTATGCGATGGCCAAGACGAAGATGGCGCTGTCGACGGAAAAGCTCCCAGCGGCTTTCGCGGCGCTCAAAGAACATTTCAAAGAAGCGCAGGCCGACACGATGGACGGCCTGCGGCTTGATTTTCCCGATAGCTGGTTGCTCGTCCGCGGCAGCAACACGGAACCGATCGTCCGCGCGATCGCCGAGGCGCCGACCGAGCAGGCGGCGAAGGCGCTTTGCGACGTGGCGCTCCAGGTGCTCGCCCGCGTGTAACGTATTACGCGTAGGGCGGGCCGGCGCAGGCGACGAGACTTATTTCATCGCAAACGTGTCAGCGCAGTTCATGTCGGCAAGTTCAAACGACAAGGCCCGCCGTGTGAGAGCGGCGGGCCTTGATCGATAGTGGCCGAACCTGCTGTGCGGGCGCGCTCGTTTTACACGGATGGCGCCCGTCGCGCTGCGCCGGCCCGCCCTACGGTTTGTTAGAACCCCCCGCCGCCGAACCCGCCTCCTCCACCGCCGAGGCCCCCGGGACCGCCGAATCCGCCAATGGCGCCACCGCCGTCTCCACCGAAACTGGCCGCGCTGGCCTTCTCGGGCGTGGTGATGAGAATGCCGTAGTCGCGGATGAGAAAGCCGATGTCGTTCGTGTCGGCGATGGCCGTTAGCACGTCGCGCCAGGTGAGGCTTTCGCGATTGAGGATCAGCTCCACGTTCAACGACGTGTTTTCCGAACGCTCGATCAGCGTACGACTATCGACGATGACCGGAACATTCATCCGCTTCGCCAGTTGTTGGGCCAGTGTCTCGGCCTCGCCGGCGTGGATTTCAATCGGGCCGCTCTCATGTGAGAGCGTGTCCTCATACCATTTGCGCCGATTCGCACCATGCGGGTTTTCCTCGCCGCCGCCGCCTTCATTCGGCGCGCCCATCATCGCGCCACCGGCGGCTCCGCTCGAGCCTGCGTCTCCGCCGACCGACATAGTTCCCATACCCCCGCCTCCGCCGATAGGCATCCCCATGCCGTCGCCCATCATGGTTGCGCTTCCCATGCCGCTATCGAGAAACATCTGACCGGCGGCTGGCGATTCGCCGAGTAAGTACTGGAGTTCCAATTGGCTTTTCCGCGCGGCGAACCGCGCCAGGTGGTGTTCCTGCTTCGAAACGCTGCCGGCTAGGGCGTCCGTCGCTTGTTGAATGCGCTCCAATGCGAGCCGATCGATCTCGGCCTGCTCCATGGCGATCATCACCTGCTGCGCGAGCTTCAATTTGGCTTGCTCGTACGCCGCTTGCGCTTGACGGAGATTCGCTTCGGCGACCCGGATGTCTGGGTTGTTGGCCAAGGCGCGTTGAATGGCCTGATCGAGCGTGGCGGGAATTCCGTGCGGTTGGAGCGGCATGCCGCCGTCGGCGGCCATACCGCCGTGATGCGAGGTCCCTTCGACGCTGATTGCGCCACCGCCGGGGCCGCTCGGCGCCCCGCCGGAAGAGCCGATGCCGGCTGAGCCGCTCGGGTCGGATGCATCGCCGCCGCCGGCGATTTGACCGCTTAGCCCGCCGCCGACGATGGGGCCGGCTCCGCCGGTCGAATTACCGCCGCTGCCTTCTTGCGCGAACGCCGGCGCAGAGATTGCAAGTGCGGCGGCGAGCCCGATGCCGGTGAATCGTTTGAGTTGCATGGGTTGGTTTCCTGGTGAAATGGGGCGAGTTGTAGTCAGACTTGAGAGCCGGAAGCGTGAGCGCCCGGAGTAGATCGTCGATGAAGTTTTGAGTGTCGGTCTTGTCTAAGCGTTCTGCGACGCAGCGGCGCTTTACTCCGGGCGCTGACGCTTCCGGCTCCAGGTTGCGCGATCGGAGAACTTGCGGTCACTGCGTACGCTGCGCGTTCTTGAGTTCCGCGAGGAGCCAACTGTCGTCGGGGAGTACGGCGAGTTGCTCGGGAGTCTCCGCGAGTTCCAGGACTTGCTGGTAGCAGGTCACCGCGGAGCGGAGGTCGTTGCGTTCGTTGAGATACAGATCACCGGCGCGGCGGAGTAACTCGATTTGTTCCGCGCGCTGCGCGCCGGCTACTTGCGCGCGAAGATACTCCGGCGTGACGCGCTTCTGCGGCGGTTGCTTGACGGTCGTCATTTTCTCCTGAGGCGACGGTTGCTGAACGGCGATCGTCTCGCGGGGAGCGGCATCACTGGTGAAATGCCGGAGGCCGAACCAGGCGCTCAGCACGCCCGCGGCGTAGGCCAGGCCCCAACTCGCGGTACGGAGCGCCTGCTTGCGCCGCCGATGGCCGCGTACGACTTGCAACGTATCGCGCAACAGCCGCTCGCGCAACGCAGCCACATCGGCGGGCAAGTCGAACGCGCCAGCGGTGTATTCCAGGCCGGCGAGTAACGCTTCGTGGGGTTCGGGATGGGATTCACTCATGCTTCACCTCGATCGTCGTCCGTTTCGCCGCATAGTTGGCGATACAAGTCACGGAATGCCGCCCGGGCGCGGCCGAGGAGCGATTCCACGCTCTTGTTGGTGGCCCCCCACTGAGCGGCGATCTCCGCCGTTGGTAATTGATCCTCATATTTGGCGCGGAGCACGTCCTGATACCGCGCCGGCAAGGCAGCGAACGTCACGGCGATTCCCTCGCGCAAGTCGTGCGAGCCGACCGCGTTGTCCGTCCCCTCGGTCTCGTTGCCATCGAGCCCGTCCGACCGCCGGCGCGACTGGCGGCGGCGCTCGTTGCGCAACTGGTTTTCCGCGATCCCGTACAGCCAGGCCCCGAAGCTGGCAAGCTCGGGGCGGAACCGCCGCAAGTCCCGGGCGGCCAGCAGCCAGGTTTCCTGCGTAATGTCTTCCGCCCAGGCACGATCCCGGCCGACCCGAGTCAGCACGAAGGCGTACAGGGGCCCGAAATGGCGGTCGAAGAGTGTGCGCCACGCCGCGGCGGAGCCGTCGAGGACGGCCGCGCGGAGTTCCCGCTCCTCGTCTTGCTGTTTCGGCGTCGGCATGGGCAGGCGCGTCCGTCGGGCAGTCGTTCCCTGGTGGCGGCTCCGCCCCGTGGCGGCGCCACTTCGCTGTTCCTGTAGTTGTATGGTCGCGAGCGGAGGAAATCCTTCGCAGCCACAGCAGGATTTACCGATAAAATGGGAAAACGCGGCATGGGCGTCGCCCGCTGCCACGACACAGAAAAGTTGAGCAGCCCCCGTTGCCGCGATAAGACGAAATGTGTTTAATACCGGGTCCCGGCGGTCTGCCGCCGCCATGAAGTATTCGGGCCGTTAGCTCAGTTGGTTAGAGCGCCATGCTCACACCGTGGAGGTCACTCGTTCGAGTCGAGTACGGCCCAGTTTTGAACCCGATTTCACCCGCAGCCGACGATTCCTGACATGGCGAAGAGCAAGAAAAAAGCCGAAGTGGTGTACCTCGTTTGCAGCGAGACGGGGGACTACAATTACACGTTGTGGCGCAAGCCGGGCGGCGAGAAGCTGAAACTGATGAAGTACTGCCCGCGCGTGCGCAAGCACACCCTGCACAACGAAAAGAAGAAATAGCGTCCGCTGCGGTATTTGCTGGCCTTCCAGTGGATTCTTTTCCGGTTTTGCGGACCGGGATTTCGGCCGCCGACGGCAATCTTGCGGGCGGTCTTGCGCGGATGGTTCCATCCGCTTGCGAGGGTCCCTCGCGCCACTTATAGTAGGAACTTCCTTAGCCGGTGGATGCATGAGACCCGGGGGCAAGCTGGGTCCGGCATGGAGAAGTGAACCTCGCTCGGCGCGGCGTCGTAGGACAGAACTAGCTGCCGGTCTCCACTGGAGTTGCGCCATTTCGACGGGCCCCTTTCGGCCCTGGCGCTAGCCCTCGCGGAGGTCGGCTCAGCGGAGCGGTTTCTGCTGTCTGGCCGGGCTGCAAAGGGCGAAGCTTTTCCGCATTGCCGCCGGTATTCTCGCGTTCGATCCGACAATCCATAAAATTCCAGCGAGGGAGCCTAGCCGATGGGGGCAGTGGTCACCGCCGAGGTCGTGGCGCCGGCCACGCAGACCGACGTCGTCATTGAGACGCGGAGCCTGACCAAGGTTTACCGCGACTTCTGGGGCCGCCAAAAAGTCCGTGCCTTGAACGCCCTTGACCTCGAGGTCCGCAAAGGGGAAGTCTTCGGGCTGCTGGGCCCGAACGGCTCCGGCAAGTCGACAACGCTGAAATTGCTGCTGGGACTGCTGTTCCCCACGAGCGGCCAGGCGTTGATCTTCGGCAAAGAAGCCACCGACGTCACCAAGAACGAGCGTCTGGGCTATCTCCCGGAAGAATCGTACCTGTACCGATTCTTGAACGCCGAAGAAACGCTCGACTTCTATGGCCGGTTGTTCGACATGCCCAAGACGGTTCGCAAGCAGCGGACCGCGGAGCTGATCGACATGGTCAAGCTGAATTGGGCCAAGAAGCGGCAGTTGCGCGAGTACTCCAAGGGGATGACGCGCCGCATCGGGTTGGCCCAGGCGCTGATTAACGACCCGGAGCTGATTTTGCTCGACGAGCCCACAAGCGGGCTCGATCCGATCGGCACCCGGGAGATGAAAGAGCTGATCATCCGGCTCAAAGAACAAGGCAAGACGGTGGTGATGTGCAGCCATCTGCTGGCCGACGTGCAGGATGTCTGCGACCGCATCGCGATCCTGCACCAGGGCGAACTCAAAGAGTTGGGACGCGTCGACGATCTGTTGATGCGGCAAGACGTGACGGAGATCCAAGCCAAGGGACTGAGCGACGCCGCCAAGCAAGAAATCGACGAAGTGATCCGCCGGCATCAGGCGGAGATGGTGTCCATGGGGCACCCGAGCAGCACGCTGGAAGACTTGTTCCTGGACATCGTGCGCGACAGCGAGGCGCGTCCCGGCAAACGCATTCGCGGTTCGTAACGAAACAACCCCCCGACCCCTCGAGCCCGTTGTGCCCGCACCGAGCGTTGAACGCCGGCATTCGGGACAAGCGGCGCCGCTCAAGTAAGATCCTATGTTGCTTTCCTCGTTCGTGATTGAGACGACGCCGCAGCAGTTCTTCGACTGGATCGGCCTGGCGTCGCTGAATTGGGTGCTCGTGGTCGGCATCTCGGCGCTGGCCGTGATCGTCTTGTCGTTCCTGATCGGAACGATCTTGAACGGTCCGGCGCGGACCGAGAGGAAGATGTACGGCGTCTTTCGCGACGCGGCCGGCGACCTGTTTCTGATTTCCCCGCGGCGCGTCGGGGCGCTCGCTCGGCTGGCCATTCAAGAATCGTTAAGCCGCTGGGTGCTGGTCGCCCTGGCGCTCTTTGTCGTGGCGGTGATGTTCCTTTCGTGGTTCATGCGCGATCGCGCGGTTACCACGTATATCGATTACCTGCTGTTTCTCACGGCGGTGCTCGTGATCGCCGTTTCCTGCTTCCTGAGCGCGTTCAGTCTGCCAACCGATATCGCCCAGCGCACCATTTATACGATCGTCACCAAGCCCGTCCGCGCCAGTGAAATCGTGCTGGGGCGAATGATCGGTTTCACCGCCGTCGGCACGTCGCTGCTGGCGATCGCCGCGTTGATCGGCTACTTGTTTGTCGTCCGCGTCGTCGCGCACGA